>DATBMR010000129.1:0-12520 GCA_036554745.1 Binatia bacterium
CGGAACGATCACTTTCAGGCCCAGCCGCTAGGTTATTGTCACCACGGAGAGGATGGGGCGGTGGCCCATCAAGGCACAGACCCATTGACCGCGATTGGAAGGGTCGGCCCGCGGTCGTAACGCAGCCGCATGGTCTCTAAATAACGCACTCATTAGTAGCACAAGCGAGTCTGTTTGACAGAAAAGAATCTAGGCGGCTACAGTCGGCCAGACTTTCTAGCGAACAAAGCGCCATTCATGAGCCAAACCTCGTTTAATCCGCCGTGGTTCGTGCGCAAGGATCTTGACGGCTTTTTCGGCCTGATGATCGATAATGTGATCCAGCTGATTCTCATCGTCGTCTTGTGCCGCGAGTTGATCCGGCTTCCCGACGAATACATTTTCGGCAAGATTCTTCCTGGCGCTGCCATATCAATTTTGCTCGGCAACTTCTTTTATACCTGGCAGGCGCGCCGCCTGGCGCGCGAGACCGGCCGGGAGGACGTCACCGCACTCCCCTACGGCATCAATACCGTCAGCCTGTTCGCGTTCGTATTCTTTATCATGCTGCCGATTGTCCAGGAGACCCAAGATCCGCTGTGGGCATGGAAAGTCGGTTTGGTCGCATGTTTCCTAAACGGGGTGATCGAAATCCTCTGCGCTTTTGTCGCCGAAGCGGTGCGCCGGGTGACGCCGCGGGCGGCGCTCTTGTCCGCCCTCGCCGGTATAGCGATCACCTTCATCTCGATGGACTTCACGTTCAAAATCTTCGCCCAACCGCGGGTTGCGCTCGTGCCGATGGCGGTGATTTTCGTCGCCTACTTCTCGCATCAACGATTACCATTGGGTTTACCGGGTGGCATGATCGCGATCGCGATCGGGACGGTGTTGGGTTGGGCGCT
Organism: Binatia bacterium; assembly: GCA_036554745.1. Taxonomy (GTDB): domain Bacteria; phylum Desulfobacterota; class Binatia; order UBA9968; family UBA9968; genus DP-20. Next base: position 882 of record DATBMR010000129.1, read on the forward strand.
CGGCACTATGAAGAGCGAAGCGATTGTGTTCCATCCTGCGTTGTCCTTGCCCGCATTCACCGGCGGCCCGCTCTGGGAGGCGCTCAGCCATCCGGCTTTTCTGAATTATTTTTCGGTTATCTTTCCCATGGGCATTTTCAACGTCGTCGGTTCCCTGCAAAACATCGAAAGCGCGGAAGCCGCTGGTGATCGCTTCCGAACGTTTCCGTCGCTCATGGCCAATGGCATCGGCTCCGTCGTGGCAGCGCTATTCGGCAGCGTCTTCCCCACGACGATTTACATCGGTCATCCCGGCTGGAAACGGCTCGGCGCGCGCTCAGGTTATTCCGCCCTGAACGGTGTTTTCATCAGCGTGCTTTGCCTCACCGGATCGATTCAGTCCGTACTTGGCATCATTCCCTTGGAAGCAGGCATCGGAATTCTGCTCTACATCGGCATCATCATCGTCGCCCAGGCATTCCAAGAAACGCCGCGGGAGCATGCGCCGGCAGTAGCGCTGGGGATCGTTCCCGCGCTGGCGGGGTGGGGCTTGCTAATGATCGAAAGCGGTGTGCGGGCGGCCGGAACGTCGGCCTTTGAAGTTGGTTTGGTCAAGTTCAGCCAGCAAGGCGTGCCGATTCACGGCATGATCTCGCTGGAGCGTGGATTCATTTTTACCTCGATGATTCTCTCCGCCATTGGCGTCGCGTTGATTGACCGCAAGTTTGCCTGCGCGGCAATGTGGTCGCTCGTTGCGGCGCTGCTGTCCGCTTGCGGCGTGATTCACGCGTACGAACTCAACCCCGGAGGCATTACCAGCCGGTTCGGCTTTATCGCCGCGCCGGAATTTTTAATCGCTTATTCGCTGGTGGCAGCGCTGTTCCTCGCGGTCGCTTTGCTGGAACGACGGTCAGCGCGATAAAAAGCCGGCTAAAATGCGGGCGGAACGGTTCATCGCGGTGGCGCGACCGTCGGATTTGGATATTCCTGGCCGTTCACGTGAGTGATGTACCAACCAGCGCCTGGATCGTGGCCAATGCGGGTAACGCCGCAGGGGTCGAGGTGAAAGGTCCGAAAATGATTCAGATGAGTGCCGCTGATCCGGCAAACGATTCCTACTATCGGAAAGTTGTGACTGACTACCAAAATCCGTTCCGCCTCACGATGGCGCTCGATGATCTGATTCAAGCCGTTCCAGGCGCGCTCTGCGACATCGGCGAGCCGCTCCCCCCCGGGAACATGGATGTCAGCCGGTTCGCTGTGCCAGCGCGACAGGAATTCGCCGTAGTTGGTTTTGATTTCATTGAAGGTCAGTCCTTCGAGCTCGCCGTGGTCGAGCTCACGGACGCCGTCTTCGATCAACACCGGCAAATCGTGCGGCCGGCTGATGACCTCGGCGGTTTGGCGGGCGCGACGTAGATTGCTGGAATAGATGACGTGGATCTTCTCTTGCTGAAACGACGCAGCGATCTGTTCCGCCTGGCGCACCCCCATTTCGCTTAAATCACGATCCGAAGACCCTTGGCAGCGACCTTGGAGGTTCCAGTCCGTGGCGCCGTGGCGTACCAGAATGATTTGCATCAATGTTGCCCTGATGGTGCGTACGTTATGGCAGTTCGCTGCGCTCTCGAGCCATGCAGGCTGTGTTTTACCATGCCCGGCAAAATCACGACTGAGCCATCTCTGTCCGGCCATGTTGCCCAAGCGCGCCACGCACCCTGCAGCATCACGCAGCCGCTTCCTTTGTGCCTGGTCTCTAGGCCTACATCTCGGCTAAAGACCGTTACGTGTTTCGAGGGTTCGTTAAAATCATTCGGGTAATTTTCGGAAGCAACGAGTCGGATCGATGACGCCATTTGTTTGCAGCGGCATCAACTCTCTTCTAGAAAAGCCGTGTTAAGCCTGATTTCCGCTTTGTTCTTGAGCGCTTCCATAAACTTGGCCAGCACGCGCTGCCGACTCTCGGCCAACGCCTGTTTTTTGATCGATTCTCTGTCCTTCTCGAATTGGTTCATATCGGCGTTCTGGCTAGCTTTAAACGCGAGCAGATAAAGGCCGTTTTGTTGCGTGTAGAGCTTTTCCGCAATCCGCCTTTGCTCGGACAACGTAAGTGGCCCAGCTCTTAGTTCCGCCAGCTCACCAACCTTCGGCAGCTGTGTGGCGCTGCGCGCGAACCAGCCGGTCTCTTCCATTTTTAAATTGTTCTCCTGCGCCACCTTGGCGAGGTCTTTTGACTGCTTTAATTGATCGAGTAGGTTGTTCCCCCGCTGCAACGCCAGTTCGTAAGCCTTCGATTCTCTCAGACCCTTTTCGATTTTATTTCTGACGCTATCGAGCGGCGGGACCGTGGGTTCCCTGCGCTGCTTCAGACGCAACATGTAATAAGCGTCCTTCCCTTCGACCACTGGACTGGTTTGCTTGGCACTGAGCGCAAAAGCGTTCTTATAGAATTCCTGATTATCGCCGATTTCGGGAACGATCTCACCCTCAGCAAATAAGTCGGTGGTTTTAAGTGTCCATTTCCCCGTTTGCGCCAATTCCTCGAAAGTGCTGCCGGAAAGCGCTTGCTCACGCTCGCGATCGATCACCTTCGCTGCTTCCCGTTTGGCTTTCTCAGTCTTTAAGGTTTTGACGATTTCAGCGGTCGCTTCTTTGAGCGTCAAGGTCTTCTCTTCTCTGATATCTTCGACCTTAAAGATTTGAAAGCCGGCTGGCGTTTCGACCGGGTCGCTGACCGCGCCCTTGGCTAAGCCGAATAGGACTTTCTCCACTGGCGGCGGCAGTTGTCCCGCCGCCAGCCAACCGACATCCCCGCCTTTGGCCGCACTCGAGTCGTTGGACTCGCGCTGGGCCAGCTCGGCGAAATTTTTTCCGCTGCGCGCTTCTTTGACGACCGCTTCGGCGCGCATCCGGGCCGCTGTTTTCTGCTCGGTTCCAGTTCCGCTCATCGGCATCGCGATGTAGCGAACTTTAACTTCCTTGGGTTTGTGAAATTTTGTCTTGAGATTCGCCTTGTAGTACTCTTCAATCTCCTGCTCGCTCACTTCGATCGAAGACGTAAACTGATCGTAGGGGTAAACCAAATACTCCACTTGTACTCGGAGAGGTTCTTTGAGCGACTCTTTGTTACGTTCATAGTGAGTCTTGATGTCGTCCTCGGTCAGCTTGACTTGCGGCAGAAAGTCGCTGACGGCCAGCTTTATATAGTTCAGATTGATCTTTTCCTGCTCGAGGCGATAACGCTCGCGCACCTCGTCATCGGTCACATGCACGGCATCGAGAATCACTGTATAAAGTCGCTGAATCGTCAACTGTTCACGCTGCTCCTCTTCAAATTGCGTCGGCATGAGCCGGTTGGCTTGCAGAACCTGTAGGTAACGGTCTTTGTTGAAGCGCCCGCCGACTTGAAACTCCGGAATTTTGCCGAGATGCTCCGCTAGATCATCGTCAGTCACCGTCAAACCGAGATTGCGCGCCTCCTGGAGCACGAGTTTTTTCTGAATTAAGGTTTCGATCAAATTGCCCTTGATGTTGAGAGCCTTGACCATCTCCGGTGTCAGCGATCCTTTTAACAAGTCGCGGTAGCGCTGCACTTCGCGATCATAATGGAGTGCGAACTCACGCTGGCTAATCAATTCACCGTTGACCTCGGCGACTTCGGAAGCTCGTTGTTCGCCAAGTTTGCTGCCGCCGTAGAAGAGCGTGAAAGTTACGATAATCACGCCCAAAAAGAAGACAATAATCCAGTTGCGCTTACGTTTACGTAAAAAATCGAGCATTCGGTAACCGACCTTTCGAGAAAGACACGGTCAAAAGTGCCTTAGCATGATAAAAAATGACCTCGGTCAATGCAACTAATGGTGCCGCATTAAAACGAATTTTCTCTAAGAAAATCCTTTTGTTGCTTGGACCGGGTAAATCTGTTATTTTCTCGGTCCTTAGTCCGTTTTTCGTATTGAAGAAGGAGTTTCTGATGTTGGATGCCCTCTTCGGCGTCTTTTCTAACGATCTCGCGATCGATCTCGGGACCGCCAACACCCTTATTTACGTCAAAAATCAAGGCATCGTCTGCAACGAACCTTCAGTGGTTGCGGTGCAGCAACGCAACGAGCGTGGCGGCAAAAAAGTTCTCGCGGTGGGCGCCGAAGCGAAACGGATGTTAGGTCGCACGCCTGGGAGTATCGTCGCCATCCGGCCCTTGAAAGACGGCGTCATCGCCGATTTCGAGATCACCGAGGCGATGCTCCGCTATTTCATTCACAAGGTGCATAACCGGCGGACATTGGTGCGGCCGCGCATTATCGTCGGCGTGCCGTTCGGCATCACCGAAGTCGAGAAGCGCGCCGTGCGTGAATCCGCCGAGTCGGCGGGCGCGCGTGAAGTCTACTTGATTGAGGAACCGATGGCGGCGGCGATCGGCTCAGGTCTGCCGATCACGGAGCCGACCGGCAACATGATCGTCGATATTGGTGGTGGCACCACCGAAGTCGCGGTCATCTCATTATCCGGCATCGTGTTTTCACGCTCGGTGCGGGTGGGCGGCGACAAAATGGACGAGGCAATCGCTCAGTTCATCAAACGCAAGTACAATCTGCTGGTCGGCGAGCGCACCGCGGAACTGATCAAGATCACTATCGGCTCGGCGTATCCGAGCGATGAAGTCCAAACCATGGAGATCAAGGGGCGCGATTTGGTCGCCGGCGTGCCCAAGACCGTCGTCATCACCGACGAAGAAATTCGCGATTCTCTGCTGGAACCGATCAATCAGATCGTCGAGGCGGTGCGGCTGTCGCTCGAACGCACCCCGCCGGAACTCGCCTCCGACATTGTCGACCGCGGCATCGTTTTGGCCGGCGGCGGCGCGCTGTTGAGAAACTTGGATATCCTATTGCGCGAAGAAACCGGGCTGCCGGTCATGATGGCCGACGATCCGCTGACGGCGGTTGTCATGGGGGCCGGCAAAGCCTTGGACGAGATCTCGCTTCTCAGAGAAGTGGCGGTTCATTAGGCTGACATCCGGTCCCGGGGCTGGAGGCAATCGAGCCTTCGATGTTCGCTTTTCTGCGCAGAAACCAAGTCCCGCTGAGTTGTTTTTTCTGTCTTCTCCTGTCGATCTATATCTTAACCGCTACGGCGCGCGGTCAGCTCAAGAACGAGCCGCTCGGCGCGGTGCTGATGTGGATTATGCGGCCGCTGCAAATCGCCGCCCAGGGAACTGTCAATTGGATTACCGATCTGCGCGAAAACTACGATACCCTGGCAGGGTTTCGCGAGGAAAACGAGCGGCTACGAGCACGCGTTCAGAGCCTGGAAATTGAAAGACAGAAACTTCTGGAAGCCCAGGCCACCAATGATCGGCTCAAACAGTTGCTTGATTTTCGCGACCAATTGCCCGGCAAGGCGATTACCGCCTCGATCATCGCCAACAGCGCCAGCAGCTGGTTTAAGAGCTGCCTGCTCGACAAAGGCAGCGCGGACGGCGTGCGCAAGGGAATGGCTGTGATCACGCCCCTGGGCGTTGTCGGTCAAGTCGTTGCTGTGACGCCGCGCACGGCCAAGGTGTTGCTCTTGACCGATCCGAACAGCGGTGTCGACGTGCTGGTGCAGCGCACTCGGGCGCGCGGCATCGTTTCCGGTTCTTTGGGCAATGGCACGGTGCTCAAGTACGTCAAGCGCAGTGAAGACGTTCAGGAAGGCGACCGACTCATCACCGCGGGCACCGACGGCGTGTTTCCCAAAGGCATGCTGGTCGGCACAGTCATTAGGGCGAGCCAGCCGCAGCTCGGCTTGTTCCAGTCGATCGAATTGTTGCCAGCCGTCCAATCCGCCCGGGTCGAAGATGTCCTGGTTGTCGCCGCTGAGCGCGGGGAAAAAAATTAACGTTGAGAACCGCGCGACAGCGAATTTCCCATGAGGCTATTCTTGCTTTACTTTGTCGTCGGAATTTTTCTCGTTTTGCTGCAGTCGACTTTGCTGCGGCTGGTCCCTCTCGGGCCGATCGTTCCCGACTTGGTTTTGGTTCTCTGTGTTTATCTCGGGTTGCATCATCCGACTGTTGGTGCCGCAGTAGGAGCATTTATGCTGGGTTACTCCATCGACGTTGTTTCAAGCCGCTTGCTGGGGCTCAATGCGTTCGCCATGACACTGGTTTTTTTATCGGTCTATTTCAGCTCGCGCTCGATCTGGTTGCATCACCCGGTGGTTAGCTCCCTGATCGTGTTGTTTGCGGCCTTGGTGAAAGGGGTCGCCATGGTGATCATCTGGGCGATCTTCCTCAGCGTCGAGGGTTTTTGGTTGGGTGCCGCGAAGTATATAGTGATGGAAGCGCTGGTGGCGGCGGCGCTTGCGCCGTTTGTATTCAAGCTGTTACAGCGCAGCGAAAGTTACTTCAAAACGTTGGGCGCCGTTATATAAAACCACAATGGCTGCACTGGCGAACATCAGTAAACAGATCGGCGCGCCGGAATTGCGCAGGCGCGCCGTCCTGCTGTACGTCATTGTCGGGCTCGCCTTCTTCTGTTTGGTCAGCCGGCTGGCTTATCTGCAACTTTTTTCCGGAGAGCGCTATACCTATTTGTCAGAGAACAATCGCGTTCGCATCAAACGCGTCGCCGGTACGCGCGGCATGATCTTTGACCGCCACGGACAGTTGCTGGTCGACAGCCGGCCTTCTTTCGATCTCATCTTTGTGCCCGAGGATTCGGAAAATCCCGAGAGCACACTGCGCTTGCTGTCACAGTATCTGAAACGTGATGAGAGTGAATTGCTGAAAATCTTTGAAGAGGGCAAGGGCCGCGCCGCATTCGACGAGATGGTATTGGGAAGAGACGTTGACTGGTCGACGGTGGTCGCTGTGGAAACGCACCAGCTCGATTTGCCGGGAGTCAGCCTGCGCGTGCGGCCCCGGCGCAGCTACGCCGACGGCCCGATGGCGGCGCACGTCGTGGGTTATTTAGGAGAGATTAACCAGAGGCAGTTGAAACTGTTGAAGGACCGGGGCTATGTCACCGGCGATGAGATCGGCCAGTACGGTTTGGAGCGGCGCTGGGAAGAGCTGCTGCGCGGCCAAAGCGGCGGTCAACAAGTCGAAGTCGACGCCTTAGGCCGGCGCGTGCGGGTGCTTCACGAAGTTACGGACATCCCTGGTGACACGGTCCATCTCACGCTCGATCTGGAGCTCCAGGAAGCGGCCTACGAAGCGCTCAAGGGCAAAGAAGGAACCCTGGTGGTCCTCGACGTCAACAGCGGCGCGGTTCTCGCGCTCGCCAGCACACCCGCGTTTGATCCAAACATCTTTGCCCGCGGCATCAAGAATGAAGAGTGGAGCGACCTGATCAAAGACCGCTTGCGCCCGCTCAACAATCGCGCGATCCAAGGGCAATATCCGCCCGGCTCGACTTTTAAGATCATCATGGCCATCGCCGCGCTTGAAGAAGGAGTTGTTAACCCCGACGCTCACATTCAAGATCCGGGGTTTTTTCCCTTTGGCAACCGCAGTTTCCGCGACTGGAAGAAGGGCGGCCACGGTGCCGTGAACCTGCACAAAGCGATTGTCGAATCGTGCGACACGTACTTTTACCAATTGGGTCCGAAGCTGGGCGTTGACCGGATCGCCAAATGGGCGCGCGCCTTCGGTTTGGGTGAGAAAACCGGGCTCGCGCTGGACGACGAAAGAAGCGGCGTGATTCCCGATACTCAATGGAAGCGCAAAAGATTCCGCCAACCGTGGTTCCCAGGCGAGACGGTTTCGGTTGCGATCGGCCAAGGATACGTGACGGTGACGCCGCTGCAGCTCGCTAACATGATGGCCGCGGTGGCAAACGGCGGCAAGCTCTACCGGCCCTATCTTGTCACTAAAGTCGAATCCGTCGACGGCGCCACGGTGCGGGAATACAAACCCGAGCTGGTGCGCAAGATCGAGTTGAAGGCGGAGACTTTAAACCGTGTTCACAAGGCGCTGGCGGATGTCGTGAACGGGACTGGCGGCACCGGCGGCGCGGCGCGATCACCGCTGATCCAAGTCGCCGGCAAAACCGGTACGGCCCAGGTGATCGAGATGAAAGGCGCTTATCTCAAAAGCGAACAACTAAGCTATTTCAACCGCGACCACGCCTGGTTTGTCTCCTATGCGCCGGTCGATAAGCCGCAGATCGCCGTCGCCGTCCTGGTCGAGCACGGTGGGCACGGCGGCTCGGCGGCCGCGCCGTTGGCCAAAAAAGTTTTCGAAAAGTTCGTCGAACAAACTCAGAAGGCCACAGACAAACAACAAGTGAGCGCCGATGGAGCGATTCGTGCAAATTGATCGGCGGCTGATCTCACACTTCGACTGGACCTTGTTTTTGCTCGCCGCAGTGTTCGTCGCCATCGGCGTGATGACGATTTACAGCGCCAACTTCGACTTAGAAACCGGACACGCCGGCGCCTTGCCGACGCGGCAGGTGACTTGGTTCGGACTCGGTCTGATCGCCATGTTTATTGCGATCAGCTTCGACTACCATTACATCGACCGGGTTGCCTATCCTTTTTACGGCATCATGGTCGTGCTTTTGATTCTCGTCATGATCATCGGCCATTCGGGAGGCGGCTCGCAACGGTGGATCAACTTGGGGTTCTTCCGGCTGCAGCCGTCCGAACCGGCGAAAATCGCCATCGTTCTCGTGATGGCGAAATATTTTCAGTCCGATGAACCGGCGCGCGGTTATTGCTTGCGTGACCTTGGAGCGCCGTTTCTGCTGGTTGCGCCGTTGGTGATCTTGACTCTCATTCAACCGGACCTCGGTACAGCGATCATTCTCGGCATCGTCTTTATCAGCATGATCCTGATGGGCGGGCTGCGCATTCGGTCGTTTGCTTACCTAGTGGGCGCGGGTTTGGCTCTGTTGCCGATCTTCTGGCAATTTCTGCGGCCCTATCAGCGCGGGCGCATTTTGACCTTCCTCGATCCCAATCGTGATCCGCTCGGCGCAGGCTATCACGTCATACAGTCGCAGATCGCCATCGGCTCGGGACGCTGGTTCGGCAAAGGGTTTTTGAACGGCACGCAAAACCGGCTCGATTTTCTGCCGGCGCAGCACACGGACTTTATTTTCGCGGTGTTTTCCGAGGAGTGGGGCTTTGCCGGGTGTGCGGTCTTGCTGCTGCTTTACTTCATCATGATCGCCTACTGCCTCGGCCTGGTGCAGCGCGCCAAGGATCGTTTCGGTGCGCTGCTTGTATTCGGCATGGTTGCGATCATCTTTTGGCACGTTATCATCAACGTTGCCATGGTCGCCGGGGTGCTGCCGGTGGTCGGGGTTCCGCTGCCGATGGTGAGTTATGGCGGTTCTGCGCTAGCGTCGATGATGTTTGCGATCGGCGTGATCATCAACGTCAGCATGCGGCGCTATATCTTCTAAGAATAGAGTAGTGGACACATTGGAGCGATGGAATGAAAGAATAAAACTCATTCTGCTCACCCAATACTCCATCACTCCGCCACTCCAGTACCCCCATTTACGGAAGTTTTACTGCAGCGCTTTTTCGATGGCGCTGACGAGCTTGGCTTTCGGGACGGCGCCGATGATTTGTTCTTTGACCGCACCGCCTTTGAGAATAATCAGATTGGGAATGCCTCGGATGCCGTAGCGCGAGGCGGTCGCGGGATGATCGTCGACGTTTAACTTCGTAACTTTTAGCCTGCCTTGGTATTCAGCGGCGACTTCTTCCACGATCGGCGCGATCGATTTGCACGGGCCGCACCAGGGCGCCCAGAAATCTACCAGCACGGGCACCGCCGATTGTACTACTTCCGCTTCGAAATTATTGTCCCCTACTTCGGTGATGTTGGCCATGTTCGCCTCCTTATAAACGCGCAAGAAACTTTAACAATGTGCGCACGCCGAAACCGGTGCCCCCTTTGGGACTGAGCAGATTGTCGTGTTCGGCGAACGCCGGTCCGGCGATATCGAGATGTGCCCACGGCACATCGTCGACGAACTCCTGTAAGATCAGCGCCGCGACGATCGCACCGCCGTGCGTACCACCAACGTTCTTCATGTCGGCGACGCTGCTTTTGATCGATTCCTTGTATTCTTTGACCAGCGGCAGCTGCCAGAGCTTTTCGCCGGTTTCTCCAGCCGAGCGCAAAAGCCCTTCGGCGAGCACCGGGGTGTTGCTGAAGAGTCCGGCGACCTGCGGGCCCAAAGCGACCATGCAGGCGCCAGTGAGCGTCGCCAGATTGATCATATAGTCGGGTCTTTCCTGGGCCGCCAGTGCGAGAGCATCGGCAAGGATCAACCGGCCCTCGGCATCGGTGTTGAGTACCTCGATCGTTTTGCCGTTCAAGTAACGAATGACGTCGCCTGGCTTCTGTGCATTATGGCCGGGCAGATTGTCCGTCGTTGGCACGTAGCCGGTGACTTCGACGTTGACGCCGAGCTTAGGGAGACAACTCATCGCCGCAATGACAGCGGCACCGCCGGCCATATCGAGCTTCATGGTCTCCATCGCTTTCGACGGCTTGAGTGACAGTCCACCGGAATCGAAGGTGATACCTTTGCCGATCAGCGCGACTTTCTTTCGCGGTTTGCCGGCGGGTTTGTAATGAATTTTTATGAAGCGCGGCTCTTCCTGACTGCCACGGTTGACGGCCAAAAGACCGGCGAGCTTCATCGCTTCGATCTTCTTCTTGCCCCATACTTCGACGCTCAGCCCGCGGCCGCGGCAATGTTGCACCGCCTGCTCGCCCAAAAAACGCGCCGTGGCAACGGACGGCGGTTCATTGGTCAAATCGCGCGCCAGGAAGACGCCCGCCGCAGTGGCTTGCGCCACGTCAGCCGCCCGCTGCAAGCCGGCGGTCAACCGCAAACCGGAGCTAAACATCAGCAGGGATTTGACCTCAGCGGCAGGTTTGCTGTTGGACCGATACTTATTGAATTGATACGCGGAGAGCAGCGCGCCCTCGACGACCGCGCCGGCCGCGTTGGCGGCATTGTCCCCCGGTGCGAAAAACAGCGCGACCTCCTCGGCGCCTATGGCGGCGGCTTCCCGGCGCGCCCGCGCTCCGATCTTCCGCCAAGTATCGGCGGCGATCTCCGCTTCACCGCCCATGCCGATCAACAAGAGTTGCGCGGCGGGTAACAGCCCGGCGGTCGTGTAGAGCAGGATCGAGCCTTCGGCGCCGGTGAACTTGCTCTGTTGCATGCGCGCGCGAAGATTACCCTTGAGCCGGCGATCCAGGCCGCGCAGTTCCGGATCGTCCAATTTTTTCTCGCGCACCGGAACCACCAGCAAACCCGTTCTAATGCGCTCCGCGGTCGCGTCGCGAAATCGTATTTCCATCCAGTCCTCGGCTAGATCTTGTGGCGGATCAGATTCATAAATTCACTGCGAGTATCCTGGCGTGTGCGAAAGGCGCCGAGCAAACTGCTCGTTATGACGTAGGAGTTTTGTTTTTCGACGCCGCGCATGCGCATGCAAAGATGCTCTGCTTCGATCACGACGGCAACACCGAGCGCGTCGAGCTTCTCCATGATGATCGTGGCGATCTGATTGGTCATGCGCTCCTGAACCTGCAAGCGGCGCGCGTAAACGTCGACCAGACGGGCGAGCTTGGAGATGCCGACAATCTTGTGGTGGGGGATGTAGGCGACGTGAGCCTTGCCGAAAAACGGCAGCAGGTG
>DATBMR010000137.1:0-2875 GCA_036554745.1 Binatia bacterium
CGACCACCGTCAAGCCGACCACTAAAGGAGAAATCCCGGCGATTGCGGCCAGTCGGGATGCACCGCGCACCAAAAACTCGGCTCCCACAGTAAGCAGCACCAATCCGCCGCAGAAAAATAAAAGTTGTCCCGAACTCATTCAACTTTCTTAACCCGTGGTGACTTCAGGGCGCGCCGCGAAAGCGGAGCTTTCGGTGGCGCGCACCCGATCTGTACGTCTTCACACGGGGCTTTTCCGCCCTGGATTTTTGAGCCGGCGCGGTCCAGTGATTCAGCCCGCGACGCAGATAACCAGGATCAATCCCCAACGTCTCGCACACATTGGCAAATGAAAAGATCCAAACTTCGGAATCGCCGGCGTTCACCCAGGAATAGGCTTCCGCATAACACTCCCGTTGCCGACGCCCGCACCGGCGCGGATCGGTTGACAGACAGGCCACCGCGTCCTCCAGGATCGCCGCCATCAGCCGACGTTCCGGATTGGCGAGATGGCTCGATTTCAATATGGCATGAAATTGATCGGGCGCCAGCACATCGGGCTCAAATAGTTGGGGCGGATCCTGATTCACCGCGAAGCCTGTGGCTATTTTCATGATGCCATGCTCCTTTCCAACAAATTCCCGCGTGCAGGTAAAATAGAAATTGCTAAATGGTTTGACAAATTCATAATTTCATCTTGACTCATAGAAAAAAACTAACTATTGGGAAAGTCATGGACTGGCTCAACTATCATCATTTGCTCTACTTCTGGACGGTCGCGCGCAGCGGCGGCGTCGGCCCTGCCAGCGACGAGCTGCGCCTCACGCAAGCGACCGTAAGCGCCCAACTCAAGTCGCTGGAGGCATCCTTAGGCGAAAAGCTTTTCCGCAAAGCCGGACGCCATCTGGCGCTGACCGAAACAGGCAAGCTGGTTTTTCGCTACGCCGATGAAATCTTTTCTCTCGGTCAGGAGATGTTGGGTACGCTGAAGGGACGGCCGGAGGGACGCCTTGCACGGGTCAATGTTGGTGTGATCGACGTGATGCCGAAGCTGGTGGCGTACCAGTTAATCGAACCGGCGCTGAAGCTCACAGAGGTTTACCGAATCGTCTGCCGCGAGGGAACCAACCAGGAGTTATTGCCCGCCTTAGCCGTGCATGATCTGGACGTGGTTCTGACCGACGCTCCCATTGACCCGGCGCTTAATGTCCGGGCGTTTCATCATCTATTGGGAGAATGCGACGTATTGCTCTTCGCTCAAACCAAGCTGGCGGCTGCCTATCGTCGGAGTTTCCCACGTTCGCTCGACGGCGCCCCATTCCTGTTGCCGACGCGCAACACGATTCTGCGGCGCTCGCTCGATCAATGGTTCGATCAACATGATATTCGACCGAAAATCATCGCCGAATTTGAAGACAATGCGCTATTGATGGTTTTTGGCCAGCACGGCATCGGCATCTTCGTCGCGCCGTCCATCATCAAACGCGAGGTGGAAAGCAAGTACGACGTGAAGGTTATCGGTGAACTGAGCAGCGTGCGCGAACGCTTCTACGCGGTCTCGCTCGACCGTAAGCTCAGGCACCCTGCAGTGTTGGCGATCTCCGAGGCAGCCCGGGCGCGTCTGCCGGGTTGAAAACGACGCCCGGCGGTCATTGCGCCTAGACTCATGCAATCTCTTATTTTGTTCGGCTGCTAGGGCGCGGAAGGGAGGAATCCTTCATGGCATTAAGATCCGCGGCAAATCCATTAAACCTACCGCGTTTGACAAAAATTTGGCAAGCGCTCAGGCCTATTATACTTTCGAAGCGGCTTTCTTGTCTTGATGGTCGCATTGCGCCTGCGGTGGCAGGGTGAAGCGAGGCTTTATTATGGTTTGGCAGTACCGTTATTTTTCAGCTGATAGTCACTTTGAGTCGCTGCCGGAAATCTGGACGCACCGGGTGCCGGCGCGGTATCGCGACCGCGCACCGCGGCGCATCAAGCTCGCCGACGGACGCGACGCGATCGCGGAAGAAGGCCAACCGCTGGAATATCGCGGCACGAATCTCTTTGCGGGAAAATCGCCAGAAGAATTTAATCCGGTGCGTTTGGACTTCGATGGTTCGGTCGGCGCGGGTTCTCCTCAACAACGACTCAAGGAGCAGGATGCGGACGGCATCGACGGCGAACTGTTGTTCGCGAGCGAAGCGCGCAACACCAAGATTAAGGACAAAGATGCCTTCCTTGCCATCATTCGCGCGTTCAACGATTACTTTATCGAAGAATATTGCGCCGTAGCGCCGGAGCGACTAGTCGGCGTCGCGGTCATGCCCGACATCGGCGCAGCGGAAAACATTGCCGAGATGAAGCGCTGCAAGGAAAAAGGTTTCATGGCGGTGCGGCTGCATACGTTTCCAAGCGGCAAGAGCTATCCAACCGCCGAGGACGACCAGTTTTATGCGACGGCGTTGGATTTGAATATGCCGATCACGATCCATACTTCATTTCCGCGACACACCGACGAGCGTGACGTTTACCTGATGGAGTATCCGAAGAATCCGCACGGCGAAGAGCGGCCGTTCGACTTTCTCCAACGAGTGGCGCGCCATGGGATCTATCACTGCGGCGCGGTCGAGGCGACTCAGCTGATCTTCACAGGCGTGTTCGACCGGTTTCCGCAATTACAGATCTATTGGGCGGAGAACAACATCGGCTGGATTCCCTATTTCTATCAGCAGATGGACCAGACCTATAAGGTCAACTGTCACTGGGCGGAAAAGCTCTTGGGGCTACCCAGACTAGAGAAACTGCCGAGCGAATATCTGCGCGAACATGCGTACTGGGGCGTGTTCGACGACCCGATCGGTATTGAGCTGCGCCACATGGTCGGTGTCGACAGGATCATGTGGTCGACCGA
>DATBMR010000222.1:0-6661 GCA_036554745.1 Binatia bacterium
CGCATGAGATAGAGCATCAGCTCGGTCTGGTTGTCGAGCTGAATGCTGAACCAATCCCAGCCGACCTGATCTTCACGCAACTGGTTGCTGCCGAATTCGTGGTCCATCCAGCTCAAGCCCCGCACCTTTTCTGTCTTGCCGTCGATCGTCAATGCGCCGTCTGTCTGCATACGCGTCAAGGAATAATAATAGGAAGCCCGCCCTTCGCCTTCGCCTTTTTGGCTATGGCCATTATCGCCATGCAATGTCGGTGGCTTGAGCGATCGAAGCGACAGCTTCAGCGTCGTGCCGCGATCGCTGACGAAGATCTGATGATGGTTGTCCGCGCCATCGACTCTCCAATCCTCGTTCCAGACCCGATAACGATCGGTCTCGGCGCCCGCGCGATCACCGTAGCCGCGGTTGATCCGCTCGCGATAAATAAATTTCTTCGCCGCGATGTCGGAGAGCGCGAAGTGCGCCATGTACAAATCGGTGAACAATGGTTGGTCTTTCATCTCCTGTTGGCGGTCGCGCACGCCGAAGCGGAAAAAAGTTACCTGATAGCCGTAGCGCTTACCGGTCTCGGTTTCGAGATGGCCGGTGTAGTACCACCACTCGGTCCGAAAATCGGGATGGGAGTAATGATCGGCGGGAAATGACAATTTTCGCCCCGGCAATGCCAGCTGGTAGGTAAAGCCGCTTGCGATTTGTTTGCCCTCACCTTCCCCTCTCCCAGGTCGGGAGAGGGTAAGAATCGGAACAAGAAAAACAAACGCGCAAGACAAAACGATCTTGAGCTTGCCAGTGGATCGCATGATTGCAGTGCCTTTTCGACTAATGGTATAGCAGGCCTATGGACAAAGAATATAGGCGCGAAACGCTGCTCACAACTGTCGCTGAACTGCAGAGCAAACTTGGCTCGCCCAATCTGTCGATCATCGACGTGCGCCCGGCCGAAGATTACGCCAAGGGCCATATCCCCGGCGCAACTCACTTCGATCTTTTCGGGCTGAGCCTGATCGATACAAGCGAGGCGCCGCTGAAAGCGTTTATGCACATGATCCACCACGTGCTCGAGCTGCGCGGCGTCAGCGAGACCAAAGAAGTCGTTTTCTACGAGGCAAATTCCGGCATGCGCGCGGCGCGCGGCGTGTGGTTTTTGGAATACTACGGCCATCCGAACGTAAAGATGCTGGACGGCGGCTTTCAGGCTTGGAGAGCGGCGCGCGCGCCATTGACCACTGACGCCACGCCGCCCATGGCCGCCGCTTTTAACATCACCGAGCGCCGCGACGTCCTCGCCACCGCCGACGATGTGCTGCGGTCGCTCCGCAAGAACGATATCGCCATCCTGGACACGCGCAGCGTCGGCGAATATCGCGGCACCCATGTGCGCGCCGCGCGCGGCGGGGCGATCCCCGGGGCCGTCCATATCGAGTGGACGGAAAACCTCGCTCCCGACGGCCGGTTCAAATCGGATGCCGAACTGAAAGCTATGTATGAGAAAGCCGGCATCACCCCGGACAAAGAAGTGATCTCTTACTGCCAGGGCGGCTACCGCGCGGCGCATAGTTATGTCGCGCTTCGCCTGCTCGGCTTTCCCAAAGTGCGCAACTACATCGGTTCTTGGAAAGAATGGGGCGACCGCACCGATCTGCCACTGGAGGTACCCGCGAAGAGATAACCGTCACGTCCGCCACGAAGTGTGTTCATGAGCTTATGCTCGCCCACAGAACATGAAACGGGCAGGCTGTTCACCCCCATGTGCAAGCCCCCGGTGCCGGGGTAAGATGAAGAAGGGGACCGCAAGGGATCAAAATGACTTCGATGGTTCCACGGATCGTATTTTCAAAGGATACGAAGAGCACGCAGTTTGAGAAAATAAATTGGGACATCTTCGTGTTTTTCGTGAGCTTCGTAGTGAGATAAAAATAATACAAGACGCTGCATGTTTAAACTTCTTCTCCTCGCATATCTGCTAGTACTCGCGATAGCGCGCCAGGCTAGCCCCGCCGCTGTCGATGCACGCAAGGTTACGCTCTCCTACTCGGCTGTGAGCATGACGTGGTTTCCCGTAAAAGTCGCGGTCGAGAAGGGCTTTTATCGGGTCGAAGGTTTGGATCCTCAGCTCATTCAGATGAACGGCAACGTCGCGACCGTCGCTCTGGCCAACGGCCATATCGATTTTTCACTGAATATTTCGCCCGTGCTAAATGGCGCGATGCAGGGGCTCGGGACCAAGCTCGTCGCCGCGTTGAATACCCGCCCGTTGTTTGCGCTCGTTGTCCGGCCGGAGATCCGTTCAGCCTCAGATCTTAAGGGCAAGGTTCTCGCCGTCAGCTCCTTCGGCAACACGCAGGCGATCCTTACCGAAAAACACCTGCAACATTTAGGGCTCAAGAAAGGCGAATATCAGCTGCTGGCGATGGGCGCCACACCGGCACGCATCGCTGCCCTGGAAAGAAACATCGCCCAGGGGAGCCTGATGCCGCTTCCAACCAATGTGCAACTCGAAAATCGAGGTTACCGTCTGCTTGGCAATACCGCAGAATTCGTCATCAACCCGATCGCCGGTCTGGGCGTCCAAGAAGGACGAATAAAAAAGGATCCGGACCTGATCAAGCGCGTTCTCCGCGCTACTTTGCGGAGCTTGCAGCTGCTGCAGTCGAACCCCAGCGAAACGGTACCGATTCTGATGAACTGGACCGGAGCGACAGAAAAAGACGCGCTCCGCTCATTGGAGTTAGCCAAACCAGGCTTTAGCAAGAACGGTACGCTGACCGATGAGGACCTCAGCATCGAATGGGGCTTTCTGCAGCAGCAAACGAAAAAGGCCAATGTGCCGGTATCGATCGCCCATGACATGAGCCTGCTGCGCGAAGTACAGAGAGAAGCGGGCATGTGAGCGCAAGAAACGCCGAGCATGCTGAACGCGTGCCGGTCGGATGAACGGAGCGCAGCGATTGGACGACTTGAACATTTTGAACCCACCAAACAGCAGAGGAGGCACCATGCGCACACTCGATGTGCTCGCCAGCGACTCGTCCCATCTTCCCTTTCTTTACGTCTTCAAGGAATCCGAGGTGATGGAGAAGTACGGCTATGAAATCGAGCTCCATATTGTAGGCGGCGCCAAGGCGCCGACGATGGCACACCGCGCCAAGCTCGCGCTCGCTGGTGAAATCGACTTTCTCAGCGGTCTGCATCATGAGACTTATCGTGAACGCGCTAAGGGCGAGAAGCGTCTCACTTATCTTGCACAGGCGCAGAACAACTGGGATGACCGGTTGGTCGCGCTCCGGGAGATCCAAAGTGTCGCGGACCTAAAAGGCAGAAAGATCGTTTGCCACTCGAAGGCTCCCTGCGTTTCGGGCAACTTGCGCGCGGTGCTGCAAGACTGCGGCCTCACAGCCGAGGAAATCAATATCGACGTGATCAACGATTCTTCGGGAAGGTTTTTGGACTTTGTCGACGAGATCACGTCTGGGAAAGCCGTTGCGGCGCTGGTCGATATGCCGTTTGATCTCTACGGCATTAAGAAGGGCCTGCACGTCATCGACCTGCCTGACCGCCCGGTGATTCACAATACGACTCTGTTGGCAACCAGCGATTACATCAAAGACAACGAAGACGTTGTCGACGCTTTTCTCAGGGGTTTTATCGAAGCCCTGCACTTCTTTAAAACCCGGCCGGACAGAGTTGTGCCGATCCTGAAGAAGAATTTGGCCAAGCGCTACGGCTTAGAAGAAGACGAGTATTATGTCCATCTCCAGCGCGAATGGGCCAAGCTGCTCAACAAGAAGCCGTATCCGCTGCCGAGCGCAATTCAAAACGTCTATGATCTCGACGTCGGCAAAGATCCGAAGATGAGTCACATCGGCCCAATGGAGCCCTGGGACCTGCACTATCTGCGCAGGATCGACGACAGCGGCTTTATCGACCGCCTGTATGCGTCATGAGCATTCCACGACCCGGCACAATTTCGCCGTGGCGATAGCTGCTTGACAAGAAACTGCGTGGATCGTTGCTAACTGGCAAGCTGCAGGTTAGGAGACGGTTAAGTTTACGGGCCGTTGGAACCGCTATCTAACCTCGACAATGAGCGGCCGATTGCGCGTGGGCTGCAGTTGCAGCATGGGCTGACGAATATCGCTGAATACCACCGGCTCGCCGATTTGCCATAGATACAACTGGTGCGAGTTTCCCTCGCTATCGCGGTAGACTTCCGCGACTTTGGGTTGCCAATCCCCCATATCGAAGGTGTAAGAAACGACTCGCGTCCCTGCTTTAAGCTGGCGCAAAAGCTGCGGGCGGACCGCCAGATTAGCGTCATAGGAGAGATAAAGCGTCACCACCGATGCTTCTGACAAATCCGCGGTTAAGAAGTCTTGCTCGCGGATCTCAACCAACTCCGCCACGTCCGCGCGCCGCGCGTTCTCGCGCGCCAGCTTGGCGAGCCCGGGATCAATTTCAAAACCGATCCCCCGGATGCCATATTTCTTTGCAGCCGCAATTAGAATACGCCCATCACCCGCGCCCAAGTCGTAAATCACATCCCCGCTCTTGACGTCCGCCAGAGCAAGCATGCGGTCCACCACTTCGTACGGGGTGGGGTCAAAAGGTGCGAGCCGGCTAGGACCGCGTCCCGGCAGGTCTTCGGGGGAGCCGTCGAGATAACGCCGCTCAGAGCTCACCACGCCCGGCGCAACTTGGGTAATGATCGTCGTGCCATAGGACCACGGTCCATCCACAATCACGATTCCCGAATGCCGATGCCCCGGACGAGATGGATGAGACCGGCGCGGATGATGCGGTCGCCCCTCCCATTTCGGCGTCTTGGGCCGACCGTGTGGCGGCGCAATGACTATCATACTCGGCCCGGGCCGGGATGGGCCTTTCGCTCCCGGCGTTGCATCAAGCCTGAATTGATTTTGCTGAACCGTTACGGGTGGCCGATGAACCGAACTACTGAAGCTATTCGGTGTTTGCTGAAACGAACGATTCGGTGTGTGCTGAAAGCTTTGTCGCGCCCCGCCGCCTGAGGACGACCAAGCGCCTGCACCGCTCGCGCTTCGGGCCGCGCCGCCAAATCGCTGAGCGTGGACGACGTTCGTAATCAATAAAAGCGCGACAAAGGTCAAAGCCGAGGTTACTGACCTCAAGAGAGCCTCCTGATGACCAAGGGATCATAGAAAGCTCGGCGGGGGTAAGTCAATCAGGCGATCCCAACCCCTTACGGGCTCGGACAAACCAGCTAGCTGGCGCAGCCTACCGCGAGGGATCGCCCACACATTAAGCTTTGCGGAAAATCGCAGAGATGAGGGCGGCCGTCAATGCGCTCGACTCACGAACATCGCATCATCCGCGCGCACATAGCCGGGCGGTTTCCCGTGCCGTGAGCGGACCTCGAGCCAGCCGCCGCCTGAGCCGACCACCGTGATCTGCGTTCCTTTGGAGATTTGAGCAATCACGCGGGCTGAGCTTACCGGCTCCTCATAAACGGGCGTAGTGCGCAAGGTTTCGTACGTGCGCGGCTCCGAAGCACGGCTTAAGCGCACTGGGGCGGCCGGCTGCGCCGGTGCGCCGGCCTTGCTTACAGCGGGCTTAGAAGCCGCCTTCGCCGACAGCCGCTCGATTTCACGATTCGCGTTCGCCAGCTTGAGTTGCGCCGCCGCCAAGTCTTTTTGACGCTCGTCAAGTTGAGCCTTCAACGCCGCGATCTGCCCGGACGTGCCCTGATTTGCTTGGCGTACTTGAGCGAGCTGCGATTCGAGATCTTGAATCCGTTCGTCTTTTGCCTTGAGCATATCTTGCTGCTCGGCCATCGCCGCCTTCTGGTCCGCCAAGATAGCCTTCTGCTCGGCCAGCAACGGTCGGAGATCGTACCGTTCCACATTACTGCCGGCGAGGTAGACGCCCAACGCGAAAACCAACAATCCCAGAACCAGGATCGCTTTCGATCTCGCCGTCAGCCTTTCTCGTTTTCGCTCAGGCTCCGGTGCGTCGAAGTCGATCCCGTAGCGCGGCCACTCTGGCTCCACCGAGTGGACGAGGTCGGCTCTACAGTACGGACAAGTCATGGCGTCAACGGCGATGCTGTTGGCGCAGTTCGGACAGAGTCGCGTCTGAATTCTTGACTTTGCCATTTAACTTTCCTGATTTTGAGTCCGAGGATCGTTCACCGCTCAGTTCGGATACGTCTAGAACTATTGTGGGGTCATTATCGAATGCATCCAGTGAAGCGTCAAGCCTTTTGCTGATCAGACAATGGAAAAGAAAGGAAAGGAGCGCCTTGCCGGGATATTTTGGCTGGGTTATAGAACGGTGGGGAGATTCTTCATCTATGGCCGTCATCATCAACGAAGCGCAAACTCGAAAACTCGTCGACATGGCCCAGGCCGTCAGGCTGCTCGATAAAATGTTTCGCGATCGGGCCGCCGGAAAAATGCGCAGCGCCCCACGCCGCCGGCTCAAAGGGAGCGACAAGCAGCTCAACATGATGGCCGCTTGGCACCAAGATCTGGATTTGATCTGCTTGCGCGCCTATGCCGGAGCATCGAACACTGTCACGCTCTACAACGGACGTACGGGTGCAATCCAGGCGATCATCAATATGGGTTACCTAAGCAGCTTGCGTACCGGCGCCGCGACCGGAGTCGCCGCGAAATATCTCGCTCCG
>DATBMR010000244.1:0-19430 GCA_036554745.1 Binatia bacterium
GGCAAGTAAAAGATATTATCGCGGTGGAAAACGATCTCGGCGTACCGGTCGTCCATCCCGTCGCGGCGCGTGTTTGGTATGTGCAAAAAAAGCTGCGCGTACGAAATCCGATCAAAGGAGCGAGCCGCTTGCTCGAGAACATACCGTGAGTCCAAATGAAAGGATGTGAGTTTGGCGTACCCCTGTCCGTTACCAGTCTGAATGCCATGCTGAGATCCTTCGAGGAACTCAGGATAAACTCCGGCGAACAATCTGGTTTTTCAAACGTCGATGCGGCCCGATCTAGTGAAAGCAGATCCTTCGTCGCCCTGTTCCTCAGGATGACGCGCAGGGAGATACTAAAGCCCGCTGAAAGGTTTCGAGCGGCATCGGGCCAGTAGCATCAGCTTGCCTGATCGCGGTTAGTCGAGCTGACTCCATTCCATAAACTCTTCTAAGCCGAGCATCTCGAGCGTGTCTTTGAACGGCCTGCCGGTTCGCTCGTGCCTGCCGGAAAGTCTGTAATACTGCCAAATCATTTCCGGCAGCCATTTCGCAATGGTAAACCCCTTGTATTTGCCGTCCGGGATCGGTTCCAGAAATCGCGGTCCGACGTCCTGCCAGTCGAAGTCGGCGATCCAGCCGCGTTGGGTGGCGAAGAGGCTTTGCAGAATCATACTGCGGTGGCCGGCGACGAGAGCCTCGTCCATGGTGAAATTCCAGCCGGTGATGGCATTAAAAGCGTCGACTATGCTGTTGAGGCCGTCTTTCTTGTGGCTCTCCTGAGCAAACCAGCAGCCGCCGAAGATGCCGGTGAACTGGCGATACTGCTCGGACAGAACATGGGACCAGACCCAACCTTGCGGATTATCCATTTCCAGCGGTCCCCATTGTTCTTTGTAGCGCAGATCCGGTGGCGGACTCTTTGAGCCGCCGCCCTGCGGCTTCATGCCGCCGCTGGCGACCAACTCTCTGAGCATTTGGCCCAAGAGCGGGCGCCACTCGTGCATCGCCGGAGTGCCGCCCTTGGTATGCACCACCCATTTTGGCGCGTCGCCCCCGAGCGCTTCGGCAAGCTGTTTTGGGCCTTCGGCAAGCAGATTGCCGAGCCAGCCTTCACGGCGTGCCGCCATGTCCAGCAGTCTGTCGACGGCGGCGACGTTGCCCCATTCGAGCTTCAAACCATCCGTGCGATCCGGGCCGAGTAATCCCTTTTCCCAGGCCTCGAAGGCAACGCCGGCGCCGCAAGAGAAGTGGCTGCACTCGATGCCCAAATTGTTGATCTTCTCGGCAAGATAAAGCACCGCGTTGCCCTTGATGCCGAGGTTGAAAAAAGTGTCGAGCCATTCGCCGCCGGCGTTGAAGTGAACCACCGTCCCCTTGAACTCGCCTTCTCCGAGTTTGGCGTCCCAGGGACACAGGCGCGCGCATTGAAAGCAAGGACGGAGCACCACCTCGTTATGATCGAAGCCCTTGATGTGCGCAGGGCTCAAGTCGGTGCTGCGCCAATTGAGATTATTCAACGCGCCCCATGCTTCGCCGTGGCCGTATTTGGTTTTCTTCTTCTTGACATCGTGCTGCTGCAACACGCCACGCCAGCGCATGCCCGCGTCAGCAAGCTTCGCTTTGTCGCGGTAAGTGGGTCTGAGCGTGCCGGCGACCACGATCGCCTTGAGCTTTTTCGAGCCGAACACCGCGCCGCCGCTGTGAGCGGCAAAATGATTGTAGTCGTTGGCGAGCATGGCGGCCCGGTTCATGTTTTCGCCGGCGGGGCCGATGCAAAGCACTCTGGCGTCACGGTTACCGACACTCTCGCGCAAGCGGTCTTCGGTGTCACGCGTGCCAAGGCCCCACACCGGCGCAGCATCGCGCAACTCGGCTTGACCGTCTTTGATATAAAGGTACACCGGTCTGGGCGATGCGCCGGTGACAATTATCCCATCGTACCCTGCCGCCTTGAGATAGGTTCCCCAGTAACCACTGGTGGCACCGCGTCCCAACGTGTTGCCCGTAAGCGGACTCAAGTAAACCGCCGTCATTTTGGTGCCGCCGGGGGTAAAACCGTTGCCGGTCAGCGGGCCGGTCATCATGACCGCGATATTCTCCGAGCCTAACGGCGCGGCGTCGAGCGGGAGCTCATGCATTAAAATATACAGGGCAAGCGCTTGCCCACCGATGAACTTTTTCAAAATCGGTTCTTCGGGGAGATTCTCGTCTGTTAAAGTGCCGGTGGTAAGATCGACGCGCAGAAGCTTACCGATATAGCCCCCTGGAAGAGGGGTCGTCCGCTTAGCCGGAAAAAGCGCCATCGTTGTTGCTCGCCGGGTTCCTGGGTTTCCCTTGCTGCGTTAAACGTGACCGATGAATAGCGAATCCATTGGCAAAAGGGTTTTCATTAAGCCTTGCTCGATCTGATAGCGGTTGAGCGCTGCGAGCGAGCGCTCTTCGTTGTCGCCCATGACATAGGCATAAGGATCTTCGCCAAGCACGTCGCGTTCTTTGGTATATCCGGCAATCTCATCGGGAGACATGTATTGGGCGGCAACGTCGCGCGCTGCCATGAAGGTGCGCGTTAGTTTTGCGGGTAAATCGGGATAACGCTCGGCGATTTCCCGCCGGATCGAGAGCACGTGCATAATCGGATTGATTCCCGTTTTTTTCACGTAGTCGATAATTTCCTGATCATCGTTAAAGAGCGGTTTGACACCGGGATAGGCGGACATCATCTTCGGTGTTTCGCCGCCGCCGAAGAACCCGGCGTAGCCATTGTCGCCCGGCACAACCGCGCCGTGCAGTTCGCCCTCGCTCAGCATCTTTGCGAGCACGAGTTTCTCCTGGCCAAAGGGCGGCGGAGGTTCGATGCGCTGAACTTTGACCGGCAGCTCATGACCGATAAAAACTTCGCGGCCGGAGACGAACCATTGCATGTCGGTGGTCTTGATATCGTGCGCGTCGAGCAAATAACCTCGCGCCCAGACCACGGCGGTGGCGCCATAGCGGAAGCAGCCGAATTTTTTGCCCCTGAGCTCCGACGGATGTCGCAAATGATTTTCGCAGTGGTAAATATTGCGCTGGCGCGGCCCGCGCTCAAAGAATACCGGCAGGGCGAGAAGTTGCTGTCCCTTCTCGATGGCGCGGAGCAAGCTCGCCGCCGAGACCTCGCCGACATCCCATTGACCGTGTAGATATTTGTAGTGGCGCTCCCCCGAGGTCGTGAAGTTTGGATCGACCTCGAGCCGGTAGCCTTCCACGCCGACTTTACCGTCGATGATCGCCTGGCAGCGTGGATGGTCGGGGAGCCCCAACGTAATGCGAGGTCTGGTCGACATGACAAGATCCTTTCCCACTTCGAAGAGGTTGCCGATCGTCTTCCGGAACCGTTGGAACGACTGGAACTATTGGAACCCTGCAGATGATAAGGTCACTGTTTCGCCTGATTGTTCTAGAGGTAGCCCTTTTCGCGAAAATATTTTTTTGCCCCGGGGTGGAGCGGAATATTCAACTGCCCGGCTTCACCGCCACGGCAGAACTCGCGCATGGTCATGGCGCGTCTGTCAAAGTGGTCCACGGGAATCCGCTTATGACAAAGATCGATCGCCTTGGCCATGTGGTAGGCGATGTCGGCCGGCAAATCGGAGCGGCAAAAAAAGGTCCAACCGCTGAAATCGACGCAGCGGATGTCCCGCTCTAATTTTGGATAATGCTTGCGCGTCAACATGGCTTCGGGAAAGCCCAGCCGGCGCATGTGGCGGGCCGCGGCGTCATTGATCGGCAAGAAACGCATGCCGGAGCTGAGCGCGGTATTCCCCCAGCTCTTGACGCCTTCGTCGAACACCGCATCAACCTGACTGGACTGTATATGATCGCTGCGGTCCTTGCTGCTCGGTGACGCCGCTTCCAGCACCTTGCCGCCCCAACGTTCGATGTCGCGAAAGCTCATGCCGTAAGACTTGAGCACTTCCTCGATCGCATACACCGTGGTCTGAAGCTTGCCGCGCCGGCGCGTCGAAATGCGCAGCGGGTATTTTCGCCGTTTTACGTCTTCAAGAGATTCGATGGCGGTACCCTTACGCACGGCAAAGATCAATCGATCCCAGGTGGGGAAAACACCAATCGCACGGAGGGGAATCCTCTTCTTGTAGAAACCGCGACCGAGGTAGGCCATGGCGGAGAGGCCGACCGGATTGCCGAAGCCGAAATCGATTTTCTTCTTGTCCACGAGGAGGGCTGGGCCGGTACCACCCAGCTCGGAATCGCGCCACCCTATGGCAACATCAAGCCGAGATTGGCGCGGCAGTTCCACATTGTTGAAGAACGTCAGTGCCACAACGTTCGCGATATCGACGCGTTTGGAAGTGGCGCCGATGGAAAGTCTGGCGGGTTGTTTCATCGTTGTCCTGTCGGCGGTGTCAATGCAGCGTTACCTCGCGCGCGGGGGCTGGATTCACAACATGCTCAAAGCTCGCCAAAGAGTTGAACGTGTCCAAGGTTTCGGCGCTGTCCATTCGAGCTTGAGATGAAAATTCCTCAGCGACCTGCCATGCCGCGGACGTGATTCTCTGCCTAAGCTACTGGCCTGTCAAGCGATCGCATTTAGATTTGCTTCCGCGTATTGAACTGCCTATGATCCGTACAGCTATGGCGCAGGCTTTTTTCAAAGTGTTGGCGCCGCAGGAAGCGTTGCGGCTCTTGCTGGCGGTCGAACCGGTGGAGACCGAGCGAATTCCCTCCGTTAAAGGACGAGCGCGTGTCTTGGCGGAGGATTTGCGATCGGCCGTGGATCTGCCCCATTTCAACCGCGCAGCGATGGACGGGTACGCGGTCAAAGCGAAGGATACGTTCGGCGCCAGTCAAAGTCTGCCCGCTTACCTAAAACTTGCCGGCGTGGTGGAAATGGGCAAAGAGGCAGTCGAGCCACTAAAGACCGGCGAAGCCTTTCGCATTTCCACCGGCGGCATGATGCCGCCGGAAAGCGACGCGGTAGTCATGGTTGAGTACACCGACGAGACCAAAGCCGGACTCGTCGAAGTCCATCGCGGCGTGTCGCCATGGCAAAACGTCATTCAGGTCGGCGACGATATCAAAAAAGGCGAGCTGGTTTTTCCCCGTGGGCGACGCCTGCGCGCCCATGATCTCGGCGCGCTGACGGGCGTGGGCATCTCCATGATTTCAGTTTTCCAGCAGCCGCGCGTCGCCCTGATCTCCACCGGCGATGAGATCGTCGATGCCGACACTGTTCCGCTGCCGGGGCAGGTACGCAATATCAATCAGCACTCGCTCGCCGGCTTGATCGAAGAGTGCGGCGGCGAGCTCAAGGATTGGGGCGTGATTCGCGACGATCGCGCGGAGTTGACGCGCGCCGTTGGCGCTGCGCTCGCGTGGGGCGATCTCGTGCTGCTATCCGGCGGCAGCTCCATGGGCGCCAAAGATATCGCGTTGGAAACCATTTTGTCTTTTCCCGGCTCCGAATTCATTTTTCACGGTATTTCGATCGCCCCCGGCAAGCCGACGATTTTCGCTAAGGCGTGCGGCAAACCGATTCTTGGCCTGCCGGGTTACCCGGTTTCGGCGCTAGTGATTTTCGATCTATTCGCGGCGCCGATGATTCGCCGTCTTGGCGGCGAGAGCACCGAGACAGTTGGCCGCTGTGCAAAGACCGTCAAGGCCAAATTGAGAACCAACATCGCCTCACAGATCGGCCGTGAAGATTATGTGCGCGTCACGTTGGAACGCCAGTCAGGTGGCATGCTGGCGACGCCGTTGCCGAGTAAATCGGGGGCGATCTTCACTCTCGTCAAGGCCGACGGTATGGTGCGTATCGACATGAACCAAGACGGGCTGGAACAGGGCGAGGAGGTCGAGGTGATTCTTTTTTAGTATCGGGTTCAAGGTGGGCATTCAACTCTACACACGAGACTTTTCGACACGCAACCGCGGGTGACGATGGCGCGTAAACGTTATCTTAAAAAAACTCCCTTGCATGAAGCGCGCGAGACGCTGCTCGCACTGGCTGATTCTACCAGTCTCGCGGTTGAAGAGATCCCGGTGAAGGATGCGCTCGATCGCGTGACCGCGGAACCCGTCTTTGCAAAGATTTCCTCGCCGCACTATCACGCTTCGGCGATGGATGGGATTTGTGTGCGCGCGGCGGATACCTTTGGCGCGACCGAGTTCGTCGGCAAACAACTTACCCTGGCGAAATCGGCTTCGCCGGAAACCGCCTGCTTCGCGTACGTCGATACCGGAAACGCGCTCCCGCCATGGGCAAACGCGGTGATCATGATCGAAAAGGTTCACCAGATCGATGACTCGACGGTAGAAATTTTTGAAGCCGTCGCACCATGGAATCACGTGCGCCTGGTCGGCGAAGACGTGGTCGCCACGGAATTGCTTTTGCCTCGTTCGCACCGGCTGCGACCCTACGATCTCGGCGCCCTGCTCGCTGCCGGGCACACCACCGTACGGATCAAGGCGCGTCCCAAAGTCGCGATAATTCCCACCGGGAACGAGTTGATACAACCGGGCGACGCGGTGAAGCCTGGCGCCGTGATCGACTTCAATTCCACGGTGCTGGCTGCGTTCGTTCGCGAGTGGGGCGGTGAGCCGGTTCAATATCCGCGTGCGCTCGATGATCTCCCGGAGCTCAAGCAAGCGTTGGCACGCGCCGCGAGGGAGTGCGATTTGGTCGCGATCATTGCGGGATCGTCAGCCGGCGAGCATGACTTGACCAGCGAGGCGGTCAGCGACGCGGGCGAATTGTTGGTGCACGGCATCGACGTCATGCCGGGCAAACCAGCCGTCTTGGGGTGCGTGCAGCAGCGACCGGTGATCGGTGTCCCCGGGTATCCGGTCTCCGCGATCGTTATCGCGCGGGAAATTCTGCGTCCCGTGCTGGAGAAATTTCTTGGTTCCGCTGCACCCGCTTACCCCAAGGTGCGCGCCATCGTGCCGAAAAAAATCGCTTCGCACCTGGGCTTGGAAGAGTTTCTGCGAGTCACCCTGGGTCGAGTGGGTGAAAAGCTCGTCGCCGTACCGCTGGCGCGCGGAGCCGGCGTGATTACCACGATGGTGCACGCCGACGGTTTACTGCGCATTCCCAGTCTGATCGAAGGACTCAATGCTGGCGAGGAAGCCGAGGTCGAGCTGCTGCGGCCGTTTGAGGATATTGAGAACACGATTCTTTGCACCGGCAGCCACGATCTCGCCATCAGCGTGCTCGAAGATCAGTTGAAGCTCAGTCATCCCGAACTGAAGATCGCCGCCACCAATGTCGGAAGTTTGGGAGGATTGCTGGCGCTCGAGCGCGGGGAAACTCATATTGCCGGAACGCATCTGCTCGACCCGGCAAGTGACGTTTACAATATTCCGGACATCAAAAAAGCGATTCCACACGTTCCGCTGGTATTGGTGCACTTGGCCGAGCGCGAGCAGGGAATTCTGGTCGCGCGCGGCAATCCAAAATCACTCACTAGCTTGAAAGATCTTGCCAACCCCGGGATTCGGTTTGTCAATCGGCAGTCCGGTTCGGGCACGCGCGTGTTACTCGACCACGAACTAAATAAGCTCCGACTCGACCGGTTAAATATTGCGGGCTACGAGCGCGAGGAATTCACCCACATGGCGGTCGGCATCGCCGTCGCCAGCGGCCTTGTCGATGCCGGACTTGGCGTGCGGGCTGTGGCATCGGCGCTCGGGCTTGATTTCATCTTCGTGGCTAACGAGCAGTATGATCTGTTGGTTGCTCAGGAGTTTTTCCAATCGAGGCGCGGTGAGCTGTTGATGAAAGTTATTCGCTCCGAAGGCTTTAAACGCGCCGTGGCAGCGCTCGGCGGCTACGATCCTGCGCGTTCTGGCGAAGTTCTTTATCGGCAGTAAGCGCCGAGATTGACGCGATGCCTGCCTCGCTGATCGACTCCACTGCCGCACCGCGCCGGATCGAATTTGCCCGCGCACTTTGACTCTCTTAAGCGCCGAAGGTTGTTTAGCAGCCTCACAATTTGGCCAATTCTGTGCCGCGCTTCAGCCGTGGCCGCAGTGTCCTATAATAAAATCAGCAAGTTATAAATCGAAGGCTGATGGCACCCGCATTGCTCGATTCGAGCTTGATGGATCATGGTCTCGAAGGATTACGCTTGCTCACGCTGCCGGAAGCGGCGGAGTTGCTGCATGTGTCGACCCGAACCGTACAACGAATGATCCGGCGTAATGAATTACCGGCGTTTAAGGTAGGCGGCCAGTGGCGCCTGCGCGAAAGCCAGCTCATGAATTGGCTTCAAGGCCGAGAAAACAACGCCCATTTCTCCGTCAAACCTACGCAAACTTCTGAAAACCGGTGAGTTTGGCCCGGCGAGGAGAGGTGACGCGGAAGCTTCACCTGAACTTTCCTCGGACGGGTTCTTGGCGATCTTCGTTCCTGATTATTCTCGTGACGTTCACCCAAAGGCGCCATGAGTTGCGCCATTATAGGTTCACACCGGCATGACACCGTGCTTCTTGCGCGGCCGCTCTTCTTTCTTATGCTGCAGAATATCCAAAGCCTGGATTAGCCGTTTGCGGGTTTCGTGGGGTCGGATCGCCGCTTGCGCGAATTGTTTTGCGAGCGCTTCGAACGGCCCGTTGAAGCGCTGCTGATACTCGGCAATTTTCTCGGCGCGCGTCTTGGTCGGATCGGCCGACTGTTCGATCGCGCGTCGATAAAGCACGTTGACCGCACCGCCGCCGCCCATGACCGCGAGCTCGACGCCGGGCCAGACGAACAGTTGATCGGCGCCCATCTCGCGCGTGCACAGCGCCTGTTTGGCGCCACCGTAACCTTTGCGCAAGATGAGAGTAATTTTCGGCACAGTGGCCTCCGCGTAGGCATAGAGCATCTTGGCGCCGTGGCGGATGATCCCCTTCTCTTCCTGCTGCTTGCCAGGAAAAAACCCCGGCACATCCATCAAGGTAATAAGGGGAATATTGAACGCGTCACAGAAGCGAATAAAGCGGGCCGCCTTGTCTGATGCGTCGACATCCAAGCTACCGGCGAGAAACATCGGTTGGTTGGCGATAAAGCCGACCGGGTAGCCATCGAGTCGGCCGAAACCAACCGCCAAATTGCGCGCGAACTTGGCTTTTATTTCGAAAAAATCACCCTCATCAACAATCGCTTTGATAACTTGGATGATGTTGTAGGCTCGTTTCGGGTCTTCCGGCACGAGCTTCACAAGCGCGTCCAGCGAGCGCGCCGGATCGTCGCTCGACGGCTTCCGGGGCGGCGCCGATTCGAAATTCAACGGCAGAAATCCGACCAACCGTCGAATCATCGCCAGGCATTCCTCATCGTTCTTCGCCACTAAGTCGGTGACGCCGGAGACTTCAGAGTGAATTTTGGCACCGCCCAATTCTTCCATGGTCACGGTTTCACCGAGGACTTCCTTGATCACCGCCGGGCCGGTGATAAACATCTGGCTGGTGTTTTGCACCTGCAGAATAAAATCGGTCAATGCGGGCGAATAGGAGCCGACGCCGATGCAGGGCCCCATGATCGCGGAGATCTGCGGTATACATCCTGAAGCGATGCTGTTTTCGAAAAAAATCCTGCCTATTGCCGATGTCACCGACAGACCCTCTTGAATCCGTGCGCCGGCGGAATCGTTGAGTCCGATGACCGGCACGCCGAGTTTGCGCGCCGTTTGAATCACGTAGGCGATTTTCTCGGCGTGGGCGCTGCCGACACTCCCGGCAAGCACCGCGCGGTCTTGGGAATAGACGTAGACCGGCCTTCCGTCAATCTTACCGAAACCGGTAATGACACCGTCGCTGGGAAGTTTTTTTTCCGCCATGCCGAAGTCCGTGGATTGAGTTTCCGCGAGCATGAACTCTTCGACAAAAGTTGCGGGATCGAGCAGCTTGTCAATGCGCTCGCGCGCCGTGAGCTTGCCTTCGGCATGTTGTCTGGCGGCAGCTTTCGGGTCGGGGTCGAGAGCGACTTTTTCGAGCGCAGCCAGTCTGGTTTCGAGGTCTTCTCTGGTTTGCGCCATAGTCGGATAGATCGGTTTACTTACCCACGATGCCCATGCCCTGAAGTACGGAGAGCATCACCGCGGCGGCGATCACCGAGCCGATCTGCCCGCCCGCGTTGGCGCTCATTGCGTGCATGAGCAAGTGATTTTTCCGGTTGTACTTTTGCCCCTGGGCTTGGACAACACGCGCGGACATGGGGAACGCCGAAATGCCGGCTGCGCCGATCAACGGATTGATCTTACCACCCGTTAGCAAGCACATCAGTTTCCCAAACAGCACCCCGACCGCGGTATCCAGGCTGATGGCGATAAAGCCCAGGGCTAAAACCAATAAGGTCTCGCCGCGAAGAAACTTGTCGGCCTCCATGGTCGCGCCGATCGAAAGCCCGAGGAGCAAAGTCACGATATTGGTAATTTCATTTTCCGACGCTCGCTTCAGCCGGTCGACGACGCCGCATTCCTTCATCAAGTTACCGAGCATGATGGTGCCGATCAGCGGCGCCCCTTTGGGAGCGAGGATGGAGGCGAAGATCGTGACGATGATCGGAAAGATTATCTTGGTGGTCCTTGAGATCGGTTGTTTGACTGCGCCCATGACGATTGTTCTTTCCTGTTCGGTAGTCAGGGCACGCATGATCGGCGGCTGAATCAGCGGCACCAGCGACATATAGGAATAGGCCGCGACGGAAACCGCACCGAGCATGTGGGGAGCGAACTTGGAGCTCACATAGATCGCCGTCGGGCCGTCGCAGGCGCCGATGATGGAAACGGCGACTGCGTCGAGTTTGTCAAAACCGACCGCGAGAGCGAGCAACAGCGTGATGAAAATGCCGAATTGGCCCGCCGCCCCCAGCAGGATGATTTTGGGGTTTTCCAGCAACGGTTGGAAGTCTGTCATGGCGCCGATACCGAGAAATATGAGCAACGGAAAAATTTCCGTCCGTACTCCGGCATCGTAGAAGAATCGCAGGAAACCGCCTTCCGCCATCATCTCCGACAACGGAATGTTGACCAGAATCGCGCCGAAACCGATCGGCACCAGAAGCAACGGCTCGTACCCCTTAACGATGCCAAGATAGAGCAGCAGTGATCCGATCAGTATCATGATCACATGCTCGGGACCTAGGTTGAGGACTCCTAGAAATAGACCCTGTATGCCGGAAGCGAGCGCGGATTCCATGAAGTGGAACTAGCCTTTCTTTGCTGCCGGTGCTTCGGGTTGATACGGAAAAACCTTGCGGATCAACAGAATCAGCAGGCTTAAAATCCAAAGCACCAGCATGGTTCCGCCCATGCCGATTAGGGCGAGGGTCCAACCGAAAGTCCACGTATCCATCTGCGGAGGCTCCATAGTGTGACGACGAAAACTGCGAACCTGGCTGGGAGATTATTCGATGATGGCGAGTACTTGCTCCGCCTCGACGGCTTCGCCTGCGGTAATTTTCAGCTCTGTCAATGTCCCCGCGACGGGTGCGACAATGGGAATTTCCATTTTCATCGCTTCCATGACGATGATGACCTCGTCTTCGTCGACATGATCGCCCGGATTTTTTTCGATTTTTAGGATTTTGCCCACCATCGGCGCTTCAACCGTTGTAGCCAAGCCTACATCTCCTTTTTATTTAAGCTGTCGTAGCGTCCAGCTAAGAAATGATTTGCTAGATTATGATCGCGTCTCGTTGCCCATTTAGTAGAGTTTCGCTCGGGTTGTCAATGCTTTGGGAGCTTTTAAATTGCCATTGGTACGAACGAAAAGACTCTTGCTCAGCAGCCAACCTTGCTTGCTTTTACCGGTGGTGTACGATATTAAGCGAGCGTTACTTTGGAGGAAAGAAATGTCCAAACCGGCCGAACAGATCGATAACGTGATGGACAACATTCCCTACTACGACAAGTGGCAATTGGGCGAGGGAATCCCGATCGTCAAAACCTTCTTCGTGCAGGATCTCAGAAAAGTCGAGGTCAAGCCTTGGGACAGGACCGGCGGCAGCGGGGCCTTCATCAACATGGAGGGTGCGGAGGGTGCCACCGGCGCGTACGTGCTTGAAATCTCCCCGGGCAAGCACACCCACCCGCAAAAGCATCTTTATGAGGACCTGATCTATGTTCTCAAAGGTCGGGGCGCCACGACGATCTGGAATGACAAAGGTGCCAAGCAGACTTTCGAATGGCAGGAAGGAAGCCTGTTCGCGTTGCCGCTCAATTGCTCGCACCAGCACTTCAACGGCACCGGCAACGAGCCAGCAAGGTTTTTTTCCGTGAACAGCATGCCGATTGTCTTCAACTTGTTTCATAGCGCAGAGTTCGTCTTCAACACGCCGCGCGACTTTACCGACCGGTTCGACGGCGATCCGGAATATTTCAGCGGTAAGGGCAAAGCCTATCCGGGCCGGGTTTGGGACACCAACTTCATCGCCGATGCCCGTAGTTTTGCGCTTGAGGATTGGAAGGAGCGCGGCGCTTCCGGTAAGAACGTCATGTTAGAGTTGGCCAACGGCTCCATGGCCGCGCATATTTCTGAATTCCCGGTCGGTACCTATAAGAAGGCCCATCGTCACGGTCCGGGGTTCAACGTCATGATTATCAAAGGCCAGGGCTTCTCGCTATTCTGGCGCGAGGGTCAAGAGCCCAAGCGTTACGACTGGCAGGATGGCAGTGTTTTTACGCCGCCGGCGATGATGTTCCATCAGCATTTCAACACCGGCGCTACCGGAGCCCGCTATTTGCCGCCGCGGCTCGGCGGTATCAAGTACAGCCTCGGTGAAGGGTTCGGCGATATCACGAAGGTCGACAAGGACGTCAAGCAAGGTGGCAATCAGATCGAGTACTACGACGAGGCGCCGTGGATCCGGAAAATGTTCGAAGAAGAACTGGCGAAATCCGGCACAACGTCCAAGATGAATCCCGATTTCTACAAACGGCCCGCCAAGTAAAAATTGTTGGATTGGTGACTCAAAAGCCCTGCACGGCAATCTCGCGTGCGGGGCTTTTTAACTTTTGCGGTTCTTACGAAGATTAACAGTACCTGATTGAGGCCGCTGGCGCCCCAATGCTGTTGGCACTGATCCCGCTCGCCTATTTACTCGGGTCGATTCCGTCCGGATACATCGCCGGCATCCTGGCAGGAGTCGATGTCAGAGACGTCGGCAGTGGGAATATCGGCGCGACAAACGTCGCGCGCACATTGGGCAAAGGACTCGGAATCCTGACGCTGGCGGCGGATACCGCGAAGGGCTATGTGCCGGTGTTAATCGCGCTGCATTTGGGTTTTAGGCCGGCCGCGGTTGCTCTGGTCGCGATCGCGGCTTTCCTGGGACACCTATACCCGGTTTTTCTGCGTTTTCGTGGTGGTAAGGGGGTCGCCACGGCATTCGGAGCCCTGCTCGCGATCGCGCCCACGGCGACTTTGGCGCTGATCGGAGTATTCGGCGCAGTGGTTGTTTGTAGCAGGAGGATTTCTCTCGGTTCCATCACCGCCGGGCTGGCGGCGCCAGTCGCGCTTTGGGCGGCTGCGGCTCCGGCAGCGTTCGTCGCAATGAGCGCAATTTTAGCGGTGATGGTGATCGTGCGGCACCGTGACAACATTAAACGGCTGCTCGCCGGCACCGAACCACGCTTTGGTGGCTAGTTCTCGATAATGACCTCGACCCGGCGGTTTTGTTGCCGGCCGCTTTCGGTGCTATTCGAAGCGATCGGCGCACGCGTGCCGAGTCCTTGGGCGGAAAGGTTTTGGCCGTTCACGCCACGCCGTTCGAGTGCGTCCGCGACCGCATTTGCGCGCCGTTCGGACAGCCGCTGATTGTAGGCTTCTTGGGCCGCGGTTTCCCGGCTGGCATGACCTTCGACGGTGATGCGCCGGTCGGGCGCGTCGCGTTTGATAATATCGGCGATCTGATCGACTCGGTTCCTGCCACTCCCCGTGAGGTCCGCGCTGTCAAATTCGAAGTTGACGCTCGGCAGGTTGACCATGACACCGCGACTAGTCTCGCGGGCTTCGATGTTGCGCTTTCTCAACTCTTCGATCAGCGCCCGATTCTTTTCAATCTCTACGCGTTGTTGGTCGAGCGCTTGTTGCTGTTCTTTTTGCTTGTTTTCCTGGCCTTGAAGCTGATCGCCGACGAGCGCGCCGGCGCCTAAGCCGAGCACGCCGCCAATCGCTGCACCGGCGCCCGCATGACCTACGGCGGAGCCGATGATACCACCGGCCGCGGCGCCGCCAAGCGCGCCGATGCCCGCGCCCTTTTCACGCGTCGTCAATCCGCCAGCGGCGCATCCGGACACCCACAGCAAGGCGGCGAATAGCACGGCTCTAGCAGGAAATTTAGTTACCAAATTCATAGAGTTTCGTTTCACCAAAATTCAATAACGATTTGATGTTTAATATTCGCGTTGCTGCTTCCTCAACTGTTCAAGCTCACGCCTCTGACGATCTAGTTCGGCCTGATTGCCGTCGATCTGTCTTTGTTGATCGGCTTGCCTAATTTCCTGGCCCTGGAGTTGATCGCCGACCAGAGCGCCGGCACCGAGACCGAGCGTGCCACCGATGGCCGCACCTGCGCCTGGATGTCCGACCGCCGCTCCGATAATGCCGCCGACCGCAGCACCACCCAAGGCGCCGATGCCTGCCCCCTTTTCGCGCGTTGTCAGGCTACCACCGGAACAGCCCACTAGTGAGCTCATCAGCAAAACCGCAAATATGCTGTTTACTGTTTTAGTCATCGCGCCCTCCTGGGAACTTGGGAATGAAAAATTGTAACAAAACCCCTGAATCCCATCAACTAGAATAACCTTCCCAGGCCTCCCGGGCCGGACCCGACTCTGACGCTGTTAGACGCTGCAACGTACTGATTGTTAATGAAGTTACACTCTGTTGACATGATGGACCTTATAGGTCAATAGTTCAGTATGAAAGGAAAATCGTGGAAACCTTAACCGAAGAACGCGTGCTCGAGGCGCTGCGCAAGGTCCAGGATCCGGAGCTGCATCGCGATATAGTAAGCCTCGGGATGGTGAAAAACTTGGCGGTTGGGCAGGGTAAGGTCCGTTTCACTGTCGAGTTGACGACGCCGGCTTGTCCGCTGCGGGAGACGATTGAAACCGACTGCAAAAGAGCACTCGCCCAGGTTGGCGGCATCAGTGCCTTGCAAATCGATTTCGGCGCTCAGGTGCGTGGCAGCAAAGCCGGCGCCGGGCAGACTGATTTGTTGCCCAGCGTAAAAAACGTCGTGCTGGTGGCGGCTGGCAAGGGCGGTGTGGGCAAATCGACGGTCGCGGCCAATTTAGCGGTTGCTTTAAAAACGCTTGGTGCGGCAACCGGCCTGCTTGACGCCGATATCTATGGTCCCTCAGTGCCGATCATCATGGGCGTCAAAGGCGACCCGGCCAAAATTGAAGTTGACGGTGCTTCAAAAATCAAGCCGGCGCTCGCGCACGGCTTGCCGGTCATGTCGATCGGCTTTTTCCTCGATCCGGATCAGGCGGTCATTTGGCGAGGCCCAATGTTGGGCAAAGCGTTGCACCAGTTGATGGCTGACGTTCACTGGGGCGAGCTGGATTATTTGATCGTGGACATGCCGCCCGGCACCGGCGACGTGCAAATCACCTTTTCACAACAGTTAAAAGTCAGCGGGGCGTTGTTGGTTGCGACGCCGCAGAACGTTGCGCTCGCCGATGTCGTGCGCGCCAAGTCGATGTTCGATAAAGTCAATATCCCAATTCTCGGCATCGTCGAGAACATGAGCTACTTTGTCTGCGACGGCTGCGGCAAGAGGCACGAGATTTTTTCGCGTGGCGGCGCGCAACGGGCGGCGGAGCGTTTTAAGATTCCGTATCTCGGCGAGATTCCGATCACACCGGCGCTGCGCGAAGGGGGCGACGCCGGAGTGCCGACCCTTGTCCAGGATCCTCGAAGCGAAGTGAGCCGCTGTTTCCTCGAAATCGCCGGAAAATTGGCGGGACAGTTGTCGATCGCGTCCGAGCAGGCGAAAAAGGCCCAAGGACTAAAGATCGTTTCCAGTTAGCGGCCGGGCATCGAGCCGGCCGTAAGGAGCGAATCCAATGGTGACCAAAGAACAGGTCTATGAAGCGCTGCAAGACTGTTACGATCCGGAAATTCCGGTCAATATCGTGGATCTCGGTTTGGTTTACGATGTCGAAATCAACGACGACCAAGTCGCCGTCAAAATGACGCTGACGGCGCCGGGTTGTGGCATGGGGACGATGATCGCAGCGGACGCCAAGGAGAAAATTATGGCGCTCGAAGGCGTCGGCGATGCCACGGTCGACCTCGTGTGGGACCCACCTTGGAACCCGAGTATGATCAGCGACCAGGCGAAGCAAAAACTCGGCATCGTTTAACTGTGGCTTAGAAAGAGACATCTAGGTTAGCCGGTACTACGGGTCCGACTTTGTCTGCCAACAATAGTAAACCCAGGTTGCGCGCGGTTGAAGCGTTTCCTGTCCAACACGACGGCCAGACTTCAATCTATCTAAAAGATCCTTTGAATCTGGCGCGACCGATCGGCGTCTCGCCGGTTGGATATTTCATCGTGTCGCATTTTGATGGCCGGCATTCCCATATCGATATTCAGGAAGCCTATGCCAAGCAGTTTGGCGCGTTGCTGCCGGGCGATGAGTTACGAAGCTTCATCGACATGCTCGATGAGCATTACTACTTGCAAAGCGAGCGCTTCGGTCAATATCGCGATGCGGTCATGGTCGAGTTTCACCGTTTGCCGACACGACCGGCGGCTCACGTCGGCGGGGTTTACCAAGCGGATGGGGCGGCGCTCTCCCGGCAGCTCGAAGGCTACTTTTCGCTGCCCGGTGGCCCGGGATTGCCGTCGCCGCGGAACGATCTTCCGCCGCCGAAGGCGATCGTGGCGCCGCACATCGATTTTCATCGTGGCGGCGCGGCGTATGCCTGGGCTTACAAATCCTTGGCGGAAAGCGCTGGCGCCGATCTTTACGTCTTGCTTGGGACGTCGCACTGCAGCGGCAGCACGCCCTACATTCTCACGCTCAAGGATTTTGCCACGCCCCTGGGACTGGTGGAAACTGACAAGGAGTTTGTCGGCCGCCTACAGTCCGCGAGCGCCCATGATTGTTTCGGCGACGAGTATCTCCACCGGGGCGAGCACTCGCTTGAATTCCAAGTGGTGTTCTTGAAATACATCGCACAAAAGCGAGCCGCCCTCACCGGCGAAGCAGAAAGGCCGTTTAAGATCGTGCCGATTCTCGTCTCATCGTTTCATGAGGCGCTGTTGAGCCGGAGCGCTCCCGATAAAAACTCAGCGGTCGGCAAATTTTTGACAAACCTGCGCGAATTGGCGGAGCGGGAATCCCGGCGTGTTTGTTTCGTCGCCGGGGTCGATCTCGCTCATGTAGGACAACAGTTTGGCGATCGCGAGCCGATTACGGATGATTTTCTCAAATGGGTCGAAAGCGAGGACCGCGAACTTGTCGAGCGCCTGGCCGCATTGGACGCGACTGGATTCTTCAACGCGGTTGCGAAGGATCAAGACAGGAGACGAATCTGCGGTTTTTCACCGCTTTACTCTTTGATCCATCTGCTCGACGGTGCCCGCGGCCAACATCTCAAATATAGCCAAGCGTTTACGCCGGAAACCGGATCGGCGGTGACGTTCACTAGCCTGATTTTCGAGTAACCGAGAACAATATTCCCGGCCAAACCTGCATCGACGCTCTACCCGCACACCAGTGACTCGAGCCGCTAGTGCATGTTCAAGCCGCCGTCAACCGAGACTGACTGACCGGTCATGAAATCGCTGTCATCGGAGGCGAGAAAAATGACCGTGCCGACGAGATCGGCGGGATACTGATCGCGGTGAAAGGCGCGGCGCTTGCGCCGGTCCGCCAATTGTTCTGCTGTCATCACGCCTTCCTGATTGGCGCTGGAAATCGTCAGGCCGGGCATGATGGAATTCACGCAGATATTGTCATCGCCCACTTCGCGCGCCAAGGCGCGGGTAAAGCCGATCACCGCGCCCTTCGACGATACATAGTGGAGAAAGTAAGGCGAGCCGCCGAGCAC
Source organism: Binatia bacterium (assembly GCA_036554745.1). GTDB lineage: Bacteria > Desulfobacterota > Binatia > UBA9968 > UBA9968 > DP-20. Next base: position 18,037 of record DATBMR010000244.1, read on the forward strand.
AGTGCCCGATGAGATGTTAATGATCTTGCCCTTACCTTGCCGCTTCATCGCCGGATAAACGGCTTTAACGCAGTGCCATAATCCTTTCACGTTGACCGACATGACCCGGTCCCATTCATCGGCGTCGATCTCCATAAAGCTTTTCTTTTTGAGCGCCGAGTAGAGGCCGGCGTTGTTCACGAGGATATCAATGCGGCCGTATTTTTTTAGCGCCTCCTGCGCCATCGCTTGAGTCTTCTCGACGGAGGTGACGTCAACGTAAACCGCTGTGGCGTCACCGCCGGCTGCCTTGATCTCGTCCGCGACCTTTTTGGCCTCGTTGTCCTGAATATCGGCAACGATGACTTTGGCGCCTTCTTTGGCCAATCCGTGAGCATAGGCTTTGCCGATCCCGACGCCCCCGCCGGTGACGATCGCTACTTTATCTTTTAGTCGCATAGTCTTCCTCCGTAGTTGTGAGTTTCGGATAGTATCTCCTGGCAAGACGCAACGTCGCGAGAAAAGGCGCTATCATGATTTAGAACTTCGCGTCTTTGCCCCTTTGCGGGAAACATTTTTCAGACCTTTATACGGTAAAAGTTGACCGGATTGTCGTGCAGGATCGCCTTGCGAGTTTCATCGCTGATATCGGTACGCCCAAAGAATTCCGGCAAGTCATGGTGGAACATGTCGGGCAGCCGCTCGTGCGGATAGTCCGATGGCCACATCAAGCATTTCGAATTGAACTGCTTGAGCACATGGGGCAAGGCTTTTTCTTCCACTTCGCAAGTCGCCCAAATTTGACCATTGCGTATCAACTCGCTTGGCTTTTGCTTGAGCAGCGGCGCTTGAACCCGGTAAGGTTTTTCCATCTCTTCGTCCATGCGATCCATCATGTAGGGCAACCAGCCGCAGCCGGCTTCGAGATACGCCACTCGGAGCTTGGGAAAGCGCACGAACACGCCTTCAAAAACCATGTGGGTGAACTGAATCAAGATCGCGAACGGATGCTCGAGAGTATGGACGTGAAGAAATTTGCTGAAAAAGTCGAAGCCCATACCACGGCTCGGGGCACCGTGCACGGTGAGCGGCATGTCGAGGCGCTCGGCGGCCTCGTAGATCGGATCGAAATCAGCGTCACCGTAGCCCTTATGCAATGATGTGACCGCGGGCATGAGGCCCGCGACGAGACCCAACGACTTCGCTCGCTCAAGTTCTTTGGCGGCCTCCAAAGGCTCGTGCACCGGCAACAAGGCGACCGCCTGAAGCCGCGGGCTTTGTTTGACAAAGCGATCGGTGACCCAGGAGTTGTAAGCGCGCGCCAGCACGCACGCCCACTCCGGATTTTGTACCAGGCCAAGGCCCAATCCGGCTGTCGGGTAGAGCACCGTGGCGTGAACGCCGAGCTCGTCAAG
>DATBMR010000284.1:0-3791 GCA_036554745.1 Binatia bacterium
CGGCACAAGGCCCCAACGCCGCTCGAGGCCGTCGACTTCCTCTTTGACTTGTTTTTGAACTTCTTTGGCGACCGCTTTACCGTCGATGATAACGGCCATGACTACTCCGTCACCAGATTGAAGAATCTATACAAGAAAAAAGTTTCTTGTAAACCGGTGATACAAGTTAATTGCATGACACGGTGAAATTTAAACGTCAACACCTTCGGCGTGAACTTCCTCCACGAGCTGAGCCGTCGCTTCGCACAACGGATACTCGCCGGTTGACATCCGGGAACGACCTTCTATAGGCTGATTTTCAGTCGGATGCCATTCGGTTGCAAACCACGCAAAGATGGCGTGGCAAGGCATCCATTATTTTTCTGAGGAGGTTCAAAATTTTAATGAGCCGACCACGCAACATCGAAGAAGTAAAGAACGATATTCGAGAGCGCGTCGGCCGCCGCGCCCCCTTTCTTCACGCCGACAAGAGCGAAGCAGAAGCCGCGCTTGCGCGGATGCCCAGCTTTGAGGGCGAGATCTGGGCCGCTGCCTGGAATGATCTCGGAGCAAAATGGGAAGAGCAAGCGAAGGCGGCCGAAAAGAATGGCGATTCTGCTCGAGCAAAAGATTCTTATCTCAAAGCTTACGGCTACTACGGTATCGCACGCCATCCCTTTCCCAGCACGCCGGGAAAATTCCACGGCTACGCGAAGACCCGCGAGATGTTCCTTGCCGCGTCGAAATATTTTGACATCCCGGTCGAGCGCGTAACGATTCCGTTTAAGGACAAAGCAATCATCGGTCACCTGCGTCTGCCGAAACAGTTGCCTGCACCGATGATCATGCATTGGGGCGGCATCGACAATTGGAAAGAAGAACGCCATTCGTTCGGCGAAGCATTCGTGAAGGAAGGCTGGGGGTGCTTCATCATCGACAGCCCGGGGACCGGCGAGTGCCCGGTGTTCGCTGGCCCGGACGCGCATCAACTCCACGTCGCCGTACTGGAATATCTGCTGAAACGACCCGAAGTGGACACCCGCAAGATCGCCGTCGTCGGAGCCAGCTTCGGCGGCCACTGGTCAACCAAACTGGCACACGTAGCCCCGGACAACCTCCGTGCCGCGGTCAATTGGGGCGGCGGCATTCATTACTTTTTCCAGCCCGAGTGGCAGGAACGTTCGCGCCACGCGGACTCGTACCTTTTCGACTTGATCGAAGCGCGCGCGAATCTCTTCGGCAAGAAAACTTTCGAAGAGCTTTGTCAGGTCATGCCGGCGCTGTCGTTGCTCGATCAAGGCTGGCTCGACAAACGCTGTGCGCCGCTGCTGATCGTCAACGGCAAAGAGGACAAGCAGGTACCGCTTGAGGATTTTTATTTACTGCTGGAGCATGGCGATCCGAAGGCGATCCGTCTTTTTCCCGGGGGGCATATGGGTTCGATACCCAATATCTTCAAGACCGTCCTCGCTTGGCTGCACCAAAAATTGGATTAACCGTGGAATTTACACCAAGCAAGCGGAACCCAAGGGTATTGAGCCGCTCGTCTAGGCGAGGCAGCAAATAACCTTTCGCCCGATCTCGGCAAAATAAAACTGAAATCCTGACACGAACCCGAAATGATCCGGCCATTTCATTTGGTAATTGGAACTAAGTTTATTTCGGATTTCCCTATTCGGATTTCGGATTTATTTTAATTCGGTGAGAACATATGAGCCTCTACCAGCTGCAAAAACTTATCTATCACGTGAACCGCGACGCCGCGCAGCGCGAGCGCTATCGCCAGGACTGTGCCGCGTTCATCAAGAATTATGAGCTAAGCGCCGAGGAAGCGGAGGCAGCGCTCAATGTTGATGTGCGCAAGCTTTATAGGCTTGGCGTTCATTCGCTTTTGCTCAGGCCATTCACGCTGCTCCACAAAGTTTCCAACGAAGACTATGCCAAAGCGTTGAAAGGATTGGACTAGCCATGTCGATCGTATTTGCCGGCGCCGCCAGCCATGCGCCCGGGATGACCGCCTGGACCGAGGCCGCGCCCAAAGAACAAGCGGACAATTTTCTCGGCAATTATCGCAGGCTCGGCGAGCGGCTCGCCGCGTCCAAGCCCGACACGATCGTCGCGCTCACCGTTGAGCACTGGGCGAATTTTTTCCTCAACAGCATGCCGACCTTCTGCGTCGGCCGCGCCGCGCATTACGATGGTCCGATCGAGGAATGGCTGCGGATTCCAAAGGCACGCGTGCCCGGCGACGCGAGGCTGGCCGCCGAGATCATCGATGCTTGTTTAGACGGCGGCTTCGATCCGACTTTCTCCGACGAGCTTTTGTTCGATCACGCGACCTTCCTGCCGTTGCATTTTTTGAATCCCGGCATGGCCTTTCCTGTGGTGCCCTTCATCGTCAACACGTTGACTCCACCTATGCCGACGGCGAAGCGCTGCTTTGCCCTGGGCCAATTCCTCGGCAAGGTTTTGGAGCAGCACCCAAAGCGCATTGCGGTCATTGCCACCGGTGGCCTGTCTCATTGGCCGGGGGAAGCCCAACACGGCAAGATTAATGTGCTTTTCGATAAGAAGTTCTTGGAAACTTTGATCAGCGGCGATCGCACCAAGCTGACCGAATACACGCATGAAGAGATTAACGTTGAAGCCGGCTCCGGCGGCCATGAAATCAGAACCTGGATCGCCCTCGCGGGAGCTGTACAAAATTGGCAGGCCGAGTTGCTCGCTTACGAGCCGGTGGTCCCCTGGGCAACCGGCTGTGCTCTAATGGCATTTTCGAAATAGTTCAAATCACTATTTCTTGGCGGGGTTCTACCCATCTCCTTTAGCCGAGCCTCGCTCAAGCCTTGTGTCTCTGAACTGGAGATCCACTATGAAATTTAGCCTGCATAGCGTTCACGGCGGCGTAAAAAATATCGACGAGATTCATCGGCGCGCCCGACGCGCCGATGAGCTCGGCTACGACGGCATCTTTCTCGGTGAGAGCCATCTAAGCTCGATCGATTCTTTTCAGACTCTGGCGAGCTGCGCCATGATCACGCAGCGCTTGCTGCTCGGCATCGCCGTCACCAATATCGTTTTCCGCCATCCGACCGTGATCGCCGGAGCCGCGGCATCGCTCAACGAAATCTCCAAAGGCCGCGCCATCATGGGGCTCGGCACTGGTGACGGACCGGTTTACACTCAGGGGTTGAGAGCCACGCCGATGAAAGAGTTCGAGGAAGGAGTGCGCTTGATCCGCCATCTAGTTCAAGGAAACCGCGCGTCCTTCCCGACCGGGAAGATCGGCCTCGGCTTCACTATCACCAAGCCGGCGCCGATTTACGTTTCCGCCGAAGGACCCAAAGGCTTGCAGCTTGCCGGCCGCTCGGCCGACGGCGTCATCCTCGGCACCGGTTTTGATCTGAAAGTTTATCAGTGGGCGAAACAGAAAATCCGCGAGGGCGCTGCCCAAGCCGGGCGTAAGGAAACCGACATCGCGATCATTGCCGCCGGCATGCTCTGCGTGCGCGACGATGGCGACGCAGCTCGCAAGATCGTACGCAATCGCATCGCCAACCGTGCCCATCACAATTTTCGTTTTACTTATGAAACCGTGCCGCCGGAAGAGCTCGAAGGTGTGAAGAAATTCATGGCGGGCTTCGATGTCATGAAGCCGATGGAAGACCGCGTTGATCCCGACCTGGTCAATGACTATCTCATCCATCGCTTTTCGATCGCCGGCAGTTCAAAAGAATGCATCGATAGGATCGAAGAGCTAAAAACCGCGGGTGTCGATCACCTGATGCTGACTCCGGCGCGCAAAGTCTACG
>DATBMR010000014.1:0-4203 GCA_036554745.1 Binatia bacterium
GACCCTGTCGGTCTGCATCGAGAGCTTCGGCGGCCACGTCACAGCCGTCGCTAGTGGCGACGCTGCGGTTAAGGCGCTGCAGCGGCAAAGATTTGACATCGTTTTTTTGGATCTACGATTGGGGCAGACCGACGGAATGGCCCTCATTCCACAACTGCTCGCCGAAAGCCCCGACTTGTCGATCGTCGTCATGACTGCGTTTGCGACTTTTGACAGCGCTGTCGAGGCGATCAAGCGGGGTGCAACAGAATATCTACCTAAACCTTTTACGCCCGCGCAGATTCGCCACGTCATCGAGCGCTGCGTTAAGGAGCGCGACCTACGAAGGCATGTGAGCGAACTCGAAAGCCGTTTGCGGGAGGCCGCACCGGAAATCGAGTTGGAAAGCGACTCACCGAAGATTCGCGCCCTGCTCGAAGTCTCCGAGAAGGCGGCCGCGTCCGATGCTCCGGTTTTGCTGCGCGGCGAAAGCGGCACCGGAAAAACCGTGTTGGCCCGCACAATCCATTCATTGAGCTCACGCAGCAAGCAATCCTTTGTCGTGGTGAACTGCCCGACGCTATCCGAGGAACTGCTGGCCAATGAGCTGTTCGGGCATGCCCGCGGTGCTTTTACCGGCGCCGTGCGCGACCAGCCTGGGCGGGTGGAGGCGGCAGAAGGAGGAACGCTCTTTCTCGACGAGATCGGTGAAATCTCGCCGTCGCTGCAAGCGAAGCTGCTCCGCTTTTTAGAAGATAGAGAATTCGAGCGCCTCGGCGAAAACAAAACCAGGCACGCCGACGTGCGCATGATCGCCGCCACCAATCGCGATTTACCGGATCACGTTCGCAAGGGCCTGTTCCGTGAAGACCTGCTGTATCGTTTGAACGTCATCGATTTGCAGATACCGCCGCTGCGGGAACGGCCGGAAGACATTTTGCGATTGGCGCGAAGATTTCTGGCGTTTTTTGCCAAGGCGGCGCGCCGGAAACCCCAGCAGCTGTCACCGCGTGCCGAAAGCGCGCTGGTCGCCTATGGGTGGCCGGGAAATATTCGCGAGCTGCGCAACACCATCGAACGGGCGGTCATTCTGTGGCCGGCGGAGATCATCGAACCCGAAGCCCTCCCCGCGCATATCTCCGCCCAATCAAAAACTCATCCGCCGGAAATCGGTGGCAACTTCTCGCTCGAAGCAATCGAACGAGAGCACATCAGCCGGGTATTGGCGAGAAGCGCAACTTTAGAAGAAGCCGCTGCGATTCTCGGCATCGACGCCTCGACGCTCTGGCGCAAGCGCAAGAAATACGAAGACTAGCCTGGATGGCACTCACGCAGCACTGCGCGCCGCGTCGGCGGCCATAAAAACCCGAATGGGCAGGATCATCATGTCGCGGCCGGCAAACTGAAGCCGCTGTTGCAGCGTAAACGGCGTGTGGTTGTGCAACAAGCGCGTAAACAGATTTTCCTCTTCGAAAACGAGCTTGCCGCTAAAGAAAACGGCCCGCGGAAATTCCTTGGCCACGCTCTCGCAGAGGTGCTCTAGCTCCGCGATCAGATCGACCCCAAGATCAAAGCGGTACTCGGCATACCAACCGAGACAGGTGGCAAAGTCAACGAAGCTTTTGAGGTCTTCTTCCTTCTTGCGTCTGAGGTTCTCGATCTCGGCGCGGCCTTTGAACTGCCCGGTATCGATCACGCCGACCGAGATAAAGACGACGTTTTTAAAGTGATTGGGAAACAACCGTTGAATATTCAAAAGCGTGTGCACGGCGACGCCGTCGAAATCGCGGACAATGATGGCAGCGGTCGGCGCCCCGGGAATTTTCGTCGGCACGGGCGCACTCAAATCAGGCTGAAAGGGAATGCCCAGCAATGTATCGTCGAGCCGTTTCAGCGCCATTCTCACGCGATCGTAATGCCAACGGACTCCCTGGCAGAGCAAAACGAAAACAAGCGTGACGAAAATCGTAATCCACCCGCCTTCGGCGAACTTTGTGGTCACCGTGACACTCAGAATCGTGGCGGTCAGAAGCAGGCCCAGGCCATTGACAAATAGCCCGTGCCGCCATCGCGCTGGCGATTTTCGCACTTCCCACCAGTGACGGCACATCCCGAGCTGAGAGAGCGTAAAAGTGAGGAAAACGTTGATGCTATACATAACTACGAGGAGTTTCACGCTGCCTTGGCTGTAGAGCAAAAACGCCAGAGACGCGAGACCCATAAACCACACTCCATTGCGCGTCACCAGCCGATCGCTCAAATGCGACAGACGATGCGGCGCCCATGAGTCGAGCGACATGTTCGAAAGCACTCGTGGGCCGTCCAGAAAACCCGCTTGTGCCGCGACGATCAAAAGCGCCGCCTCGGTGATCAGGGTGAGGATCACCAAAAATGCCGTCACTGGGGTATCGGAGCCAAAGAAAAGCCCGTAGATGTTTGTGAACAAACTGGCATTAAGGGTCCTTCCCGGCTCATGGGTGACCCGGTTCAGCAAATAGCAAAGCAGTATGCCGCTAGCGGTAAAAGCCAATGAGGTAGCCATGTAAAGCATGGTTCGCTTGCCGGTTTCGACCCGCGGCTCACGCAAGATCTGTAACCCGTTGCTTACCGCTTCGATCCCCGTGTAAGTACCGCCGCCGAGACTGTATGCATGGAGCAGAATCGCGAGTGTGGCGATCAGGCCTATTCCCTCCACCTCACTCACGGTTTCGCTGTAAGATCTCGCCACCAGGTTCGACATATCGCTCAGGTGAGGAACTATGCCGAGAGTAATAGCCACGAGGTGCATGACCACGAAGAGAAGAAATATCGGCAATAGAAAAATCACCGATTCGCGCACGCCACGCAGGTTCAGAACGATGAGTCCGAAGATAAAAAGGACCTCGGCAAAAATTTTGTAGGGTTGAAAACCAACGGGCAAAAAACTGAATAGGGCATCGGCACTGCTGGCGATTGAAATGGTAATCGTCAGCATGTAGTCGACCACCAGGGCGGACCCGGAAACAAGACCGGCTTTGGCACCGAGTAGTTTCGTCGCCACTAGATAACCACCGCCACCGGTCGGAAAAAGTTCGATGATTTGGGAATAGCTCGCTGAGATAACGAAAACTGTGACCGCGGTGAGAATGGCCAGAGGCAGAGCAAGATAGAAATGCTCGCCTAGCGCGAGATAGGCTTCTTCCGGGCCATACGCCGAAGAGCTCAAGCCGTCCGCTCCGAGCCCGACCCAGGCGAGAAAAGCTATGAGCGAAATCTGATGAAAAACCCTCGGATCGAGTGGATCTTTTGGCCTGCCTAGAAGCAGTTCCTTAAGAGAACGCCGCGGTGCCAGTGACACAATCCTAATCACATAGCAGGTTCGAGCCTCTATGGAAATCGCGCGTCGCCGCGGCGCTGGTAAACTCAAGCTTTACCAGTGCGGTCGCTGGGGCCCACTCCCAGCAAGATATATTAGGAATTCAAAACCACTAAGGAGTGGTTCATGAGTTTACGCCCACAGAGAATGAAAAGGCCAAGCTGTTCACCCCCTTCTTCATCTTCCCCCGGTCCCGGGGGAAGATGAAGAAGGGGGATCGCAAGGAATCAAGTGACTTCGACGGTTCCTCGTATCGTATTTTCGAAAGGGTTCATTGGTTAGTAGACGTACACGAGCGAAGGGGTGAGTCGTGGAAAGCTCCGGCACTAGGACGAAACCATGTTCCCGCACCCCGCTTCAAAATGAGCACTCGGGGAGTGGAACGGGGCGGCGGCCCCTCGGGCCACAGAGGCATTGCCCGGGCTTGGAACGACTCACACCTTCGCCTCTAACAATCCCCGCCGTCTAGATACTTATGAAACACTCCTTAGTAAGTAGCGATGCAGCCGAAGCGGATTCCCGCTCCTGATTCCGCCCGCCTATTCTCGCCTCCTAACAGCCTGACCGGAGACGGGGATAGTGAACCAAAAAGTGCTGCCTTTTCCTGGCTCGCTCTCGACTCCGATCTCGCCGTCGTGACCGCGGACAATCTCACGAGCGATGTAGAGACCCAAGCCGGTTCCCTTGGGTTCTGCTTCAGGTACGTGAAAGAATTTCTCAAAAATCCACTCACGATACTCCTGGGGAATGCCTTTGCCGGTATCGGTCACGGTAAAGCGCATAGAGCCGTCGAGCGCGTGGGCGCCCAAGGTCACATGGCCCCCCTTCGGCGTGTGGCGTATCGCATTGGCGATCAGGTTTGAAAACAC
>DATBMR010000092.1:0-6026 GCA_036554745.1 Binatia bacterium
CCCTACTATCTGATCGTTTCGGCGCTCGTTCCGTATAAAAAAATCGATGTCGCCATTGAGGCCTTTAACCAGTTGAAGCTTCCGCTGAAAATAGCCGGAGAAGGGCCCTTGCGTAAAAGGCTCGAGATGCTAGCGGAAGCAAACATAGAGTTCTTGGGATGGGTAACAGACGACGCGCTGGCGAGGCTGTACGCTTCGTGCCAGGCGCTGGTTTTCCCGGGAGAGGAGGCATCGTTCCCCTCGAGGCGCAGGCGAGCGGCCGGCCGGTGATTGCTTACGGCAAGGGCGGATCCCTCGAGACAGTCGTGCCACTAAATGGGGCTGGGCCGGCCGCACCGACCGGGATCTTTTTCGATGAGTTGACGCCGGAGAGCCTGGTTGCGGCGGTGCGGGCGTATCGGCAAAACCGCGATCGATTCGATCCCGCTGCGATTCGCCGCCACTCTTGCCGATTCTCACGAGATCGGTTTAAAGTCGAAATCAGGAACTATTTAGCCGCTCGCGCGCGCAAGCGGGGGCTCGGAAAACTAAGCGATGTTAAAACGCCATAGCCAATTCTTCAAAAGTCTCATGCTCGTCAATGACCTGCTGTTCCTGACGCTCGCATGGTGGTTGGCGTATTTTTTGCGTTTTTATGTGGACATCCCTTTCGAGCCGGAGCCCTACACTTTTCGGCACTATGTCATCGCCTGGCTCTTAATTCTGCCGACGTTCGCTGTGGTTTTTCATTTTCTCGACCTTTATCGCCCGCGGCGGATCTCCACTCACTGGCGCGAAACCGGCGATCTCTTCAAGGGCGTAAGCCTTGCCATGCTGATCTTTTTCGGCGTCATCTTTCTATTGCGGGAAATCGTTCTTTCCCGAACGGTCGTTGTCATGTTCTGGGTGTTAAGTGCGGCCTTTCTTCAGCTCAGTCACCTGATGGTTCGTGAGGGCCTGCGTCACCTGCGCAGGAGGGGGAAAAATCTTCGTTACGTGGTGGTGGTCGGCGCTCCCGTCCAGGCAACGCGCTTGGCGCGCAAGCTGCACTGGTACCGTCATCTTGGACTCTCGGTGGTCGGAGTGCATCTCATGGGGCAGAATACTCCCGATGGTGAGTCGCTCGAAGTTCCCCTCCTGCAAAATCGCGACCAGCTGGTCAACCTGATCCGTTCCGGTGAAATCGATCAGGTGTTTGTCGCGTTTCCCCTGCAGGAAACGGCGCAACTGAGTGAGGTTCAAGGTTGGCTCGGTGACGAACCGGTGACGCTCTTTTATGTTCCCGATCTCGGAGAACTCGCCAGATTGCACGGTCGGGTCGAAGAATTCGACGATCTCCACATCGTGACGCTCCAGGCATCGCCGCTCGACGGCTGGAATGCCGTCCTCAAACGGGCCGCCGATCTGGTGATCGGCGGATTCGCGCTGATCATTTTTTCGCCTTTGATGGCTCTGATCGCGCTCGGTGTGAGATTAACTTCGCCAGGACCGATTCTATACCGGCAGGAACGCATGGGACTGGACGGGAACAGGTTCGAAATGCTCAAGTTTCGCACCATGGTCAACGATGCCGAGAAGTTGACGGGGCCGGTGTGGGCGCAGGATTATGATCCGCGCGTCACCGGATTGGGATACTGGCTCCGGCGTACGAGCCTCGACGAGTTGCCTCAGCTGTTCAATGTTTTGCGCGGCGAGATGAGCCTCGTCGGACCTCGACCAGAGCGGCCGCCTTTGATCGAAGAGTTTCGCAAGTCGATCCCCAAATATATGTTGCGCCACAAGGTGAAGGCGGGAATGACCGGTTGGGCGCAGGTGAACGGCTGGCGCGGCAACACTTCTCTCGAACGGCGGATCGAGCACGATCTGGATTACATCGCGCACTGGTCGCTTGCTCGTGACCTAAAGATCCTCGCGAAAACCCTTCTCGTAGGTTTTCGCAACAATCGAGTCACTCGCATTTAAGCCTCTGCCGCCTCCTGAAGCGGCCGCAAGGAAAGCAGTGCGCTCACTCCCCAACGTGCAGTCATGCTCTACACAGTGAACATGGTCAAGTTTCTCTCCTGGTGGGAGCGCGGGTTGATCGCCGCTCTCTGCCTTTCGATCGCTATGCTCGGCATCGGTCGGATAGAGTTCTTATCAACGGACGTCAGCATGAGCGGCTGGAGTGTCTCGCGCACCACGTTTTTTTTCTGGTTGGCGTTCAAGTTGGTCGTGGTGGCTCGCGGCGGCTGGCCGCGTACCGGACTGTCCCAATGGAAGCCGCTCATGCCGCTGTTCTGGTTTTTTGCCGCCGTGACAGTTTCCCTGCTGCCTGATTTTCGCCAGGCGGGCGACTATCGCTACTTTTTTTTTGGCTGCGTGCACACGGTAATGCTCGTCGATCTCTTCTCCGGAAGGCAGCAGCAACGATGGCTTCCTGTCTTGCTCGGCTTGCTGCCGTTGGTCCTGGTCGTGCGCGGTTTGACGCATGATCCGTCGGTCTTCAATCTTTCGCTGATGTATCGCTTCGGCTATCCCCTGGATCATCCCAATACCGCAGGCTATCTGTTCGCGATGAGTGTTCCGCTCGGTGTCTACGTTGCGACAACGCAAGCGGGCTGGCGGTGCGCTTTGAGCGCGTTTTCGTGCGCCAGTCAGACTTTCGCGCTGGTGCTGACCTTTTCCCGCGGCGCCTGGCTCGGCTGGACCGCGGCAATGCTCTATCTCACAGTGTCGTTAGGAAAGTGGAAATATTTGGCGACCCTGGCGACATTGGCGTTGGCATGTGTGCTGCTCTCGCCTTCGATACAGGATCGCCTCGCCTCGGTCACCCGCCCGGGCGACGATCTGTCGATTCAAGAACGCCTGCAGCGACTCACCAGCTCGCTCCAACTTGGCATGGACCATCCCGTTCTTGGAGTGGGATATGGTCGCGGCCGCTTGAGGGAGTCGTTGCCTCCCTACTTCAAAGGCACCCTGCTTGAGGGCAGCCCGGTGCTGCACACCCATAATGTCTACGTCGAGCTTTTTGCGGAAACCGGTTTGGTCGGCTTGCTTGCGTTTCTGTGGCTGCTTCGCCATACGCTGCTATCGTTATGTCGCAGTGCGCGACGACGCGATGGGCCGGAGCGCTATCTAGGGTTTGCCCTGACCGCGTCGTGGATCGCCGCGATGGTCAGCGGGCTCGGTGATATCCCGTTTTTCCATCACGAAACTCGCATCTTTTTTTTCACTCTGATTGCTCTCGCCCATATGTATGCTGCGCCTCCAATAGTGAAGTGATCTAATCTTCACATTGGAAATTGCCGCCAGTCGCTGCGCAAAAATAGTGATGTCTCACGTGCGCTTGCGTATCGCCTAGAATTTGCCGCCGCATCAACGCGGTGCAGAGGTGTCCGCCATCTTAAAAGTTTGATTTCCAGTCTGGGCGGAATTTGCTATGATGGGCGGCATCGTGCAATTGGGTTCGATCGAAAAGGGCAGGGTCGTCGCGAAACCCTGGGGCTACGAGCTTATCTGGGCCCACACCGACCGCTACGTCGGCAAAGTCTTGCACATTAACAAAGGCGAATCGTTAAGCTATCAGTATCACGTCGTCAAAGATGAGACGATTCGCTTGCTGGCGGGCGCCTTGGCGATGGACATCGAAGTTGGTGGTGAACGACGCCGGTTGGAACTGGCCCCCGGCGAGTGCTTGCACATCGTCCCGGGCATGAAGCACCGCATGATCGCCATCGAGGATTGCGATGTCTTGGAAGTATCGACACCGGAGCTTGACGATGTGGTCCGTTTAGAAGACCGCTACGGGAGAGCGGATCCAACGACGAAGAGATAATCAAACAAGAATTTCATGGATGCGATAACTCTTTCCGAACGCTTGGTGGAACGGCGGCTGCTCTCCGGCGACGAACTGGAGCGGCTTATGAAGCTGCAAAGCGAACAGCAGTCGCCGCTAACCCGATTGGTGGTCGAGTTGGGCTTCTTATCGGAAGAAGACCTGTTGCCGGTGCTGCGCGATCATTTCGACATTCCGGTCATGTCGCTCCGCGATGTGCCCAATGTCACGCTACCTATCGATCTACCGCCCGGCATCGGCGAGTTTTTCAAGTTAGCGCGCATGGTGCCGGTGAAAATCGACGGCGCCGAGCTGGTGGTCGCCACCACCGACCCACTGGATGTCTCGCGACTGCACGCCTTGGAGCTGGCGGCGGGATTGCCCGTGAGGCCGGTGCTCGCGCGCGAAAAGGAGATCGTCGCGCGCATCGAAGCGTTGTACAGCTCCGGTTACGCGCGGAACGGCAATGCGGAAGCGGTCGCCCAGCCGATCGAGGGAATCGGCGACGAGGAAGAAGATGTTGCCCACCTCCGTGACATGGCTTCCGAAGTCCCGGTGATTCGGCTCGTCAATCAGATGCTCGTGCGCGCGCTCGAAAGCCGTGCTTCGGACGTGCATATCGAACCGTTCGAAAATCAGCTCAAGGTCCGTTACCGGATCGACGGCATCCTGCACGAGGTGGAGTCGCCGCCGCGCCAGCTCAAGGGGGCGGTGATCTCGCGGCTCAAGATCCTTGCCCAGCTCAATATCGCGGAGCGCCGCTTGCCCCAGGACGGCCGCATCAAGACGCGTCTCGCGGGCAAAGATGTCGATCTTCGTATCGCCACGGTACCGACCTTGTACGGCGAAAGCGTTGTGATTCGCCTGCTGGAACGCGGGCAAATCTTTACCCAGCTGGATACCCTGGGGTTTCCACCGGTGCTGCTGGCCGGCTTCAACGAAATGATCCTGAAGCCGCATGGCATGATACTGGTCACGGGACCGACCGGCAGCGGCAAGACCACCACCCTTTACGCCGCGCTGCAAAAGATCAACGATCCGGGAAAAAAGATCATTACGATCGAGGATCCGGTCGAATACCAGCTCGTCGGCGTCAATCAAATCCACGTCAAGCCGCAGATCGGTTTGACGTTTGCGAACGGACTGCGCTCGATAGTGCGCCAGGACCCCGATGTGATCATGGTCGGTGAGATTCGCGACGCCGAGACCGCCGAGATCGCGGTGCAAGCGGCGCTCACCGGCCATCTGGTCTTTTCGACCTTGCATACCAATGACGCTGCCGGCGCGATCTCGCGCCTCTTGGAAATGGGCGTGCAGGACTATCTGCTGTCATCGTCTCTGCTGGGCGTGTTAGCCCAGCGATTGGTGCGCCGCCTGTGCCCCAACTGCCGCAGGGAAGTTCCGTTTGCCGACATGGACGGGTTGGCGGCGGAGTTGGAGCTTAAGGACAACCCGTTGCGGAGCGTTTGGGAGGCCGTCGGCTGTGATGCCTGCAGCGGCACGGGATACCTGGGCCGTGTCGGTATCTTCGAGTTTCTTCCGGTGACTTCGGAGATCTGCAAGGTCATCGTGCAGCGCGCGGATGCCGGCGCGATCCGTAGTTTAGCGGTGCAAATGGGCATGCGCCTGCTCAGGGACGACGGCTGGGACAAAGTGCGGCAGGGCGTTACGACGTTAGCCGAAGTGTTAAGGGTCACGCGCGAAGAAGGGTAAGGAATTTTAGATTTTCGATTTCCGATTTTGGATTGGTCGCTTGGGGGCGTGCTCAATCAATTCAATCTAAAATCCAAAATCTAAAATGGCGGCGAATTAAGGGTCGGGCTGAGCAATGGCATTTTTTCAATATCGCGCGGCCGACCAAGCGGGCAAGGTTGTTGAAGGCGTAATGGAGGCCGACGCCGAACGCAGCGTGGTCCTGCGCCTGCGCGAAATGGGTTGTGTGCCGTTGCGCATCGCCGTGCCCAGCGAGCGTGCGATCGGCGCGCCGCGCCAGCAACGCCCGCTGTTTTCCCGCCGCAAGGTCAACCAGCAACAGCTCTTGCAGTTCACCCGCGAGCTGGCCGCGCTGCTCGCGGCTGGCCTGCCGCTCGATCGCAGCCTCTCCATCCTCGGCGGTTTGGTCGAAGGCGGCGAGTTGAGCAAGGTGGTGCGTTCGCTCGTCGAAGCCGTGCGCGCGGGAAAGTCTCTCGCCGCTTCCATGGGGGAACATCCCGAGATGTTCCCGAAAATCTAC
>DATBMR010000152.1:0-3844 GCA_036554745.1 Binatia bacterium
GAGTCTGGGCCTATCGTTGGTTTAATTTACCGATTGAGCGCCCGCGCTTTCCTAGCATCAGCGGCTGGTACGAGCGGCTCAAGCAGCGCCAGCCTTATCAGAGACACATCATGATTCCGTTAAGTTGAACACTGCCAGTGGGGAATTTCCGAGCGGCCGTCAGGAACAAAGCGAATTATCCGATCGAGAAAAGAATTTTCTCACCGCGTCGCTACACGGCAACTGGAAGGATAATATCAACCTTTGTGCCGGTCTCAGAACCGCTCTTGAGGTCAATCTTGCCACCGTTGATCTCGATGAACTTTTTTGCCAAAGGCAAGCCGATCCCGGTTCCATGCGGCTTGGTCGTAAAGAAAGGCTCAAAAACGCGCTCGCGATTGTCGTTCGGGATACCCTCTCCGTTGTCTTCGATCGATATCTGAACACCCTTTCCATCGCTGCCGTGTTCGGTCGTGCGGGTGCGGATTGTCACTACGCCGTCCTTAGGGGTCGCCTCCAAGGCGTTGGTCATCAGCACCATCAATGCCTGTTCCAGATGATTGAGATCGGCATTGATCAAGGGAAGATCCGGAGCGAGCTCAAGAGTAGTGCCGACCTTGGCGTCGCTGAGGCGCGAGTGCATGGTCTCGACTACATCGCGCACCAGTTTATTGACTTCTACGGCGATCGGGTGCGGCTCGAGCGGTTTGGCAAAGTTTAAAAGACCTTGCATTCTCCTTTGTACCCGATCGACCTGGCGCATAATGTTGTGTAAGTTGTCAGACAACTTCTGCTTGGTCTGGGAATCGTCCGCAACGGTGGACTCGAGCAACGCCACCTGAGCCGCTGCGCGGATCGAGGAAAGCGGATTGCCAATGCCGTGCGCCACAGCGGCTGCCATCTCACCGACTGCCGCCATGCGCTGGGAAACAATCAGCTCGGATTGCATCTTGAGTAGATTTCTCTGCTGCTCGTCGATTTTGCGCGCAGCTTGGCGCACCATCGCGAATAACGAAATATAAATGAGCAAACCACCGCCGACGGCGCCCAGAAGCACCACCGCCCGGGCTTCACGAACATGCTGTAATACTGAATCGGGACGTCGATAAGTTTCAAAAACTCCTAAAAGCTGTTGATCCTTCTCCGAATAAATCGGCACATAAACTTCCACAGCTTGCGATAGCAACTTGCGCTCAAGAATATTCTCCGGCTTACCCAAGGAACTCAGATCCGCAGTAACTTCGCCTTGCAACGCTTTCTGCAACTGGGGATTATCGCCAAACGATTGGCCCACCAAGCTCTTGTCATCCGACCAGATCACCACACCCTGGGGGTTGTAAACCTTGAAGCGCACGATTGATGGCGAGCGGCGCATGTGATCGAGCAAGGCAACAAATTTGTGCCCCACCGATTTCCGATCGGTTGCCTTGAAGTCGTAGTCCTCCAAAAATTTTCTCACATCGGTCTGGACGATCTGGGCGGTGACTTCCCACTCACGCTCGAGAATCTGATTGACCAGGTAATTGGAGACGACCAGCCACAAGACCGCGGTCATTAGGCCGATGCAAACAAAGCTGTAAACGGCAAACCGGGTGGTGAGACTGGCGTTGGCGAAAAGCGATCTGAACCGCGCGTAACCCATCGAAGCCTACCCCAGGCCATTCCGAATTCCGCAGGTGCTGTTAATGCAAAGTGCGAACACCAGCATTCCGTCGCGAAACCGATGGACCTCTGACTCCAAGTGGAAGTCAACAGGTGCTTTGATGATCAGTGATGAAAATTTCAAACATCGGGTGTGAAAACAGAAACCTTGAAACTGCCCCGTCGGTGCTCTTTGCACTTCCAGGCTCGCGCCTCGGGGGCTACTAGCATGAGGCCTAACCTTTGGGTTGCAGGTTCAGGACCCCGTCGGAGGGCCGACCCCGCGGCGCTCCCTCCAACCGTCAACATCAATCGGGCGAAGATCTAGCGCAGCCTTCCGCCCTCGGCCAGCCGCATGACGGCATCAACGATTTGGTCGACGTCGGGAATCATCGCCTCGACTAGCGGCGGGCTGTGCGGCGGCGGGATCGGCTGAGCGGCCAGCCGCACCACCGGTCCCTTCAACTCGGAAAACAAATTCTCTTGAATCATCGCCGCGAGTTCAGCCGAGATACCGCCGATCATGGGTCCCTCATCGAGCACGAGCGCGCGCTTGGTCTTCGCTACCGAACCCAGTATCGTCTCGTTGTCGATCGGCGCCAGCGAGCGCAGATCGATGATTTCGATATCGATGCCTTTCTCCTTTAATGCGTCTGCGGCGGCGTCCGCCTTCAAAACCATGCCGCCGCAGGTGACCAACGTTAGATCCTTTCCTTCGCGCCGCACGGCGGCAACGCCGATCGGCACCGTGTAATCGCCCTCCGGCACCGGACCACGCTGGCCGTAAAGATGATGACTCTCGAAGCAGAGCACCGGGTTCGGATCGCGAATTGCTGCGAGCAGTAATCCTTTTGCATCGGCGGGAGTTGTCGGCATGATGATTTTTAGTCCGGGGAAATGAATGAACGCGCCGTGATTGCAGCTCGAATGACTGGGTCCCCCGCCGGGCCGGGTCGCGAATTTGTTGCGTACGACCATCGGTACGTTGATGCGGCCTCCGGTCATGTAGTGATAGCGCGCGGCATGGCTCGCGAGTTGATCCATCGCCAGCGGCAACAAATCGGAGAATTGGATCTCGACCACAGGCCGCATGCCGTTGATCGCAGCGCCAACCGCAAGCCCCACCAACGCCGCCTCCGAGATCGGTGTGTCGAGCACGCGCTTTTCGCCGAACTCCTGTATGAGTCCTCGTGTGACACCGTAGGCACCACCAAAGAGCGCCACGTCCTCGCCCATCACAAACACGCGGTCATCGCACGCCATCTCGTAACGTAGCGCCTCCCGCAGGGCCTCCTGCACGCGCATTTCTTTGACCGACTGAGTCTCCGTGGTCAGCGATTTAGCCATGGGTCGTCTCCGTGGCATAGATGCTGCTTAAATCGACTTCTTTGTTTGGTAGCGGGGCCGCTTCCGCGCGTTCGGCAACCTCCTCCAGCTCAGCATGGACGGCGGCCGACAGCTGGTCAAATTCCTGTTCGGATAGATTCCCTTCTTCAATCAAATTTTCCTTGAGCCGCTTGATCGGACATTTTTGCTTCCATGCCTCGATTTCTTCTTTACTACGGTAACCGGTCCCCGGATCGCCGCCGAAGTGGCCGTCCCAACGATATGTGACGCATTCGAGAAATGTCGCACCACCTCCCTGGCGCGCCTTTTCGGCGGCCGCTTGGGTCGCCTGGTAAACCGAGTCGGCGTCATTGCCATCGATCGTCTTGCCCTCAAATCCATAGCCGGCGGCACGCGCGCTCAGCTGTTTAATCGCCACGCTCTTCTCGAAGCTGACCGTCATGGCGTATTGATTATTCTCACAGACATAAATCACCGGCAGCCGCCACACGCCGGCAAGATTCATCGATTCATGAACCACGCCCTGATTGGCGGCGCCGTCGCCGAAAAAGCTCACCACGACCTCGTCCGAACCACGCACTTTCGCGGCCAGCGCCGCGCCAGTGGCGGTGGGAACCGTGCCGCCAACGGTGCCGGTGTTGCCGAGAAATCCGAAGCCCATGTCGCCCATGTGCATCTTGCCGCCACGCCCCTGAGAATAACCGTTCGCCCGCCCCATGCACTCGCACAGGAGCAAATACAAGTCGGCACCCTTGGCGATCAGATGACCGGTGCCGCGATGATAGCTCGCGATCAAATCACTCGTCCTTAGCGCCGAACAGACTCCCACCGCGATCGCCTCCTGCCCGCGGTAGGAATGGGTGCTGCCAAACATGGC
>DATBMR010000181.1:0-7815 GCA_036554745.1 Binatia bacterium
ATGCTCAGACGCCTTTCTATCATGGGAAGACGGTCACTTTCGTTGTCGGATTTCCCGCCGGCAGTTACGATGATCTTTGGCCCCGTCAGATCGCGCAGTATCTCCCAAAGCATATCCCGGGAAATCCGAACGTGATCGTACAAAATATGCCCGGAGCCGGCTCCATGATCGCGGCCAACTATATCTCCAATGTCGTCAAGCCGGACGGTCTAACCCTGGCAGGAGTGCAGCCCGCGCTTTATTTCAATCAACTGGTCGGTCTGAAGGAGGTTAAATTTGACTGGCCGAAGTTTAACTTCATCGGCAGCCCCTGGCAGTCGCAACTCCTTCTGTACATGCGGGCGGATACGCCCTACAAAACCATCGAAGACGTGCGCAATCCTGCAGTGCCGCCGAAGTGCGGCTCTACCGGGCCGTCTTCTACGGGCAACTACATCCCCAAGCTGCTCAACGAGGTCGCGGGAACCAAGTTCCAAGTCATTTCAGGTTATCAGGGAGGCACAGACGTTGATCTGGCGGTGGAGAGAGGGGAGCTGCAATGCCGCGCTTTCACGATCGTGACGTATTTCGGTCGCGAGCCTTTTTTTACTTGGGAGAAGAAAGGGTTCGTGCGTAATCTCGTGCAAACGGGTCGCAAGCGCGACCCGAGACTGCCTGATGTGCCGACGATCTATGAGTTGATGGATAAGTATAAAGCGTCGGCGGCTGACCGGCGCCTTGCCGCGGTTGTACTCGCAAACGGAGATATGGGGCGGCCGATCCTAATGTCCCCTGGAGTTCCGCCCGAAAGAGTAAAAATCATGCGAGACGCCTTCAACAAAGCGATGGCGGATCCCGGGCTTTTGGCGGAGGCGAAAAAGAAGAAGCTCGAAGTGGACCCAACCGGCGGCGAGGAACTCCAAAGGATAGCCAAAGAGATCATGTCGCAGCCGCCCGATGTCATCGGGCGTTTAAAAGGACTTTTCACCAACTAGTCCTGCAATGGGGAACGCGCGGTGCGGCGTCTTTTGAGGGAGTAGAAAAAAATCTCCGAGGACAACTAACAGGAGGAAGTATGGCGTCCGATGCGTGGCGTGGAATGGTCGGTATCATCAAACCAACGAAGGGTTCGGCTTCGCTGGTAGAAATGATCCGGATGTTGCCGGACGGGATTGGCATCATCCCGCTCTTCAATAACATCCGGCATGGCAAGATCGAGGAGTTCCAGGCAGCGCTCCCGGCCTATGAAGAAAAGATTGCTGAGCTTGCGGAAGACCAGGTCGATCTCATACACGCTGCGGGCACGCCGCCGTTCATGCTCCTGGGATATCACGGAGAGCGGGATATCATCGAGAGATGGGAGAAGCAGTTCAAGATTCCGATTTTCACCTCGGGAACGAACCAAATAGCGGCTCTGAAGGCGCTTAAGATTAAAAAATTTGTCGGGGTTGGATACGACTTCGAAGACACCAGCATCGTCCGTAATTATTTTACGGCGGCCGGATTCGACGTGCTTGGAATCGAAAGGCTGCCGGTTCCGTGGGAGGAAGTCGGGCGGCTATCGTCGACCGAAGTCTACTACCACGTCAAGCGGCTGTTTCTAAAACATCCGCATGCCGATGGGATCTATTTTCAGGGCGGCAAGTTGCGCATCCTGGACATCATCGAGCTGCTGGAACAGGATCTCCAGATCCCGGTTCTTCACCCGGGAGTCGCACAAGCCTGGGAGATCCAAAAGCGGCTCAACGTGCGGCAGCCCAAGACCGGTTACGGCCGGCTTCTAGCGGAAATGCCTTAGTAGTTAACGTGTTCCAATTGTTCCAGAAAATTCCGGTCGTTCCAGCGCTCCGCTCAGTTCCAGTGGTTCCAACGTTCAACAAAAGCCCGTTCAAGGAGCTTGCGTGGTTACAGTCTTTCAACCGCTAACCAAGACTGAAGCCCGTTCGCGACGTTCAACGTCTGAACGTTCCAATCGTTTCAACGCTACGCTTTTTTGCACTCGTTCCAGTGGTTCTAAAGAAGGGTCGATCAAAGGTTCACGGTTTAACTGTTCAAACGTTTAACGCCTAATAGCAGACTTCGGATTTTTTCCACAATCTATTTCGGAGCTTAAGACCGGAGCTGCGGAGACATACGGTTGCTAGCGGCCGGCGAATTCAATAATTCAAAGCAAATCGCGCTTCACGCGGCGGGACCAGCTGCGCGTAAAGAACTCTTGCTCATTTTCGTAGGCCGTAAGTTCGGCCTCGAGAACGAACTCATCTTCGGTCGAGCAGAACCGGGTGCGCGTTTCGACGCGGGTGATCCACGGTTGACGGCGAAACCACGTCCGGTGAATGACTTCGGCACGAGCCGTTTGCGGGTCGTCCTCGCCGATCGAAAAACGCTTGAGCATCGTCTGGCCGACGTCGAGGTCGAGCGCTTTGATGTGCATTAATTTTGCGTTATCGAGGCCGGCGCGCCCGCTGGAGATGGTGTAGACCGTCTCGTTGGTGGCGCGATCGCGCGCGACGACGCGCTTCAAGGCCGCGGGCCGAAGCTCGGTTGTTTGCGCGGCCGCGCGCTCGGCAGGCTCGAAGGGTCGGAGCCCGTCGTCTCTCGGGTCCGGCGGCCGCACCGGCAGATCGACAAAGCTCTTGCCGGTAAACAGGTTGAGGGTTACGGGCCGCGGCGGCGGCCATGCGATCGGCCAATAGCAGGTGGAAACGGCCAAGCGCATTTTGTGGCCCGCCGGAAATGCGTGCGCGATGTCGTTCATGGTCACCGTGACGAGGTACCGTTTGCCGGGCTCCACGGCCTGCGGATACTCGTGGCCATTGCGGTGGGTTAGGTTCAGCAGTCCATAGGTTACGCGCGCGGAGGTGCCGTCGGGAGCGACGTCGTTCAAGCGCACGGCAACCACGGCGACGGGCTGGTCGGCGGAAAGCTCCAGCACCGCTACCGGAGCGCCCAGTATTTCGACTCGCGCGGGCAAAGCTTCGGAGTCGAACGTCAGTGAACAACCGTCATCGCCGCGCTGGTCCGGCGGCGCTTCGCCGGGCGCGCCAAAACCGCACCATTCGCCGGCGCCCAGGCCGGTGGTTTGCGGCGAGCGGAGCTCGAGCCGTGCTGCGCGGGACGCGGCGCTGCTCAGTCTGCTCGGCTCGAGCCAACGACGGCTGAATTCGATGCGCGACGACGGCCATCGTGCTTCGGCCACCCAGCGGCCAGGACGGTGTTTGACAGAAGGCCTGGGCGGAACGCTCTCCTGCATCCAGACGCGCAGCATGGGCTCCGCCATAATCCCCGTGTCGACGCCTTTCAGCCACTGGTCCCACCAGCGTAGCGCTTCCTGCAGGAAGCCGATCGCGGGTTCAGGGATGCCGTCGTGCGGATAGAGATGGGCCCACGGGCCGATGAGGCCTTTGCGCGGCACATCGAGCCCGCTCAGCAGCCGAGGAATCGCGTTGCTGTAGGCATCGGACCAGCCGCCGATGGCGTAGACCGGGCATGCGATGGCGCCGTAGTTTTCGCACACCGAGCCATGCTTCCAGTAAGCATCACGACGGCCATGTTCGAGCCACACCTCGGGAAAAAATACCGCGTGTTCGAGACGATCGCGCCACATGGTGCGCCATCGTTCTCCAACCAGCTCGGGGTCGGGCGGATAGGCGTTGTAGCTCATCAGCACCGAGCCCCAGGTTAGATTTTCATTGAGCAGGCAACCACCCATGTAATGGACGTCGTCAGAGTAGCGGTCGTCGGTGGAACAGACAGTGATGATGGCCTTGAGCTCGGGCGGGCGGCGCGCAGCCACTTGCAAGGAATTGAATCCGCCCCACGACTTGCCCATCATACCGACGGCGCCGCTGCACCAGGGTTGTCGAGCGATCCAGTGGATCACTTCCAGAGCATCGTCGTGCTCTTGTTGCAAATATTCGTCGAGCAGCAGTCCGTCCGAATCCCCCGCGCCTCTAAGATCGACGCGTACGGCGGCGTATCCATGGCCGGCGAAATAGTGATGCATCGGCTCATCGCGCGCCCGCGTGAAGTCACGCTTGCGATAGGGGATATATTCCAGGATGGCCGGAACCGGAGTCGTTTCCGCGTCTACCGGCAGCCAAAGGCGCGCGGCCAAGCGGCATCCGTCCGCCATCGGTATCCAGCAGTTTTCAATGACGCGGACGAGATGAGGAAAGCGACGAATCGTTTTCATCGAAGGTTGCGTCTGCCGGGTATTATAGTCGCCGTTGGGTGTGCGCGCGAGCTCTTCGAGCTCCGCTAGCGCTTGGTTAGCTCAGACTTGTCACGCAGTTGATGCCGAGGTTCGTTAGTCCAGTTCGAGATCACAATTTCGCATGTTTGCCACGATCCGCAATGTACCGGGGGATAACTCCGCAGAAAAATTTTCTCCGCATACTCGCCGAACCACCATTGAAGTGGGCCAGCGCCGAGAGTGACATCTGAAAGCCGGGTGAGAAATTTTGGCGCCAGTTCTTTCTTTCCGGATTTCGGCTCGCCTTGGAGATCGGCGCATCAATGCCTTGACAGAAAAAACTGCTGAATCGGCACACCCGTTCAAAGTTCAAGATCCGATAAAGTCGGAGAGTGAATCCCGGAATCCGAATGTTGAATCGCCTTCGGGCTTGGCGGATTTGCCGCCGCGTCCTTCGAGCCGAACATCATGGCGAGTTGTTCCCGAACTTTGAATCCGATGGCGCGATCCCAGCAATTGACAATGGCGAGTCTAAATCCCCCGGGGGGCATCGAGTGGTGCTCCGGCGGTTGATCTTCGTGAAAGGTGATTTGAATGCTGGAAACGCCGTTCCAGCCAAGAAATTGTTCCAGCCAGGAGCGATCCGGTTTCTGATAGCGCGGACCGTGCGCCCCGAACAGCACGACACTATAACCCGTGCGCCGCTCGTCATCGCGATAACGCCAGCGGGCGTTGGCATAGAGATCAACGACGGCATCGATCCAACCGGAACCATACAGATCGGGCCACTGATCGGCGAAGCGTAAATGGGCCTCGATAATCTTGCCGTCTATGGTCTCGAAATTCACGCATCCGGTATAACCTTTTAGGTGGCGTCGCAGCCATTCGCCGCAATGTTCTTCGATCTCCGGCCGTGATTGCGAGAGAATTTTCCAGTAGTCGAACATGCCTTGTTCAAGTGTCTCGCCGATGGTGTGCCGCCACCATACCGGTTCACCTTCGATTACCGCGGCATCGCTGCTGACGTGCTCGCCGTCAAGAAGCGCCATCCACATATGCCCGGGCTGCACAGCCTCACGAAACTGCTCCGGCGATTTGATAATTTTTCCGCCGCAGCCCATCCCGCGCATATTGTAGATCGGTTTGCTGAAGACCGGAAATTGCGCCGGCATGATGTCGTGCGGGGCATTGGCCAGTCCTTGAGTTTCGCAGATGAGCAATTTGTTGTAGATCCAGCGATGATGAGGATATTGCTGGTAGGCCAGCTCGTCGTCAGTCGGAATAAAGACGTTATCAGGGCAACTAACCGTCGTGAAATATTGCGTGCGCCAGGGATCTTTTTCTATGATCGGCATCTTTGTATGACTCGTCGGGACGACCTGCCGCCGGGCAGTATTTCTCCGCCCGTTCTGCGGCCGCACCGTCGGCTTTTTTTACACGACAACTTTGTCACGGTGAAACGTCGCTTCTCGCAGACTGGCGAGGCTAGAAACCATTCCCTGCAGCGACCAAATCCGCGAAAGACAGACTATTTGCATTGCAACGTGACGACTCTTCAACTGGACTCAACTCTCTACCTTTAAATTAAAGCAAAGCGAGGACCAGCGGTGGAAACGTTCCGAAAACTGCCCCGGATATGCTGGTAACTTCCGTAAAGCCGCCCCATCCAAGGCAGCGGAGGGAGCTTTATGAAGGAAAATTCACAATTTTAGTTTTGTGCACTCCGGTTGCGGACTCTTTGATTTAGTAGCTCAGAGCCCGCGCCGGACCGGCGCAAACTGTTGATTTGATATGGAACATACAATAAAAAGCGTCGTTTTAGAGGATTAGAGAGAAAAACCGTTCAAGCCGCTCGAACCGTTGAACCGCTGCGCTTACCTAAACGAACGGAGTTCAAGTCGTTCAACTCGTTCAATCGTTACGCTTCATTCAAAATGGTGAAAAAAAAGACTCGGTTCTAGTCGTTTCAATGGTTTCATTGGTTCCAGACGTTCAACCCCGGTCGTTGAGACAAGTATTATTCAGGAGAGTAGATGCCCAAGAAGGAAGTTATTCAAGTGAATCTTGCTGCCGCGAATCCAAATCTGTCGCCGGCCGCGCGATTTGGAGATCTGGTGTTCGTCGCCGGTCAGACCGGCCGGCACCCAGTCACGGGAGAAGTCGGCAAGGACGTTCGCGAGCAAACCCAGTACGCTCTTCAACGGGTCGAGATGATCTTGAAAACCGCGGGGACGTCTCTCGATAATGTTCTCACGGTGCTGACGCATCTCACCCGACGCGAGGACCTCGCGGCCTACAACGAGGAGTACGCCAAGTTTTTCCCGAGCAACAAACCGGCCAGAACCACCGTGGAAGTGATGTTGAACTTTCCCGAGCTCCTTGTGGAGATAACCGTCACGGCGTGCGTTCCGCATACGAATTAGGCACAAGGCAACGGTCAGGACATAAGAGCCCATATCTTTTCGATTGGTTTGAGTTTGCCGATGGAAGAGAAGTCGACGGGAGTTATGCGGTGCACGAACCGAGCGCAGCTTAAATTTGACCTGCGGCCGACGTGAGGGTGCGTGCACAAGAAAGGTGACTATCGAAATGCGTTTTGGTATGCAGTTTTATCCTCTACCCGCCGCGCCGGAAACAGTAGCCTATGCCAAGCGAGCGATGTCGCTCTATCCGTTCGAACGGCTTTGGGTACCTGACCACCTGACTCATGAGAATCCGTTCGTCACGTTGGCTGCCATTCTGGCGGAAACAAACGCCAACGTCGGCACTTCAGTGACCAACCCCGTATGCCGCACGCCGGTCGATCTCGCTTCCAGTTTCAGTTCTCTCGCTCACCTCGCCGGTGAGCGCAAAGTCACCGCGGGAATAGGCGCGGGCTCTTCCTCCTCGAACATGATTCGCAAAGAGAACCGCGTCGCCATGCTGCGCGAGATGGTTCTGTTTCTGCGCAAAATGTTTGCGGGACAACGGGTCAAGCTAGGCGACTTTCCGGCGACGGCGAGTTTTTTTCGCCTCGATGTAGCGGCCGAGGCATTCCTGCGAGTCCCGCCCGCCCCGGGACCGGAAATTTTCGTTGCCGCCGCAGGACCGGAGACGCTCAAGATCGCGGGCGAGTTCGGCGACGGGTTGATTATCAGCAATCTGTCGTTCCCTACAGCGTTGATTCGCAAGGGAGCGCTGGCCGATGCCATGGGCAGGTTGCCGGTGCGCGGGCAGCCATTCACTAAGGTGCTCCACCTTCATGTGTCGGTGGCGCGCGACGGTGGTGCGGCGCGGCGCTTCTGTCGGCGCATGGCGGTGAACGGCCTGATCGGTGGCCATTTGCTGCGCCGGCGACTCGTTGAATTGCCGGTGCCGACCGCCACGCTGTCAGCCATTAAGGAAGGCCACCGGCAAGGCAAAGCCATTGAGAATCTCGACCCGCTGATCAGCGATCGAATGATTGAAGAGAGCGGCATCGTCGTCGCGGGGACGCCTGCGGAATGCATCGCCCAGCTTGACGAAGTGCTGCGTTTGGCCAAGCCATATCGCTTCGACATTATCGACATGGCCTCTCCGCTCGGTCCCAATTGGGCCGAGGCCATCGAGATCATATGTCAGGATATTCTTCCCGAGCTTCAGCGCCGCTCGCGTGACTATGT
>DATBMR010000248.1:0-15665 GCA_036554745.1 Binatia bacterium
GAGCGGCTGGCGGGAATTCGCTGCCGGGGCTTTTACACCGAGGAAACAAGACAAGGGCGGCAACGAAGCGGTTTTCGAGTGGTTACTCTGGACGGGCGGACGGGAACTCTTGCGTCCGTAGGAAGCCAAGGGCCCAAGGTCGGCAAGTATTCGATCCATGTCGAAGAGTTCGAAAAGGTCGTCCTCCCTTTACTCGATCCGGTTGCGATGGGGGTGGATCTCTACGTCATCGATGAAATCGGGAAGATGGAGCTTCTGTCTCGTCAATTTCGCATCAGAATCAGTGAGCTTCTCGCCCGTCCCATAAACGTCCTTGCCACGATCGCCAAAAGAAGCGATGGCTCTATAGATGAGATCAAACATCGAAGCGACGTGGAAATCGTCGAGGTCACGCGGCGCAACCGCGACGCGTTACCGGACCAAATAGCGTGCAAAATAAGAAGATTGATAGACTGAACAGCGCTTTGATCAAACGTCCGCGCATTAAGCGGCGCGAAGCTCGCGTACGCGCAAAGCCTTCAAAAGCTTCAGAACCGATGCTTGTTTATCCTTGACCTCAAGCATGATGTCCAAATCGAGATCGTGGATCAGGTCATGGAACCGGAGAAACTTCCCTACGCTGATTGATTTGGAGTGAGTCCCCGGCGGTTTTCCGGGCCACTGATTGGAGTAGTGGATCTTCGGACGCCCATCACGCTTACGCCAGGTCTTCGCCGCGAGCTGAATGATCGATCTCAAAGAGTATTGGTTCAGCGCCGAGTTCCACATGTGGTGGAAAACATCAAACACGACCGGCACGCCGATCGCTTCCGAGGCTTCGAGCACGTCGGCTATGGTGTAGCAGCGCTCGTCGTTTTCGATCACGAGCCGCGATTTGATACGGCGAGGGAGCCTCGCACAGTTTACGATAAAGCGCTTGAGGCTTGCGCTCTTGTCGCCATAGGTGCCGCCCAGATGAATGACAATCTTGTGGCTATGATCGATCCCGAAAGCGTCGAGAAACGTGGTATGGTACTCGAGCTCCTCGATGCTGTTGTCAACCACCTCCTGCCGCGGTGAGTTGAGGATCGTAAACTGACCGGGATGCATCGAGACCCGCAGGCGATTCTGTCTGATAAAGGCGCCGAGCCGCGCAAATTGGGGTTTGAAAAGTCGCGGCCATTGGACCGTGTTAACCGAATGCGAGCCGAACGGAATGACGTCCGACGAGATACGGAAGATCTCGATACCATGCCTTACGTTCCATTCCAGAATTGGCTGCAGCGCTTCGATGTTAGCAGAGGCTAACTGCAAGATCTTTTCCGATGTCGCGTTCTTCAGCCGGCAAGTACGATTGGGTGTGCGGAGCACAGTGTTGATGCAGGCGTAACCAATGCGGACCACCAGGATTCTCCTTCAACGTTGCCGCCGCGCTGCCAAATGGCTTGCTCGAGCGTCTTATGATCAGGCTAACAAACGGATGCGGACAGTTTAAGGGTTTGAAAGTTTACTGATCAATCCCCAAGTAGGGCGCGGACTTGGCTAGAGGTACATACACTTATCTTTGAAGAGGACGACGACTGGATCGTTTCAGGTACATGCGCGTTCCCATGTTGTACAGGTTTAAGAAGTTGAAGTTTTCTTCCCGATCACCAAATACAACCTTGGCCGAGTTCTTGGACCAGAATAGATTAAAGTCGTCGGCCCGGTTCCTATCCAAGAAATCGCCGAGGGCGCGCAAAAGTAAAGATAGCTCGTTCAGATCCGCTGTTTCATGAGAGGCTTTGCGATGAAACTGCCGCTCAACGTCTTTCCAAAGAACTTGCGGACTGGCGAAATGCATAACGTCCGGAATTTCCGGGGCAGGCGGAGGGTCATCTCCCAAAAATGTTCGCATTAGTCTTTTAGCAAACGTACTATCTTCTGCTACCGCTTGCTTGAATTTCGTATTCTCGATCCAAACGGTATAATTGCCGCCCCGTTTCGCTAGATTGAACGAATCGACGCCGAGCGTGGCCAGCTCCTGGCCAATCACTCGAAGCGATTGTGCATTTAAAAGGCCTGCCACGAGACTATGCTAGCCGAAATTCCCTAGCTTGACTACACCACCGGCGAGGCGAGAGTGCCAGGATTGCCGCGAGATGTTGGGTTCAAGCCGCTCCTGAGTAATGCTCACCCAATTACCGCGACAGACGCAATCAGGGTAGAGGAACTCAGCTAACAGCAATAATATCCGCTGCTTTTGGGCCGAGCGTCTAGGTCTGACATTGTTGGACAGGCTTCGCATTAAACCCAGACGCAAGACTCTATAGACTTGACCTCTTCCGCTCCGATCGGTTTGCTTTTCCTGCTTGCAGTCCCAGAGATTTTGCGCATACTCAAAGAGAGGGAAAAATGTCCGGAGCGATCACCAAACGGGAACTGGGGAGACGAGCCGCGGCGGATCGGCCCGCTACGGAAGAGTGGTGCTATCCGACGGGGATGGTCTGGTGTCCTATGAAGATGAGCGGTATGGCGCTCATGAAATGCGCCGAACTGCAGAAAAGGTTAGGGTGCGGAAGCTTGGGCCAGTTCAGAGTGCTAACGACCCGGAATCCCGAAACCGCGCCATTTTTCTGGCCGTGGCTGCGTCGCAACCGTGAGTGCCCGGAGCGCGCGAATGAAAAAGAAGTGCGCGAGCTGCGCTTGGCGCTTAGCCCGCTCAAATTGATCAAGAAGACCAGCAAGAATCGCCGGGCCTACCATTGCGCAACGTGCGGCGGCCGCAAGGCTTTCGGCGCGCGCCAGTGTCGCCGGTGTTGGCGTCGCTCTGTGAGAAGTTGACCGGCCGTTCGAGCCCCAGGCCTTGCATTGGCCGTCAGCGCCGATTCAACATGGGGCGATAAAAATCGCTCTTGAAGTTGCAATGTCCAACGAGATTTCCGGTAGGTTCACTCCTGATCCCGCTGCTGCAGGCTTGTTCGGCTCGATTGGGTGCGAGACGGATATTCCGAAAAATTCTGAGGTTCTTTCAACCGGAAGTCACTACTGCCGACGGATAATTGATCCAGAACGGCATCGGCCGTCGGGGCGCGGCGATTATAGCGGACGGAATCAACGAACGCGATGATGATAAATCCCGCTCCGATCAGCCCGGTGACGAACTCGGGAATATGTTTTACTGCGTTCACAAACATCATGATCGCAAGAGCGATGATGGCGTAGAAGGCGCCGTTTTCTAGGTAGCGATAGGAGGCCAGCGTCTCACGCTCAACCAGCATGATCGTTAGGCTACGGACGAACATGGCGCCGATCCCAAGGCCGATGGCTATGATGAATAGATTGTTCGACAGCGCAAAAGCACCAATCACGCCATCAAAGCTGAAACTGGCATCAAGCACTTCGAGGTAGAGGAATGATGCCGCACCTGATTGCATCACTTCGCCGGTGAGCGCGGAATCGACATTGAGCAGCGCCGAAACACCATCCACGGCAATGTAGGTCACCAACCCGAACATTCCGGCGGTCAGAAACTCGAACTGCTCCGGGCCAGCAAGCCAGGTCGAAATCAAATAGAGCAGGACCAGAACCAACCCTAATTCGACGGCCTCGATCCGTCCGAGACGGGTGAGCGGGCGCTCGATTACGCTGATCCAATGCACGTCCTTTTCGTGGTTGAAAAAATATTTAAGGCCCACCATGGCAAGGAACGCGCCTCCGAAGGCCGAGACCGAGATGTGCGCGCCGGTAAGGACGCGCGAGTAGCGGTCGGGGTCGGTCGCCGCCATCAGCAGCGCCGAGACCGGATCGATGTGTGTAATGACCGCGACGATCAACAACGGAAAGGCGATCCTCATGCCAAAGACTGCAATAGCGATCCCCCATGTGATGAAACGGCGGCGCCATACGGGAGTCATTTTTCTCAGCACCACGGCGTTTACGACGGCGTTGTCGAACGATAGCGAAACCTCGAGGATGGCAAGCACCGCGACGATGAACGCCGTGGAAAGAGCGCCGCCCCAGCTTGCGGTAACACCCCAACCGAGAAGCGCACCAAGAGCGACTCCGCCTGCAGTAACCAGGAATGAATTGCGGAAATAGCCCATAGTCAATCTACTTGCGTCGCATATCGCAATTAGCCGTCACAGTCCAGTGCCCGCAGCCCGGGCAAAAAATAAGGCGGCGACAACGTGCGTACTTGGTTTCCAGTTGCTCCAAGGTCCATTTTGCGCACTTGCTCGGCGATCTTCCCGGCATCAATATAGGCTTAACGGTCCGATGTGCTGGTATGCCATTAGAGCGCCATGGTGAAAGCTGGCTACGATAGCAGTCAGGAGAATCGCGTTATCGTTCATAAGCGGCAGTTTGTGCATCCATGCTGCGACAGCTGATCCCTGGCAACAAAGCATGAGCCGATGAGGTAGGGCCAATCATGGATGACGTTCAATTAACGGAGCTTTCTGTCTGGATCACGGACGCGGGATTGGCCGGTCAGGGCGAATCCGCAATCCTGGCCGGGTTTTGTGAACGCGAAGTGGCCCGCGGCGTGCCCCTGGCTCGTGGGCTGGTGCTGATCGATACGCTGCACCCGATCTACGAAGGTCGGGCGTTCCGCTGGACGCGCGCCCAAAAAGAAGCGACCCTAAACGAATACGGCCGCACCGAGGACGACTTGAACCGCTGGCGTCGCAGTCCCTTTTACTGGCTCGAGGAATCGGGCGCTTCAGTTTTGCGGCGCCGCTTGACTAACGAGACAGAAACGGAGTTTTCCATATTTCCCGAGTTGCGCGCGGACGGCATCACTGATTATGTCGCCATGGCGAACCGCTTCGCCGGCGATGAGACCATCGGCGACATGGACTGCGTCTATTCTTCGTGGGCAACGGACAGTCCTCAAGGTTTCAGCGACGAGCATATTGCGCACCTGCGCCAACACTTGCCTTTTCTTGCGCTGGCGGTGAAATCGGCATCATTGGCACGAATTGCCGAAACGCTCGTTCAAACTTATCTTGGCCGTGATCCTGGCCGGCGCGTATTGCAGGGCCGCATCAGACGTGGCGTCGCTGAGCGTATCGAGGCGGTCCTGTGGTACAGCGATCTTCGCGGCTACACTCGCATTAGCGACAGGGCCAAGCCCGAATACATTATCCCCCTGCTCAACGACTACTCCGATACCGTCATCTCTGCCATTCATGATGAAGGTGGCGATGTTATCAAATTGATGGGGGACGGAATCCTTGCGATTTTTACGGCGGAGGATCGCGGCCGGGCTTGCAATGCAGCATTGACCGCAGCTCTTGCGGCGCGCCGTGGCGCGAGCGCCGTGAAGCAGTGCCGGGCTGGCAAGGGTCTTCCCACCACCGACATTTATCTCGCTCTTCATGTGGGTGAAGTTTTCTACGGCAATATCGGCAGCAAAGACCGTCTTGATTTCACAGTGGTTGGTCCCGCCGTCAACGAGGTGAGCCGGCTTGCAGCGCTGTGCCGCTCCGTCGATCAGCCGCTGCTCGCTTCGTCCGCATTCGCTGCAGCGCTGGGAGAGGCAAGAAGCCGCTTGGTGTCGGTCGGCCGCTATGCGCTTCGCGGCGTTGGTCGGCCGCAGGACCTCTATACGCTTGAATAGTCGGGCAATAGCGGTATCGACTCATTGGCTCTTTTGATTGTCGTCACCAAGTTCGTCCCTCCCTTTCGGTGGGTTAGCCGTGGTCCTTTCTCCTTGACACCTTCAATAGGCCGACCCTATGATCCGCGCGTGTTTTCTGGGTGGCGTAGTTTGTTTTAGATCGATGCGAGACAACTGGGAGGAAGCTATGAAGCGCTTCATATGGGCGGTTTTATTTCTGCTGTTGTTGGTATCGGACCTCCGGGCCCAGACGCCCTTTTATCAAGGAAAAACCATTAGAATCATCGTCGGCAATATCTCCGGCGACGCCTACGATCTATGGGCGAGAATCTTCGCCCAGCACATGGGCAAATACATTCCAGGAAATCCCACGATCATCGTGCAGAACATGCCCGGAGCGGGAGGCGTGATCGCGGCCAATTACGTCTATTCGGTGGCGAAACCCGATGGATTGACATTGGGGGCGTTCGGTCCTTCGATGTATTTCGACCAGCTGGCCAAGCGCAAGGAAGTTCAGTTTGACTGGTCGAAATTCACCTGGATCGGCACGCCGGAACAAACCGAATTTATCTTGATCATGAGGACCGACACTCCATACCAGACTATTGAAGATGTCCGGAAGGCGGCGCAACCGCCTAAATGCGGCGCCACGGGAACGAGCACGTCGGGCTATTACATGCCGAAGTTCTTGGACGAAGGGTTGGGAATCAAATTCAACATCGTGAGCGGGTATCCCGGTGGCGGCGAGATCGACCTCGGCATCGAGCGCGGGGAGCTGCATTGCCGCAACCTGACGATCAGCACCTACTTCGCGCGCGAACCGTTTTTGACGTGGCACAAGAAGGGATTTATTCGGCCGATTCTGCAAACCGCCAAGAAGAGAGATCCTCGAGTGGCCGACGTGCCGTCCATTTACGAGTTGATGGACCAATACAAGACGCCCGATGGCACGCGGCGGGTGGCCACGGTGCTGCTGGCTCCGGCTGTCTTTGGCCGGCCCATGGTGGCCACACCCGGTGTGCCGCCTGACCGAGTGAAAATCTTGCGCCACGCCTATCATACGTCGCTCAAAGATCCCGCGCTGCTTGAAGACTTGAAGAAAAGACGCTGGATTGTCGATTCGATCAGCGGCGAAGAGCTGGCGAAGCTTGCGAAAGAGGTGGTCTCACAACCGCCTGACGTGGTCGAGCGGATGATGAAATTATTGAGCAATTAACGTAAGGAGGACCGGAATGAAAATCCTGACGTTCGCCATTTTAGTCCTTGTAGTTTCACCATCGGACGCCTGGCTGCAAACGAAAAAGCCGACGGCTCTCACGGAACTGGTCAAGTATATGGGAGCCGACCGCGAGCAGATGCTTTATGCCGGAGCGAAGGCGGAAGGTAAGTTGATGTGGTACACATCCCTTGCCGGCGGCTCCTACAAAGCGCTCCTTGCAGCGTTCGAAGCCAAATACCCCGGCGTGAAGGTGGATGTTTACCGAGCCGGCGGCGCAGACTTGGTGGTGCGGATGAGCGAGGAGTACAAGGCCGGGCGGAATCTCGTGGACACCATCGAAACCACCGAAGGCAATCTGATGTTCATGCGCGACTCGCGGCTGCTCCAGCCTTACAATTCCCCGGTGCTGAAAAATTATCCGGAAGACGCCAAGGAAGAGGCCGGCAAAGGATTGTACTACTGGGCGCTTGCCCGCGAATCTTATATCGGCTTCACCTACAACAAAAATTTGCTTGCTGCCGCGGCCGTGCCGAAAAATTTCGATGGTCTTCTCCATCCCGCGCTCAAGGGGAAAATGGGTATACCTCTTGGTGGCGCTTCAGGGAGCCGGGCCATCGGTGCAATGGTCAAGGCCAAAGGAGAAGAGTTCGTCAAGAAACTAAAAGACCAGGAAATTAAACTCTATACTCTTGACGCACCGGCGCTGGTCAACGTGATTGCATCCGGAGAAGTCGCGGCGTCGCCGGCGATCTTTCAGAGCCATACCTGGCTTGCCGCTTCGAAAGGCGCGCCGGTCGAATGGCTGCCGATGGATCTTGTGCCCAACAACGTCGGCAGCGCGGCGATCGCAAGCAAGCCGCCCAACCCTCATGGAGCGGTTCTCATGGCTGATTTCCTCCTGGGTCCGGAGGGTCAGAAGGTCCTGGAGAAGTTTCGCTACGGCAGCGCAACGAAAGAGCAGCCGTTCAAACGCTGGCGTCCGGAGCGGGGGTTGACGACCGAAAAGTACGAAAAAGAAGTCGACTCTTGGGAAAAATTGCTGAAGCAAATTGGCCATAGATAGAGGTGCCGGTTTCCGCAGTAATTATCGCTGAGGCAAGAGCGCGCCCAAGCCATGTGGAGTCGGAATTTCGAAAAGATACGCATCAATTCGAAAGCCACTCCAAACCGTAGAAGCGGACGGCGTTGCCGTGGAGGATCGCTTGCTTGGCAGCTTCGCCAATTCCCTCGCGCTCTTGGAGCTCACGAATCTCCTTCTTAACGGTCTGAGTGTTAACCTCGTGCGGAAAGTCCGATGAGAACATGAAGGCTTGCTCGCCTGCGACCTTGATAGCATAGGCAAGGTCGGTTTCACCGCCCTCAATGCCCACCACCAAACGGCCTGCTTTAACCAAGCCACGGATGTAGTCGGCAACGGTTTGTCCCTCGGGCAGTTGGAGCAGCTCACCGCGCGGGTTGATAGGAGTTCCAGCCTCGTAGGATCGCGACAGACGCTCGAGCGCCATGAGAAACCAGAGCGGGCCACCCTCGAGAAAGGCGACGCGCAGGCCGGGGAAGCGGTCGAACAGATTGTTTAGCACCATCTCCGCCAAAGCGATCGCCAGCGACATCGGATGACCGATCGCATTGGCGCCGGTGGAGACATTCATGGTGTCCATGCCCAGATCCCAATGGCCGCCCCCATGAACAACGACCGGACAGCCCAGCCGCGCCGCTTCCGTGTACACCGGCCAATAGGGTTTGGCGCCGAGATTCAGATGCACGCCGGTTGCGGGGAACAGGACGGCGCACATGCCCAAGTCCTGGTAGGCGTGTTGCAATTCCTCCAAGGCCGCTTCCGCATCATGCATCGGCACAATGGCGATACCTTTGAAGCGGGAGTCGCGGCGCAGATAGGTTTCTGACAGCCAGTCGTTGTAAGCCCGCGCCGCACCGCAGGCATAGTCGCGATCGACGATCCGTCCGATGCGTTGCCCGGCGGTCGGAAAGAGCACGGCTTGGTTGATTCCCACTTGTTCTATGAATTGCAGCCATCCCTCGGGACCGGGGTTTTGGAATCGCCCTTCGGGGGTTGTCGCGAAGGCGCCCGGCGGCGTGCGGGTGAGTGAATATTGAATATGGCTGTTGAGCGGAAATACGCCGCTCCGTAAGCGGCCGCCCATGGCGCTATAGGGAAAATGGCGAGCGATCGCTTCGCCGTCCTCGAAAATATGGCCGTCGCCATCGATGATTTTAGTTCGCTGTGACATAACGTCTTCCTCCGCAAAAACGATCGCAGGAGCGGTCAGCACCTTTGCGATAGCACCCGGCTCCGGAACCTGTCAACTTGATGCGACCGAGTGCTTCGCTCCTGCAGCGGTCGCACGATAGCTGCTCAGCGGGTGCTGGCGTAGTATTCAACGCGCCGCTCGAGAAAAGCGACGGCTTCGGAGACCGCGAAGGCGAACACAAACACAATAATGACCAAAGCCCAGAACTCTTCCATGAGAAAATTTTGCGAATAGAGCTCGAACAATTCTCCCACGCCGATAATCGCAATTAGCAGCTGGCCGATCACGACGCCTTTGACGCCGCGGATGACTCCGAGCCGTACGCCGGCGAGAATCTCGGGCAGAGCGCTGAGAAACAATATCTTAGTGTAGAGCTGGTAGGGGCGAGCGCCGAAGCAGCGTGCCATCTCAACCAAGGACCGATCCGCCTGCCTCACACCCACCTGTGTGTCCACGATAATCACAAACACAGCGAAGAGAAACACCGTAACGACGACGGTGGTTTCGCCGATGCCGACCACCGCCATCAGGATTGGCACCACGGCCGAGATCGGCGCGCTGACAAAGATGTTGACCCACATGCCAAGGATTCTTCCCACAACCGGCACTCTAGCCATGAGGAAGCCAATAGGAATGCCGACGAGCAGAGCCAGCGCCATACCGAAGGCAAAGGAGCGCAAGGAAATGGCCACCGCCGAACTAAATTTAGCGGTGGGGAGAATCGTGACCCCAGCGACAATGACGCGGGAAATGGGCGGCACGATCGAAGACAGCTCCGCCCGCCCGATGACTTCCCACGCGACGAACCAAATCATCAGCGAAAAAACGATTGGGATTTGCTTGCCGAACAGAAACATGTCGGTGCCAGGATGATGGCCGCTGTCGCGCGGCGGTTTTGTGACGGAGTGTCCGTGCTTGGTCTTCAGCTCTAGCGCTGCAGTACTCTACTACTCGAATACTCCATTGTTTCAAATGTAACGTTTCAGGATCTGCCAAATCTCGTCAACCGCATCAAGATAATGCTTGTCGCGGCGAATCTCGTCCGGACCCTTGCCGTGGCGATCGATGCTCGGTTGGATGATTTTCGATACCGTTCCCGGACGTGCCGACAAGAGCACGATCTGATCGGAGAGATAGGCCGCCTCTTCGATACTGTGGGTGACGAAGATCACCGTCTTTTTCTTGTGCCTGAGCAGATCCAAAAGGTCTTCCTGAAACTTCCGCCGCGTCTGTTCATCGACGGAAGAAAACGGCTCATCCATCAGAATGATTTCAGCATCGACCGCGAAGGCTCGGGCAAGGCCGACGCGCTGCCGCATCCCGCCGGAGAGCTGATGCGGATACTTTGACTCGAAAGATGTGAGCCCGACCTCGGCGATGTGTTTGCGAGCGATCTGATCGCGCTCTTCTTTGGACCGCCCGCGTAGTTCCAAACCGAAACCGACGTTGCGTAAAACGTTTCCCCACGGCAGCAGCGCGAAGTCTTGGAAAACAAACGCTCGCTCGGGCCCGGGCCCGTCGACTTTTTTGCCTTTCACCCAAATTTCGCCGCGGCTTGGCGGAATCAACCCAGCGATGATTTTTAAAAGCGTCGTTTTGCCGCAACCGCTCGGACCCAACAGCGTGCTGAGCCCGCCGTCCGGAAGCGCTAAGTTGATATCCGCCAGCGCCTCGACGCCGCCGTCGTAGGTCTTCGCGACATTTTTAACTTCCACAATGGCGTCAGCTGACATCCTCAAAACCCCGCATTTCAGGCGGAAAGAGTCTGCGCTCCAGCCGCTCGAGCGCTGCGATCGCCAGAGCTGCGAGCAGGATGATGGAGGCGATCGCCGCGAACATCTTTGGGTAGTCCGCCACTGAGCTGTTGTAGGTGATAAGATCGCCGATGCCGGTCGGCGTGATCAGGAGCTCGGCGATCACGATACCGATGAAGCCCATCGCCAGTCCGAGCCGGAGGCCGGCGAAGATCAAGGCGGCGGCGTGAGGCAGGATGATCTTGACCACCTCCTGTCGCCTAGTTCCCAAAAAAGCACGGCACATTTGGATCAGCGAGGGAGTCGTATTGCGGATGCCCTTGTAGGAATTCATCACGATAACCGGCGCGGCCAAAACGACGACCGCCAAAACTTTGGCGGTGATGCCGATGCCATACATGTAGGTGATCAACGGGATGATTGCCGCCATCGGTGCCGCTTGCAGCACGATGAAGATCGGCAGGCTCAGCCACTCAATGGTGCGGGAGAGCCCCATGCCGATTCCGAAAGCGATGCCGATGAAGCTACAAAGAATAATGCCGATGATCAGCGGCTGGAGCGTCGATTGATAGGCTTTAAGCAGACTGCCATCGGCGATCATGCCGAGCAGCGCTGCCAGGGTCTTGCTAAACGGCGGAAATGCGAAACTGATCGGCCAACGGCCGGCAAACTCCCACAAACCGAAAAACAGGGCGAAGGAAACCAGTTGCCAGAAAAGCGGCTTTCCGATCCAACCTCTTTGCTCCACCGAGTCAGTCACCACGCGCCGATTGAAATCAGCTGCTTGGTTCGCGCGATCGCATGAATCGACGGCGCTAAACTTCCTCGCCAACCCATGCGGACTGTCATTTCACCTTGGCCAGCGCGGCCTTGAGTGGGGCGAGGTGCCAGAAGTCGTCCGCTTTCAGGTTTTCGCCTTTCAGCGCGCCCGAGAGAGCGTAGAATTCCAAGTCGTTCTTGGCCGCGCTTTGACCGCCCCCGTCGTTAGGAAAGATGCCGTTTTGTACGCCTTCCTCGAAGTAGGGCAGAATCTCGTCTTCCATCTTGGCGGGCAGGTCCTTTAAGAGCCCGAGTTTCTTGCGCTGTTCGAGGACCGATTTGGGATTCGCATTGATCTGCCGATTGACCCTGATCAGCTCTTCGACGAAAATTGCGACGCCCGCCTGATTTTTGTCGAGGAATTCTCGGGTGGCGAACAGCGCTTCGTCGCTGGCCTTCAAATTACCGAGTGGTAAGACGATGAACTTGTCGGGGGCTTCCTTCATGACCCGGTTTTTGTTGGGCGCGTCTAAAATCGTTGCTTTGATGTTCCCCTTTAACAGAGCCAGGGCGCGCACTTGGGATCCGGGCACGTAGCTCACGCTCTTATATTTGATGCCATGCTGCTTCGCTGCGAGTAGCATGATCGCTTCGGTTCCGGAGCCGCGTCCCTGCAGGGCGATCTCCTGACCGTCCAGATCTTTCCAGCTCTTATAGCTGTCTTTGGCCACTACCGGAAAAAACTGCAAAGTGCTCAACTGGTAAAAGAAGCGAATCGGCACGTTCGCTTTCTGAACCGCGGCATAGGGCGTCCCTTGTCCGATGTCTGCCTGGCCGTTGATGACGGCCTGGGTTGCGACTTCCTCGCTCTTAAACGCCGTAATCTCGACATCGATGCCGCGCGTCTTGGCGCGTTCGACGGCGATCAAGAGCGGCAGCTCGTCGATCGACACGACATCGCCGAGGGCATACCTGATTTTGGTTCTGCCTTGCGCCCGTGCGTCGCTGCCTAGCATGCCAACGAAAACGAAGAGAACCAGAAAACCAACAATCGACTTCGCCGAACGCGTCATCGTAGCCACCTCCTGAACTTTGTGATCAGACTTGGCGTGAGTACCGCAGACGAGGGGAGGTGTCAAGTTACTTTAGAACCGGGATTCCGGCAACCATGCGCGACCGCGATGCGCGACCGCGACTACCCGAACGGACCGCTCTCACCGCCCGACGTGCTCGAGAAAACCGTTAACTTTCGTAGTTGCTAGTGGTAGAAGTGGGTCCGCTGGCACGCGCGCGAGAGGCTGGCTACGAGGTTGCGGAAAACCGAAACGTTCTTCGCCGAAAGCGATATCCTGAGCCTCCATCTGCCGCTCACCGCTGAGACGCGCGGCGTCGTCACGGCGTGAGGATCTTGAGCGCATGAAACCCAAACGCGCTCATCGTCAATACCAGCCGTGCCGGGATTATTGCCGAAGGACAATGGTGGAAGCTTTAAAGGCTGGCCGTCCGGGCGCCGCAGCGGTCGAGTCTTTGAAGACGAACCGGTGATCGATGCGGCTCACCCGCTGCTCAAAATGGCTAAGGTCGTTGCGACTCCGCACTTGGGCTGCGTAGAGAGGGAGAATTATCAACTTTACTATGGGCTCGCGATCGATCAGCTTCTCGCCTATGCGAGCGGCAGCCCCACTCACGTGCTCAATCCGGGCAGCAGCGGCAAGGCGCAAATAGCGCCGCCATTTGAGCCTGCCAATCTCAACGGCAAGGAGTGTAAACTAAAACGTTAAGCCAAGCGCGCGGCATAGACACAACGCTTCAGCCTTATCTGAGGCGTTTCGGTTCGCCACGAAGCCGCGCTCGCGCGCATCTACGCGGCAACGTCTAGTTTATAGGATGCGGTTGAACCAAAGAAGTGAAAGCAGCGCCGAAATCAGTGCGGCAACGGCAGCGCCGGCGGCGAACAGGGCGCTAATCTCCATGTCCTTTTTTTCCATCAGAAACCTAGCGTTGAGGGACTCGTAGACCTTTCTTAAATCGGTGGCGCTGCCGGCGTAAAAGTATTCGCCGCGCGTCATGTTGGCGATGTTCTTGAGTGTCTCCTCGTCGAGACGGACGCGCATGGACCAACCTTCAAAGCCGATGGTCTCGCCGCTTTTGGTGCCGAAGCCGACCGTAAAGATCCGCACTCCGCGGTCGGCAGCCATTTTGGCGGCCTCGATCGAGTCGGGGCCGGTGGTCCTCTGCCCGTCGGTTAATAAAATGATGGCGGCCGAAGTATACGAGCCGGGAGGAACCGGTTTGGGAGTAGGTTTCTCCGACTTGTGGGCCTGATCGAGCGGTCTCCCGCTTAGCCCGCGGCGCCCATAGAGCAACGAGCTGACATCGATGCCTTCTTCGGGGAAGATCGTCGCCAGCGAAACAATGATGCCGCTGCCGATCGCGGTAGCACGCTGTAGCTGAAAGCGATCGATCGCCGCGATGATGTCTTCGCGGTTGTGCGTAGGCGCTTGCACCACCGCCGCGGTTCCAGCGAACGACACCACGCCGATACGAACGTTGGACGGCTGCTCGGCGACAAACGCCTTGGCGGCGGCCTGAGATGCAGCAAGCCGATTGGGCTGCACATCGGTGGCGCGCATGCTACCAGACACGTCCATAGCGAGGATGATAGTGCGGTGCTGCGTCGGGAGGGTGACCACCGCGGTTGGGCGCGCGGTGGCGAGGATCAGTGCAACCAATGCAATCAGGAAGAGCAGTGGCGGAATGTGGCGCCGAAACCGCTGTCCTGCGCCGATCGCCTCTTTGATCATGGTTAGCGAGGCATAGCGGAGCGCAGTCTCGCGTTGGCGCCGGAGAATATAAAAGTAAGCGGCGACGAGCGCCGGCACCAACAGTAAAAGCCAGAGCATTTCAGGCCATTGAAACTTCATGGCGTCCTCTCAAATGATGCGGCAGGCTGCCGCCTGCCGCCAACTGGCTGCGCCGTTTGCGCAGATCGGCGAAGCGCAGGATCGCGTCGATGAGATCCCCGTCGGTGGACAACTCCAGAACATCCACGCCCGCTTGACCAAAAGCCGAGCGAAGCTCCTGCTCGCGCCGCTCTGCTAGAGTCGCGAATCGCTTTCTGAAAGCTCGATCGTGCGTGTCGACGAACAGCTGCTCGCCAGTCTCGGCATCGCGCATCACGAGCAGCCCGAGGTCGGGTAAATCCATCTCGAGCGGATCATAGAGCCGAACCGCCGTGATCTCATGGCGCAGTGCTAGATGCGCGAGCGGCTTTGCCCAGCCAGGCGCGCTGATAAAGTCGGAAACGATGAAGACCAGGGAGCGTCTTTGGATGACGCGCAAAGCGGTCTGGAGAAGCTCGCCTAGGTTCGTTGCAGCAGAGCGAGATGGCGCGGGGCGCGAAAGGATTCCGTGCAAAATGTGCAGGGCGTGGCGCCGGCCGCTTCGTGACGGAATCACGGTATCGACGCTATCACCATAGAACAACGCGCCGACACGGTTGCCATGGCGGGTCAAAAGACGCGCCAAAACCGCGACGAATTCGCTGGATACCGAGCGTTTTTTGACTTGCGAGCCGAAATCCACAGACGG
The DNA here is from genome assembly GCA_036554745.1 of Binatia bacterium. Taxonomy (GTDB): domain Bacteria; phylum Desulfobacterota; class Binatia; order UBA9968; family UBA9968; genus DP-20. Next base: position 15,175 of record DATBMR010000248.1, read on the forward strand.
GCTGAGGTCGAGCAAAAACCAAGCAGTGATCTCCCGATCTTCGTTGTATACGCGGACATAGGGAGTCTGTAGCCGTGCGGTGACGTTCCAATCGATGTAACGGACATCGTCGTGATACTGGTATTCGCGTAGATCGGCCAGATCCAGCCCGAAGCCGCGAAATAAGGTTTGGTAATCGCCATGAAGCAGTCCGTCCAGGCGACGAATCACGGTCCACTCTAGCCGACGCAGGATATTCTCAGCCCCGGCAGGCTGGCTTACAGCGTATGGCTTAGGGCGTATGGTTTCTGGTTTCATCTATATGCTATGAGCCAGCAGCCCTATACGATCGTTGCTATGAGCTGGCGGCGAGTTTGACATGGGTCTCCAGCGGCTTATCGGGAGCCGGTAGGTGTTGCATAATCCGACGAATGATCTGATCTGGTGTCATTGTCTCGGCGAGGGCCTCATAGGTCAGCACAAGCCGATGCCGAAAGATGTCGGGAACCAGA
>DATBMR010000096.1:0-21555 GCA_036554745.1 Binatia bacterium
CCGACGCGCTGTCTCCACATCATTAGCGAAACGTAACTGTGAAGGAGATCGGCTTTCCCTCAACACAGCCAATTGTGATACGTACTTGTGTAAATCGATACCAACAAAATGTTCCATCGCTGGCCTCCTAGGTTTTGTGCCTGCCGGTCTACCACAGCCGGTGGCACGGAGGCCATTCCGTTTATAAGATCAGCAGCCTGCTAGCGGAACGCGGTCGTATCCGAGCAACGCTGTCGCGGATCGGCAACTGCACGTCTAAAAAGGCACAGAGTTGCCGAACTAAAAACTTGTGTTTGCCGCGGTGTGCGCCTATCCTAGACACAATTCCATGAAATATCGGCGCGTGCTTTTTGCGTTGGTGCTGCTGCTTAGCGCATGCACCGCGCTGGAATCGCAGAGCGAATTCTCCGCCGGGCGACAGGCGTTCCTGCGCGGCGAGCCCGATAATGCGCTCGCATACTTTGACCGCGTTGCGCATGACAATCCCGGCTTCGTCACCGATTCAGTCTTGCCACGAAGAAGCGTTTGGACCTACGTCGGTCGTGCTCATTACAATGCGGGCAGATACGAGGCCGCCGGAAGCGCCTTCGCGAAGGCGCTGTCTTATCTCGGCGAGGACAATGTGGCGCGCATGTATTTGGCCCTGACGCTGCTGCGGCCCGCTCCCCCGCCAATGCCAAGCAATGCCTTTAATTTACAGGAAGTCACTTACGCGCTTCGCGAAGGCGTGGAACCCAAGCGCGTCGCGACGCTCGCGCGCGAACGCGGCGTCGCCTTTGATCTGACCCAAGAAACAGAAAATCAGTTACGCACCGTCGGAGCGGATAGTTTCCTGGTCAACGAGTTAAAGAAGCTTCGGTCTGAAAGCGTCAAGGGAGCGAAAAGTAGTGAAGCACGGACAGCACGAGGCGCCCAGGAGATCACCGTCGCGTTGACCGGTTTGCGCGACTGGCTGAACGATTTCATCACAAACGCACCCCAGGGAAAATTTTGGGACCCCGGCGGAGACTTACGAAAACAACTGCAGCTGGTTCTGCAACAAATCGCGGCGCGGCCGTCGCGCTGGGATGCGGTGATTTCGAACGCCGAACAGCTCGGATTTCTTCTGGAAGAGGAAAATGATCGAGCACGGCGCGATGAGAGCGCGGAACGGCAGCGGCAGCATAGCCGTTAAGCAGCGTCCAACCGCATGGAATTAGCCTAATCCGACAAAAACTCTCCGCAAATAAGCTTGTGCGGCGAGCGCGTTGAGTCCGAAGCCGTGGGCAGCGTATCGATGCTTCGAAGGGCGAAGGGACGAAGTATCACCGTCGGTGTGGTGGGGTTGCGGGCGGCCATCATTGACGCAGTATCTATTGCCCACGGTTGTAGGACTCAGTGCGCGAGCCAGGTGTCGATTTGGGTTAACAATCGGGTTTACTACCCAGGATTTTTTCGGCGTTGCAGGCTCGTTTGGTTTGCTGGATTTGCCGGCGAATCTCCTCGTTGGCGCCATCGATGGCTCGGGCTTTTTCCAGCTCCGCCAATGCCGCAGCATAGTTTCCTTGCTCGCGAAACGATTCGGCGCGCTCGAGATACCCAGCAATTGTGGTTTGCGAGGTCGCAGCCTGGTGTTTGATCGGCGGCGGTTCCACGACTTTTACAGTCTCTGGCACCGGCTCGATGATGCGCCGCGCCGCCTTGACGTTAAAAGCGAGTGGCGCGCTCGTCAACCTGCCGGCGCGCGCGACGACTTCAACTTTGCCTGGCTGGAGCGCCACTAGCTCTCCGTTGGCGCTGACCGAAGCGACCATCCGATCGCTGATCTGCCAATCAATACCCCTCGACAGAGATTTTTCGCTATCGTCGGAATACTTGCCTCTGGCTCGCAGCGCGACTTTCTCGTTTTCCAGTAAGTTCTGTCGGCTGGCACTAATCCTCAATTCGACCAACGTCGGCGCTGTCTCGGGCCGTATGGCGGGCTTGACGCTAGCGACGGCGAGCGGCCATTCAGAGCTTTCAACGCTGCCTACTTTAGCGATAATTTTCGTCGTTCCGGCCCGCAGCGCCTTCACCTCGCCATGCTCGTCCACGATTGCAACCCAGGTGTCGCTGCTTGACCAGCGGATGCTCCCAGTGATCTCGGTTTCTGATCCGTCCGAGTAATTTCCCGTGGCGGTCAGCTTAAGCGTCTCTGACGGTTCGAGATTTTTTCGGTCGGCGCTCACTCTCAAGTTAATCAAACGCCGCGGCTGCACCGCCGGGTCACTTGGTTTTTCGATCGGCAACGGTTCGGGAATTGGCGATCTACCGCTTGGCCAGTTGTGCCACAACATGGCCAGTCCAGCGATTGTCAGGAAACCCAAGGCGGCTTTGGACCAATGAGTCCAATACCACGGGCGCAAAGTTGTTTTCGTTTCAAATCTCGGCGGGAAGGCAATTGAGCTCCCGGCGACTTTGATCTCAGGCGTGCCGATCAGGGACTGGAGATCGGCAATCAGCTGCCGCAGCGCGGGGTCATCAGCGGAGCCATCCCATCCGGTGAGGTCAGCCGCTTGAATGGTGCGAAACCCCATCGGCGGCTCGACCCGCTGGATCAGCACCGGTACAAGCTTTTTTCCTAACCGGCGCGCTTCTTCAGCCTCCTCCGCAACCCAAGGGCTCTCCACCGAATTTTCAGACCACAGAACAATCATGCAGCGGGCATCGACTAGCGCCTCGGCAAGCACGGCGCGCCAAGTACGCCCTGCTGGAATGCGCCGGTCCCACCACACACGCCATCCGATCGACTCGAGATGGGCCGCGAAGCGGGCCGCTGAATCGCGATCTTCATTTGCATAGCTGATGAAGATATCGGCCATTTAAACCCCGCGATTGATTCTCACCGGTTAGTGCGAAGAATAAGCATCTACGGTCGCGCGATGAGCCTCTATCTTGAGGAGCTCGACCCGGTGCTCCGGGCCTATTCGGTAGAAACGCACCGGGCCGTCATATGCGCTAGAAGACCGCGTGGGTTTGTCCTCCCGTGCCGCTCTACAGGCGTGCCCCTCTAGTCTTTCAGGTGTCGCCCTCGGTTTATGAGAGTCCCGATTAATAATGCACCGGTAGGCTAAACAGATCCGCTCACTGATCCCGTGACAAATCAGCTTGCCCCCAGCCGCCCCTTTTCCGTAGCTTCATTGTAATGGAAGATTATCGGCTCAGGCAATCGCAATAACCTAACGGAAGCAAGGTAGATGAAGCCGCGCCGATTTGACCGCTAATCAAAAACGGTGATACATCCTCGATCACTGATTGTTAAACAAAGGAGCAAGTTATGGCGAGCGAAACGTTAAAAACGGATGTCGCCATTATCGGCGGCGGTGGTGCGGGAATACCGGCGGCGATCGAAGTCGCTCGCGCCGGCGGCAAGGCCGTTGTCTTGGAGGGCGCAGCCGACTGTGGCGGTACGGCGGCGATCTCCGGCGGTGGCTGCTGTATCGTTGGTACGCCGTTGCAAAAATCCCAGGGGATCGAAGACACGCCTGATCTGGCGTTCGAGGACTGGATTAGATGGGGCGGCGGTGCCGCCGATGAAGTGTGGGCCCGATACTATCTCGAACACTCCTTGCACGATCTTTACCACTGGGCCGAGAGTTGCGGCGCCAAATGGGTCGACATGAAGTTCCAGGAGGGCAACCGGGTCCTCCGATGGCATCGCCCGGACAACAACGGTCTTGGCCTGATGACGGCGCTCATCCGGACCGCCGAGTCGCTGCCGAACGTTACGCTTATGACTTCGACCCGAGCAAGCAAGCTGCTCACGCAAGCCGGCCAGGTTCGCGGCGTTGCGGCGAGCCGCAATGGTGAAACATTTGAGGTTCGCAGCAAAGCGGTTGTGATCGCGACCGGCGGATTTAACTCGAATCTTGACATGGTACTGGAATACCGACCAGAGTTTAGAAAGTTCAAAGTCATGGAGGGGTCGGGTTTCGGCGCCAAGGGTGAAGGGCATAAGCTGATTCAGCAGCTCGGCGGCTACTTCACCCACATGGAACATATCTGGTTTTACGTCTATGCCACGCCCGATTACCGCGATCCGCAGCAACGACGCGGCCTTGTCTTCCGCATGGTCCCCGGCTACATCTGGTTCAACCAACAAGGGCGACGTTTTCACAACGAATCGCTTACCGGCGGCGCCTCAGCAACGCCGGCGTTGCTGGCGCAAAATCCGCCCCATGCCTGGGCGCTCGCCGACACCCCGATGCTCGCCAAGATCGACGTTGCCGATCCTTACTATAGGCGCGGCGATGTCATCGACCGCGCCAAGGTCCAAGAGCTGCTGGATAATTCTCCCTACATCAAGAAGGCCGACACGCTCGAAGAGCTCGGCCAAAAAACCGGCGTCGAGGACCTCGGAAATTTTCTCCGCGAAATCGAAGAATACAATCGCTCCTTGGACGCCGGCCTGGAAAAGGAACCCAGGTTCGGCAAATCGCTCAGGGGTTCGAAGAAATTCGACACTCCGCCTTATTACGCGATTCAGATCTTTCCGCTCGCACGGAAAAATTTCGGCGGAGTAAAGACCGATCTGCGCTGCCGTGTGCTGAATAAATACTTCGAGCCGATTCCGGGTTTGTACGCTGCCGGCGAAGTGGCCGGCATGGCGGGCGGCCATATCAACGGCAAGGCCGGCCTCGAAGGGACCATGCTCGGCCCGTCGATTTTCAGCGGCCGGGTCGCCGGCGCTTGGGCGGCCCATGAAGCCGGTTTCGGCCCGGGCTTTGTTGGAAAGCCCAACCGACCGGAGCTAGACTGAACGCACCGCCGTTCAAGGTTCAGAGTTCAAGGCTCCGGGAGTCGGACAATTACCGCTTAAACCTTTGAACGAGCCAGTTGCGCAGCTGCCATGTCCGCTCAAACGTCAAATTCGCTTCGTACCGTCCGCGGCTATTGCGCGCTTTGCACGGCCCATTGCGCGACGGTGGCGACTGTCAAAGACGGTCGGGTGACTCGACTCGAGCCCGATCATGATCATCCAAACGGCGGCGTCATGTGCATGAAAGGCAAAGCCGCCCCTGAGTTAGTTTATAATCCCGACCGGCTTAACTATCCGCTCAAACGCACACGGCCAAAAGGCGCAGCCGAGCCTGGTTGGCGGCAGGTCAGTTGGGACGAAGCGCTCGATGACATCGCCGGGCGGATTTTACAGGTCCGTGAACGCCACGGCGCTCGCTCAATCGCACTGGCGAAAGGCACTCGAAGCGGCACTTCGGTCGATGACGTAGAGCGTTGGCTCGGACGTTTGCTCCATCTGATCGGTAGCCCCAATTGGGTATCGACGACGCACGTCTGCAACTGGCACAAAGACACGGGTTTCAGCTACACCTTCGGTTCGAATCTGCCGACACCCGATCTCGAACACAGTCAAACGTTGCTGCTTTGGGGCCATAACCCGAGCGCGACCTCACTTATCCTGGCGCACGATATCGTCCAAGCGCGTAGACGCGGCATGAAAACCGTCGTGGTTGATCCGCGCCGTATCGGCATTGGCGCGCAAGCCGACCTGCTCTTGCAACCGCGTCCAGGGTCCGACGGCGCGCTGGCACTGGCGCTGATCCACTGCTTGATGGAAGAGAGTTGGTACGACGCCGCCTTCGCACGGCGGTGGACCAACGGCACCTTTCTGCTGAACAGTGCGACCGACGCCCTCGTTACTGAAGCCGATCTTTCGGCCCAGGGTGACAAGCGCCGCTATCTGGTCTGGGACGAAGCGACCGGTTGTCCGGTGATCTACGATCCGGCGACCGGCGGCTACGAACGAGATGCCGTGACCCCGTCGCTGTTCGGCACACGATCACTTAAAACCAACGACGGCCTGCAGATTTCGTGCAAGCCGGTTTTTGAGCGGCTTGGCGAGATCGCCGCTCAGTTTGCGCCGGAGCGCTCGGAGAATATTCACTGGGTACCGGCGGCAAAAATTTGGCAGACCGCGCTCTTGCTTGCGCACCACCGGCCGGTGAGTTTGTATATGTGGAACGGCGTCGGCCAACACACCAACGCCACCCAGACTAGCCGCGCCATCGCATCGCTCTATGCGCTGCTCGGCGACTTTGACCGCGAAGGAGGCAACGTCAATTTCTCAAAAGTTCCGGTCAACGATGTTGCAGGCAAAGCGTTTCTGCCCAAAGAAGCGGACGCCATTCGCGTCGGGCGCGAGCGCAAGCCGCTCGGGCCGCCGGCCAAGCCCGGTAATTGCGCCGCCTATGATATTTTCACCGCGATTCTCGAAGAACGTCCGTATCCCATCAAGGCCCTGCTGAATTTTGGCTCAAATACGGTCATGTCCAACGCCGACTCCCGGCGTGGTCGTGAAGCGATGCAAGCGCTCGAGTTTTCCATTGCCGCCGATCTCTTCATGACCCCAACGGCTCAACTTTGCGACTATGTGCTGCCGGCAGCGAGTTTCTTGGAAATGGCGAATCTGGCGACTGCATTTGAGCATCGCCGCGACGGCAAGACTCACCTGCAGTATCGCCCGGCGGTGGTCGAGCCGCTCGGCGAGCGCCGCTCCGACACCTGGATCGTTTTTGAGCTCGCCAAGCGCCTTGGCTTGGGCGAGCAGTTTTGGCATGGCGACATCGAAGCAGGCTACGCCTACGAACTCGAGCCAAGCGGGGTAACCCTGGAGCAACTGAAAAAGACTCCCGGCGGAATTTCGTTGCCGAACAAACCAGTCTACGAAAAGCACACCAAGCCGACCAAAGAAGGCCAAGCGCGCGGCTTTGCCACGCCATCCAAAAGAGTCGAGTTGTTTTGCCATGCGTTCGCCGCTAAAGAGATTCCCCCGCTGCCCGAGTACGTTGAGCCGGCGCTTAGCCCGTTCAGCAGGCCGGACATTGCCGCGGAATTTCCTCTCATCCTGACCAACGCGAAATTCACAGCGTTCATTCACAGCCAGCAGCGCGCGCTACCGGGCCTGCGCAAGGCAGCGCCTGAACCTACCGCGGATATTCATCCGGAGACGGCGGCGAAACACGGGGTCAGGAACAAGCAATGGATGCTGGTGGAAAGCCCGCGCGGCGCCATCAAAGTCAAAACGCGCGTGACCTCGAACATCATCGCCGGCGTGGTTTGCGTCCAGCATGGCTGGTGGCAAGCCTGTAAGGAATTGGAACTGCCGGGCTACAATCCTTACGAAACCAGTGGCGCCAATCCCGGCACGCTCATCGGCGCCGACCTTGCCGATCCTGTCAGCGGCTCGCTACCGCATCGCTCGTATCTCTGCCGCATTAAACCCGCCGAGTCTTAGTTGATTATAATTTGTGCTGGTTGAGATCGGCGACAAATGTAGCGACGATCTGCTCTAACGCCTGATTCCAACCTTGGACCAACGCCTCGGGCGATCTTTCCTTTAGCCTAACCGACCTGTGATAGCGTTTTTGCATCACGAGCGACGTTTTCGCAGGATCCCCGTTGTGGAGGAACAATTCGATCTCTAATACCGCGGCCGGGGCGTTAAAATTGCGGAAATCGCCGTAAAGCAAGTTGATCGATCCCTCGAGAACGTAGTTTGCGGGCAGCGAACTTGAAGGCCCGAGAACGAACTTGAATGGCGCCGCTTCCGCCAACGCTTGGCGCAGCTCCTCGCTGATCATCGTCGCCGGCGCAGACAAGAATTGATTATAAAAATCGGCTTCGTACTCGGTTTCGGACGTCCGATAGATGAAACTTCTATCGGCATAACGTGGCGAGATGTGAAGATTGGGTACGGACAGGACGCGGCTGCCGTCAGAGTTCGAACCCTTGCCGTCCTGCACATCGATCATGAAGTACCGTTTGTCCGGATAGCTCCGCTCGAGCGTCACACAACCGGCGTAGAAAAACGCCAGCAAAAAAAATCCACAACGTATCGCTGCAGACAGTAAATTCATTTTTGCATAACTCTGGAGGGCGGCGGCGGCGCGCCAAATAGCACCTGAGCAGGGTATCTTTTCGACTCGTCGGTCAGCTGTTTCATGTTCTCGGAGGCGGCGCGCAAATTTTCCACCGTTTTTTCAATATCCCGTTGTTGGCCGGCGATCAGGCGATTCAATTGTTGCAGGCTTTGGCGAAGCTGCGCGCTGGTTTCCGGCAGATCACTGGATGCCGAGTCCAGTCGCTGCGCAAAACGGTTTAGGCGCTCGGCAGCTTGCGGCAACTCGACCAGCATTTGGTTAACGGGTTTCTCCGCGCTTTGAACCAGTTTTCGCGCGTCCCCAGCGAGCGCGGCAGCATCGCTCAATGCGGCTTTGAGATCCGGGCTGCCCACCAGCGCGTTGATCTGTCGATTGGTTTCGCGCACCTCGGAAAGCAGAGCGTTGGCTTGCCCGCCGATTTTTTCCAAGTTGGCGCTGTCCGCCAGCTTGGTCATCGCGGCGAGCGACTTTTCGACGCTTTCGCTGAGCTGCGAAATATTGATGTCGCCGATGTTGTTTAAGATGCGCTCAACCGCTTCGCTCAGCTGCGTAATCCGGCTGCGAGTCGATGGGATATAGGGGTAAGCGGGCTGCCAATCGATTTCGAGCGGTGGATTGCGCTCGGGTTCCAAGTAATCGGTTTCGAGATAGGCAACGCCGGTCAGTCCCTGCGCCGCCAGCCGAACGCGAAAGCCCCGCTCCAACTCGCGCTTGAGCTCCGGACTATTCGGGTCGTTGATCGGAAACTGAAAGATGTTCGAGGTGATCGACATACGCACCAGCACGTATTGACGCCGGGTGGCGTATTCGGCGCTGGTGAGTGAAATTTGTTCGACCACGCCAACCGGGACGCCGCGAAACTTTACCGCAGAGCCAACGTCCAGCCCCTGCACAGACTCGTCGATATACGTTTCCACCACCGCTTTCTTTTTCAACACCGTGCCGACGCCGAGAACGACCAGACCGATGATGCCGATCACGGTAGCGCTGATGACGAACAAGCCGATCTTAAAGTAGCTGAGTTTTGCCACTGCCGCTGCGTTGCCGCATGAGGGTCGTCCCGGCCCTTGTTACCCCTCCGAAGATCCCTGGCGCGTAAAAAATTGCCGTACTCGCGGGTCGGGACTTTGATCGCGCAGTTGCTGAGGGTTACCCATGGCGATAATGCCCTTCTCTTGTTTATCTAACATTATGACCCTGTCCGCAATCGTGAAGATGCTCGGCAGCTCGTGTGTCACGACCACAAAAGTGATCTGCAAACTTCGTGACAGGCTCAAGACCAGCTGATCGAGCTCCGCCGAAGTGACCGGATCGAGCCCCGCAGATAGCTCATCGAGAAACAGCAGGCTCGGATCGAGCGCCATCGCCCGCGCAATTGCGCCACGCTTCTGCATGCCACCGCTGAGCTCCGCCGGCATCCGATCAGCCACGCCGCTCAGGCCGACTCTGTGGAGCTTCATCATGGCGATCAGCCGAATCGCTTCGGCGGGCAGGTTGGTGAATTCTTCCAGCGGCAGGGCGACGTTGTCGAGCATGGTCATCGAGCCAAATAAGGCGCCGCTTTGGTACATGACGCCGAATTTCCGCAGGATCTTGAGCCGTGCCTCGCCGTCCGCGGCGACAATATCCTGACCATCGATCAGAATCCGGCCCGCCGCCGGCTTGTAAAGGCCGATCATGTGCTTGAGTAAAGTGCTTTTGCCACAGCCTGACCCGCCGAGAATGGCGAACACTTCCCCTCGATAGACATCGAAGTTGACGGCCTGCAGCACAACCTGCCCATCGTAGGCGGCCGTAAAGTTCTCCACTTGGATCATTCGATGCTGCCTCGATGGCGCTGGCATCTAGACCCCCAAATAGTAATACACCACGGAAAAAATCCCATCGGTGATAGCGATCAATATAATACCGCTCACAACAGCGCTGGTGGTCGATTCACCGACCGCGGTGGCGCCGATCTTGGTTTGCAAGCCGCGCAGGCAACCGATGCCGGCCACCAGGATGCCAAACACGAACGCCTTGACGAGACCGCCAACCAGAGACCCGTAGCTCACCGCATACTGAATTTGGTGAAAATAGGTAATCAACGGAAACCCCAAGGAGAGCATCACGACGGAGCCGCCCATCAAGCCGAGCAGGTTGGCAAAGATCGTCAGCAGCGGGGTCATACAAACGGCGGCGACCACGCGCGGCACGATGAGGAAACGTACCGGATCGAGCCCCATGGTTTTGAGCGCATCGATTTCTTCGCGCACTTTCATTGTTCCCAACTCGGCGGCGAAGGCGGATCCGGAGCGCCCAGCCAAGATGATTGCTGTCATTAAAGGTCCTAACTCGCGCAGCATCGATAGTCCGATGAGATTCGCGATAAATAACTCGGCGCCAAATTGACGCAAAGGCACGGCCGCTTGAAAAGCCATAATTAAGCCCATCAAAAAACTCACCAGCGCCACGATTGGCAACGCATTGACACCCGCCGCTTCCGCGACATAGAAAGCCTCACGCCAGCGCACGCTGCGCGGGTGAAACAACGCATGCACGAGCGCCACTCCCAGCTCGCCGACAAAACTCACCAGCACTTGGACATCGCGCCAAACGCCGACGGTAGCTTCGCCCAGCTCTACTGCAAAGGCTGCCGCACGGGCGAGATCTTCATTGCCTCGGGACGCACGGGAAGACAAGTCCGGAACGGCATCGTCCAGCAAACTAGCGAACTCGGGCCGCAGCCCGTCGATTTGCAGGGTCCCGCCCGCCCTACCTTGCAGCAACCGCAAGTGAACCAGCAACGCAATCCCTGCGCCGTCGCAGTAGTCGACTCCCGACGCATCGATGAGGACGCTTTGCGGCTTCATCCGCGTGAGCACTGCCGTGGTGCGGCGCCAAACCGTCCCCGTTGTGGCTGAGTCGAGACGACCGGTGAGAATGAGCTTCAACAAACCATCGCGCGGCCCTTCCACGCGCAGGTCAGTTCCAATTTGCGAAGGTAAAGCCATGTTCAGGGCGTGGGCGTAGCTCCATTATGCTGGCTGTTTTCATGAGGTCAAACGACCGCGCTCCGCTTGCGTGGCGAGCGCACGACTAAACTCAACAACGCGGCGACCCCAAGCGCAACAGCGAAAGCAGTGAAGGATGACGAATAGCTACCGGTAAGATCGTGGACAAACCCAAAAAACGGCGCGCCGGCCGCGCCGAAAGCGTGGGTCACGAGGATTCCCAAGCCGCGCACGGTTCCGAGCGATATGCGGCCGAAGTAATTCGCCCACACCATTTCCTGGAGCACCCAGCCACCACCCAGTCCGATCCCGTAAAGAAAAAAACCGCCGTACAGCGGCGCCACCGCGCTCGCGCCGATCACAATCGACAAACCGATCGCTTGAATCAAAAACATCATCATACTGGAGCGCCGGATCTCGATTCGTTCGCTCACGAAGCCCCAAAGCAACGTCGAGGCGAGCTGCGTCAGAGCGATGATACTCAATACCGTCGCGCCCACCAGCGGCGAAAAGCCGATATCGGTCACATAGGCAAACACGTGGAGATTGAGACCGGCGATGCCGACGTTCGCCATGCCGTAAATAAAGCATACGATCCAGAAGGTCTCGGAACCGAGCACTTCACGCCAGCTCCACACAGTTTCGTCGGCCGGTATTGGGCGCGGCGAGCTGTCGCACTTATCGGTTGCGGGGAGAGTGCGCTCTTCCGGCATATCGTCGCCGTCGGGTTTGAGCCCGATGTCTTCCGGGCTGCGGCGCATGAAAATGAGCGCTGGGATGACAATCAGAAATAGCGTGATGATGCCAAAGATCGCCCAAGTCGATCGCCAGCCCACCCAGACGAAAAGCGTCGCCGTTACGAGCGGGATAAGAACCTTCGAAAACCCCTGCCCCAAGCTCGCAATCGCAATCGCGCGGCCGCGCCGGCGCACGAACCAGCGCGAGATCGTGACGCTCACGACCATATGGCACATGAAGACACCGCCCATGGTGATCAGCGTCCAGCGCAGTGCCAAGAACTGCCAGTAAGAGCTAACTTGACTGAGCAGGATAAAGCCGGCGCCGGCAACCAGCGCTCCGCCCGCCATCAGCCAGCGGCCGCCGTAGCGATCGACCAACGGTCCAACCAAAGGGGCCATGGCAGCGCCAATAAGAATTTCACCTGAGCGCAAGAGCGAAAATACGCCGCGCGATACCGCCAAATCTTCCGTCATGGGCTTGAGAAATACGCTCAAGGTGCTGGACATGTGAAAGGCGCACGCCACATGGGAAAGAAAACCCACCGTCACGATGGTCCAGCCATAAAAAAATTTACGTCTGTAAATGGGCGGCGGCATGGCTAGTCAGAAGCGAAACATGGACCGCGGAACTCATCAAAGTAGAAGCTTCTGTTGGCAGCAAAAGCAATCACGGCGTGCCACCGGTTGCGCTCGGCGCCGGGGCCAAGCTATAGAATCGCCAGTATTCAAGCACCTCGCAAACACGGAGGATGGACCTATGGCGGTCAAAGGCCTGAACCATATCGCGCTAAAAAGCCGCGACCTTAAGAAAACCGAAGATTTTTACACCGATGTGCTGGGACTGAAGGTCGCCTTTCGCCATTCACCCCGCATGCTTTTTCTCACGACCCCTGGTGGCGCCGATCTGATCAATTTCGTCGAGAGCGCCACCCGCCTTTCAGGCTCTCAAGCTCTGGAACATATCGGCTTCAAAGTAACGCCTGCCGGGCTCAAGAAGACTGAACAGACGCTCAAAGCGCGTGGCATAAAGATCGACGGTCGCCGCGGTAAAGGTGCGATTTATTTCTCCGATCCCAACGGCTACCAGATCGAATTCTACTGCGATTGAGCCGGCGCGATGCTTAATGCGACGATCACTGCACTCCGGTGAAAAACCGCAGCGACATACGAACCGGCAATGGCGAAGACACCCAGCGGTTCAGTTGCAATGTCTTGGCACGCGCTTATGGCTGACTCGACGTGGTCATGCATGGATAGATAGCTGCCTCCACTCCACTTTTTCGATACGAAAGTTACATCGCGCATGACTTCAAAAGAGTTTCAGCTGATCTATTCCCGGCCGGCGGAAATGTTCGGTGGTGAGCTTCGGCCAGCGTTCGGCAATTCCGGATTTCTTGCGCGCGAGAGTGAACAATTCCGCCATCTGCTCCGCGTAAATGCCTTCGCCGCGCATGCGCGTTTTAAAATTGGGGTCATTGAGCTTACCGCCGCGCATATCCCGCACACGAGCAAGAATTTTGCTTTTCTTGTCTGGATAGTGCCGCTCGAGCCACTGCTCGAACAGCGATTTGACCGCGAACGGCAGGCGCAAAGCGACGTAGCCGGAAAATGTTGCGCCGGCCTGAGCGGCAGCGACCGCGATCGCGGGCGCTTCAGCGTCGGTAAGACCGGGTATCATCGGCGCCTGAAGATAACCGACCGGCACGTCGGCTTCGGCGAGCGCTTTAATTGCGGCCAGCCGCCGCGCCGGCCGCGACGCGCGCGGCTCAAGCAATGATGATAACCTGTGATCCAATGTCGTCAGCGATAACGTCACGCCAACGCAATCATGGCGGCCAAGCTCGCGCAAGATATCGATATCGCGAGTCACCAGGTGGTTTTTCGTAATGATCACGACCGGATTGCGAAACTCGAGAAACACTTCCAAACAGCGGCGCGTAAGCTGCTTGTGCTTCTCCACTGGCTGATAGCAATCGGTATTGCCGCTGAGTGCAACCAGTTGCGGCTTCCATTTCGGGCTCGATAGTTCCTGGCGCAGTAGCTCGGGGGCGTCTTCCTTGACCATGATCCTGCTCTCAAAGTCGAGGCCGGAAGAAAAGCCGAGATATTCATGCGTCGGGCGGGCGTAGCAGTAGACGCAGCCGTGCTCGCAGCCGCGGTAAGGATTGATGCTGGCATCGAAGCCCACGTCCGGGCTGTCATTGTAGGCAATGATCGACTTGGAACGATCCGGAAAGAACCGGGTTTCGGGCGCAGAAAACTCGTCCTCCGGCGCCGGTTCGGGCACGTGTTCGACCGACTCGAAGCGGTTCTTCGGATTGCCTGCTGCGCCACGGCCGCGCACAAAAGACGGCGAGTTCATGGTGGCCCTTATACAGCCGGCGCTGTTGACGCGCTGGCGGCCGGCGCAGCGGGTTGTGCGGCGGCCAACTTTGCGTCGCGGGCGAGATGGCGCGTGACCCGTTTTAACAGCTTGACTTTCCGCCTGAGCTTTTTAATCTTCGTGCGGTCGCCCCCTGACGCTAGCAGCTCCGCCGTTGCTTTCTGCGCCTGACGAATATCTTGCTTGACAGCATGAATCGCGTTTAGATCCTTGTGGTTTTCGTCATACGCGAGTCCCTTGACGGTCGCGATCGCTTTGATCAGCTCCTCCTTTTCCAGCGCTACGACGTTGTTGAGATCAGTCTCCTGTTTGGCGACGGCGCGCAATTTGGTCATCGGCAGCTTTCTAAGCTCTCTCACATCCATCGTTGATTCCTCCTTTGACAACTGAACTCCTGGTAGCATATTGAGCCTGTAGAACAAAAATGGCAACGACTCACGCCGCAAGAAGGCAACCGCCTGCAGCATCCGCACCAGTCGGGAAAATCATGGCGCGCCTCGAGGTCGCACACCCCGATGCCAAGCTCGCGCTCGATTTTAATAATCCGCTGGAGTTGCTGATCGCACTCATTCTCGCCGCGCAGGCGCGTGATGACCTGGTCAACGCAGTGACGGTCGAGCTTTTTAAACGGTATCGCAGCGCGGCGGACTACGCCGCCGCGCCGCTGGCGGAGCTGCAAAGCGCCGTTGGCAAGATCAATTTCTATCGCAACAAATCCAGATCGATTCATAACTGCTGCCGGGAACTGGTCCGGCGTTTCGGCGGAAAGGTGCCTGACACTCTCGACGACCTCGTCAGCCTGCCCGGTGTCGGCCGCAAGACCGCCAATATCGTCCTCGGCAATGCGTTCGGCCGCCAGACGATTGGCGTCGATACTCATGTCATGCGTCTTTCCCAACGCTTGGGCTTCACGAAGCAAATCGATCCGGACAAAATCGAGGCCGATCTGATGCAAATCGTCCCGGCAAAAAAGCGCGTGCGCTTTTGCCATCTTTTGCAGTATCACGGCCGACGCGTGTGCCTGGCGAAAAAACCCAAGTGCTATGCGTGCATCATCGAGTCCTTGTGCCCCTTTCCGGAAAAAACGCCCCGGCCGAATGGTTCGTAAGCCCGCTGAAGTGGCGCAACCGGCTCTGCCGCGGTCCACCACCCTCCTACCCGATCTCGAAACCAGACACATTGTTTATGGGTCGGCTCGGCAGTAGAATGTTTTAATATGTCGCTCGATCCAACAATGTAATCTATGGACGACCTGCTCGAAGCACCGAAGCCAGCGCGCGTTATTCGTGAAGCGCGCGCGTTAATGGAACTTCCCCGCCTTTTAGTACGCTTTCCCGAGCTTGTGTGCCAGCCGCGTGGCCAAGGGCAACCGGTAATGATCCTGCCGGGGTACGGCGCCGGCGATACTTCAACCATATTCCTCAAGTGTTATCTGCGCTTTCTGGGCTACCGAGCCCGCGGCTGGGGTCTCGGCCGCAATACCGGCAATGCTCGCGGGTTGCTTCCGCAAATTGTCAAGCGCACCGACTCTCTGGCGCAGCGCAGCCGACGTAAGGTTCATCTGATCGGCTGGAGCTTTGGCGGCTATCTAGCGCGCGAACTGGCGCGCGAGCGCGCCGATCTCGTCGGCCGGGTAATTACACTTGGCACGCCAGTGGTCGGGGGCCCAAAATATACCGTCGTCGCCGACTCCTTTCGGCGGCTCGGCATCGATGTCGACGCGATCGCCGCCGAAGTCGAGAAGCGCAATGCCGTCGCTCTATGTGCTCCGGTAACCGCGATCTATTCGCGCCAGGACGCCATAGTCGCCTGGCAGGCCTGTATCGATCGCAGCGCGCCGAATGTTGAACATGTCGAGGTGCGCACGACCCACTTCGGATTCGGCTTTTCACCCGAAGTCTATAAGATTATCGCGCAGCGGCTCGCCACCGGCGGTCGATAGTAAAGCCCTGCGCCAACTGGGCGCGATCGTCACAACCTGCGATGGAAAACCTGCTAGCCTGGTGGATTCTTTCAACCCTCCTGGTCTTCGCCGGTTTGATCGGCTTGGTTGCTCCGGGGCTTCCCGGTGCCCCGTTGATCTTTGCCGGACTGTTGCTTGCCGCCTGGGCCGAAGGCTTTGAATATGTCGGGCTCGGAACCATTCTCATTATCGGCGTCATCGCTATATTGACGTTCTCCGTGGATTTCTGGGCGACCATGTTCGGCGCGAAAAAATTTGGCGCGTCCAAGCGCGCGATCATCGGCGCGGTATTAGGCTTGGTCATTGGACTTTTTTTGGGTTTCCCCGGCGTGATCTTTGGACCGTTCATCGGCGCCGTGATCGGCGAACTTTCCGCTCGGCAGGGTCTCGAACAGGCGACCCGTGCCGGTATCGGCGCGACCGTCGGCTTCGTACTGGGCGCGGCTTTGAAGCTCGCGCTGGCGTTCGCGATGATCGGGGTTTATTTGGTTGCACGCTTTTTCTGATCGATTGCTGCGCGGCGTTTTCAACGACCTCGAGGGGGACTATCATGAAACTCTGTTGCGCGCTGCTCTGGATTTTCCTGTTTCACGCTCACGCGCTGGGATTAACCATCGCGACCGGCTCAGGCGAAGGCACTTACTTCAAGATCGCTCAGGACATCAAACGAATCGCCGAGCAGGAGGGCATCCCAGTTGAAATTGTCCAAACCGGCGGCTCTTTCGACAACATCAATCTACTCGGCGCCGGCAAGGTTGATTTGGCGATTATGCAATTGGACGTCTTGCGCTTTGTCACCGAGGTCATGCTCAAGGAAAGCGGCATTAATGTTCTCGAGGAGGCTAAGGTCGCGCTCAATCTTTATCTCGAAGAAATTCACATCATCACCAAAGATCCGAATATCCAAACGCTGCAGCAGCTCGAAGGTAAACGCGTCGCCGTCGGGCCGGAGAAGAGCGGATCGGCGCTCACTGCCGAGGTTCTACTGGCGGGTTTTGGGGTGAAGATCGAGCCCGCATTCGAAGCTCCGGACATCGCAGTAAAAAAACTCAGCCATGGCGAGATCGACGCCTTGATCTTCATCGGCGGAGCGCCGGTCCCGGCATTTCAAAAGCTCGACAATAGTTTTCACTTTGTGTCTTTGCCGGTAGACAGCGGTTTAGAACAACTCTATCCAAAAAAGAAGATCGCCAAATCCGTCTATCCCTGGGCCGACGAAGTCGACACTCACGCCGTGCCATCGGTGATCATGACCAGAAACCGCGCCGAAAAAGATTTTATTTCGGTGCTGCAGCGGCTCGTGTTACTGATTTTAACGCAAAAAGAACAGTTGGACGCGACTGGCCATCCCAAATGGAAGGATTCGTTTGTGCGCTCGACCCAGGAGCATATCGGCTACCGGCCGGCGACGGAAGTGATACAACTTTACAACAACCTCGAAAGCATTGGTTATCGCATCATCAAGAAATAACTCGCACCACGGTCGTGCTCTATGCATCGCGGTGCACCGCTTCGGGCGAAAACGCCGGCAGGCAGACCGCGAGATATTCGGCGCCGGTCGCGCCCGGCGTGCTGTAACGCACCCACTCGCCGGCGCGCACCATAACCGCCTGACCTGCAGCGACAGTGTGAACCGTCTCCCGCGTTTCGACCTTTAATTCACCGCGCAACACCACCGTGTACTCATCGAACTCTGGCGTCTGTCCCGGCTCACGCCAGCCCGGCGGGCTGGTCATCCGGGCAATGCTGAGAGCGGAGGTTTGCGAGTTCACCGCTCCAAAAAATTCTTCAATGATCTTCGGCGGCTCACCCGCCGCGGGAATCATAGCGGGTTTTTTGATCAGCTTCGCCATGCCGCGATTTCTCCAAAGTCTAGCCGGCGCGGGTGGTCAGCTCGATTTTGTAGCCGTTCGGGTCTTCGATAAAGGCGATGGCGTTAGTGCCGCTGCCGTGCTTCATCGGACCCGGCTCGCGCACGATTCTTATTCCCTTGGCGCGAAGCTCCTCACAGGTCTGATAAACATCCGGCACGCCGAGAGCGATGTGCCCAAAGCCGTTGCCAATATCGTACTGGTGGATATCCCAGTTATAGGTGAGCTCGATGACTGGGTCGGTCTCTTCCGAGCCATAACCAACGAAGGCGTTGGTGAAGCGGCCGGACTCATAGTCTCTTTTTTTCAACAGCTTCATGCCGAGCCCGTCGCAATAGAACTTCAAGCTTTCCGCGAGATCATTCACTCGGATCATGGTATGAACAATTTTCATGGCGGCTCCTCACTACGAAATCTCAAGTCAAGAAGTTTCTACATTGGATTGATTGGGCTCATCGCTTTGGCGAAGCCACGGATCGTCTCTTCTCTGCTACCGCCCGGCGCGCTGTAAGGAATAATTGCGATCTGCTGGATACCGGATTTCTTGATGCGTTCGATTTGGGCGCGGCACTGATCGACCGTGCCGGCAATGGCAAACTTGTCGACGAGCCAGTCGGGAATCACTTCGGCATGGTTCGCCTGCTGGTCCATGTGGTGGTAATAGTCGTAGGTTTTTCGGATCTCCTCAAGAACTTTTTGCTCGTTCGGATCCAAGACGTAAGGCAACGGATGAGCGACCACCCGAGCGACGTGGGCCTTGACCGCATCCTTGGCGGATGCGCTCTCTGACACCGCGCAGGGCACCCAGAGGACCAACTTGATGGCGGTCAACTGTCGTCCCGCCGCCGTGGCACCGGCGGCGATTTTCTCTCGTGCGTGCGCGATGTAATCGTCGGCAACCCCGACAAGCACGATGATGCCGTCGGCGATGCGACCGGAGAGTTCGAGCATCCGCGGCCCGCTGGCTGCCACGTAGATCGGCAGTTCCCGCTGGCAAGGGTGCAGTAGATGGATCTTGCCGGTCGGCAACTCCGCTTCCTTGCCAACGAACAGTTCGCGCATCTGCTGCAGTGACTTTTCAAAATTCGCCAGCGTGGACGGTTTCATGCCCATGGTCTCCACCGAACTGTCACCCAGACCGATGCCGACGATCATCCGTCCGGGCGCGTATTCTTCAAGCGTTGCGTAAGCGCTCGCGAGCACGGAAGGATGGCGCGTTAGCGGGTTGGTCACACCGGTGCCGAATTTGACCTTGCTGGTGTTGAGAAGCATCGCGGTCATATTGACATAGGCTTCGCGCCAGATCAGATGCGAGTCCCCGACCCAGATATGACTAAACCCGACCTCTTCACTCACCTTCGCGAGGTGAATCATTTTTTGCAGCGGTTCGGTGGGAAACAGGCCAACGCCGAATTCAAAGGCAGTCACGAAAGACCTCCATCAACAACAAGACGAGCTGGCGGTTCGCTCGGGCGGGGGCGTCTGCTGACTGCGGCCGGCAACCCGCGCTTCACCGTCGATGATCACATAAGAAATCCCCGGCAGATCCCCTTTGGCAAAGGAATCCAAGGCGTCCTGGGCGACCGAACCGGTAATCTTGTGCATCAAGACCAGATCCGCGGGCCGGCCTTCTTCGAGGATTCCGAGAGGCAAGTCATGCGCGCGGCCGACGTTGCCGGTCGCCATGCAGATGGTTTTCTCCGGCTCGATCTCGCCGACCGACGAGAGAAACGCGATTTCGCGCAAAATGCCGCGCGGCACGATGCCGGTTCCACCCGGCGTATCGGTGCCGATGAGCACTCGATGGTGCAGATTGTTTGCCTTGACAGCACGAGCGAGACTGAGCGCCAAGCGATAGTTGCCCGAGGTGCAGATTTCCATGAAGCATTCGGTTTCGTGAGCAATGCGCAACATGTCTTCCTCTGCCATCGGAATCGGCCCGCCGGTGATATGGCCGATGATATCGGGCTTGATCCTTCGCACCATATCGAATCCGGCCACTTGGCTTACGCCCGAGCGCGACACTCCGCCCGAATGAATCTTCACTTTGATACCGCGCGCATGCGCCCATTGGACGTAGCGTTCGGCTTCGCCGTTGGGCAGCAGGCTATAATCGTAAAAAATGAACTTGACTAGCTTGATACCGAGCCTTTGAATCTCGTCGAAGTCTTGCTCGCTCAGGCCGGGGACGAGGAGCAGTGTGCCGGCAACCACCTTGACGCCGGACGGGCGCAGGTTGTCGTAACATCTCTTGGTCACGATGGCGACGGATAAGGCGGTGCGCGCATCGGGCGGCAACGGGAGCCCAGGCAGGTGCAACTCGCCGGCGGAGATCAATGCCGTCACGCCGCCATGCATGTAATTGGTAATCCACGAGAGCGAGTTTTGTGCCGGCGTGTACTCGCCGATCGACGGGTGGGAATGGGAATCGACCAGTCCGGGGATCGCCGTGATGCCATTGGCATCGATCACTTGGTCGGCCGTCTGCGAGAGATTCTTGCCGATCGCGTGAATTAAACCATCGCGAATAAAAATCGAGTCCGCCGCTCGAAGCGGACTGTCGAGCTTGCCCGTAACCAGTGTACCGATGTTTTTAATCAATAAAGACGCCATGTTCGCGGCAACTATATCAGAGCCTTTTCGAGTGTAAAGGTCATTTGGGCAGCCGACGGGGAGAATGCGGGAACGCCGCCGCGGTGAGCGCCGCCAAGACACAATTGGTAACCCAGTAAACCTCCTGAGAGCTGCGGCGTCTAATTTTAACGGGCGGCGGAAATTCGCCTATCTTTAGGAGGATCGGCTATGATGATCTGGGCGATAAGTTTGGGATCTTGCGTCGCGCTTGCGATTTGGGCTGCCAGCGCAAAGCCATTGGCTGCGCGGCGCAGAACGCGCCGGTGAACTGAGGCGGCGTCACGTTCTCCATGGTGAACGCCACCTTCGGCCCTCAACCCCTGCACAGTTCTCGCAGCGACACAGATCCCGCAACGAACAGGAGCCTAACCTTGAACCCCGGGGATGAGGAGTTGGTGGCGCTCGCGCGTCGTGGCGATCGTCGTGCGTTCGAGGATCTGGTCGAGCGCCACAAACACAAAGCCTACCACATCGCCTTTGACTTCGCTCGCGACCGAGAGGACGCCAAGGATCTGTCCCAGGAAGCTTTCTTGAAGGCATTTACTCATCTAAAAAACTTTGACGGCCGCTCGAGCTTCTACACATGGTTCTATCGCATCCTCGTCAATCTCTGTCTTGACTACAAGCGGCGCCGGAAGCGTTCCCTGGCGGACAGTTACAACGAAACCGTGGAGAACGACATCGAGCGGTCGCATGAAGCGGAGAAACCCAGATCGCCAGATCAGCAACTGTGGGCCAAACAGTTTTCGCTTCGCGTGGAGGAAGCTTTGGACGCTTTGCCAGCGCGTCAACGAACCGCATTTCTACTAAAAAACCATCAAGGCCTGTCGATCAAGGAAATTGCCGAACTAATGGAAACCGCCGAAGGCACGGTCAAGGTCCATCTCCACCGGGCGGTGAGCGCGCTTCGGGAACGCCTCGCGGAGTTCGCCTAACAGGTTGCTGCAAAGGACTCAACCGTATGATTCCCCACAGGCTTCGCTCTAAGGTGCTTTCAAGCAGCTTGAGCTTTAGGCTAAGATTAGAGGTAGCATCAGCCTGCGGATCGCAGTCAC
>DATBMR010000100.1:0-9165 GCA_036554745.1 Binatia bacterium
GTCTTCCATACGTTGAACGTATACGGTCCGCTGCCCATCGGATTGCGGCTATAGTTTCGATTGAACTGCTCACCGAACTGTCTGACCGCCTCGGGCAACTTATCGGGGTTCTGCGCCAGATCGCGCACGCTCACGCCCGCCAGAAGGTTATCGGGATCGTAATAATGGCGCGGTAGCACGGCAATACCGCCGAGCACGCTTTCGTTTAAAAAATAAGGCTCCTTGATCGAGAAACGAACCGTGTAGGCATCGGCGAGTTGAGCATCGATCAACGAATCGTAGTAAACCCGCAAAAACGGCGCGTTCACGAAGGGACATTTGATCGCTTTAGCACTGAACAGTACGTCCTCGCCGGTGATCGGACGGCCATCCTGAAACCTGGCGTCTTTGCGAATCTTGAACGTGTAGGTGAGTTTGTCCTGTGAAATCACGGGACGCGCCTCGGCAATCAGTGGTTTAAACTCGAGCGTGCGCGGGTCCCGCGTCAACAGCGACTCAAAAATGTAGGCCAGCACTTCGCTCGAACCTGCGTCGCTGGATGTCAATGGATTGAGCTGCTCCGGATCACTTAGCGCATGAAGAACCAACCAATCTCCGGTTACTGGCGTTGCGGAGACAGTGGATTTCCCCTCGGTCTGCGACTGGGTGACCGTGACTTCGTTCTGGTCGCCGCAACCGAGGAGCAGCAGGAGCACCAGCAGCGTGCGCCAAATCCCGGCCAATCTCATCTAACCGCCGATCGCCTCTATCGGCACTTCCTCGGCGTGCGCCGGTTTTTGTTGGGAGAAAAGATCGGGCTGCAGGGAACCATTGAGCTCCGGCTCCTGGTAGCGAATCTCCAGTCTTTGCTTTGGCCGGTCGGACTCAAAGATGATCCTGGTCGCAAACAGACCGGCGTCGGTGGCAACGTAATCGCCAAAGCGGGCCGTTAACTCGACCTCATCCTGGTCATTGACGCGCTGCCAGTGGCTCGGCACCGGCTGCTGATTCTCGAATCGCAGCACGTCCCGCGCGCGCCCATTGGTCGAAAATACCAACGCATTACCTTCCTGCTTCCAGGGTGTCGATGACTCCACCGGCGGCAAGCCCATCAGCAACATGGTGATCTCGTCAAGCTCCAAACGAATCTTGGTATAGCGCTGCAAGTTCTCTTTGGTGGCCGGGCCGCGCACGAACACGCCTTCGCGTGGATGGTAGCCGACAAGTTCTTTTTCGTTGGCCGTGAAAATCAGAATCGCTCCGAGCATGCTCAGTGTCTCCAGCCGCAGCCGGTCGGGCCGCTGCACGACCACCGCCTCCTGAAAGCCGTGTTTGCCTTCCGGGCCCGCATATTCCACCTGCGCCAGCGCGCGCAGCGAGCGAAACCTCTCGCGGCGCTGCGCGATCGACTCGAGCAATTGATTCGGCTGCCACTCGGGCGCGGGCAATGGAGGCGCCGATGGCGGCTCGACCGTCGCACAGCCCAGTCCCCAAAAAAGCGCTGCGAGTATAAAGAGGTGGAATGCCCGGAACAGGGCACCTGCAGGACGCCCGACGGATGGAGTCAAATCTTTTTCTCCAGGCGCTGGATTTTTTCTCGGATGCGCTGGATCTGGTCACTTTCCTTCGAGTGCTTGAGAGCTTCGCGGTAGCGCACCAGCGCCCCGTCCGTTTTGCCGATTTTTTCGTAAGCGTCGGCGAGATGCTCGATAATCGTCGGATCGTCAACGGTGATCTCGACCGCGCGCTCCAGCTGTTCGACAGCACGAGCGTAGTCGCCTTTTTGGTAATACACCCAGCCGAGACTGTCGATGTAGAAGCCGTCATTGGGCTGGATTTTAAGCGCGCGCAGGATCAACTCTTCCGCTTGTTCGAGTTGCACGCCCATTTCTGCCCAAGTATAGCCGAGGTAGTTAAGCGCCGCGGCATTTCTCGGATTGAGCTCGATCGCTTTCTTCATACTCGCGATCGATTGTTCCTTGTTCTTGTTTTCGTCATGAAGAGCACCGAGCTGAAAGTAAGCTTCGTCGTTCTTTGGATCCAGATTCACCACGCGCTCCATCGCCTGGATTGCTTTGGGGTAGTCCTTGGACTTGCGATAGAGCGAGCTCAGAAAAGCGTAGATTTCTTTACGATCATTGCGCCTTTTGAGCACCGACTGCAGGACTTCGATCGCCTTCTCGGTTTGTGCTTTGCGATCGTACAAATAAGCCGCTTGCACGCGCGCATCGACGTAAAGCTCGCTCTTTTCGGGCACGCGCTCAAAAGCCTCCAGCGCTTTGTCCTCCGCCTTCATTTCGACATAGGTGGCGCCTAGATAGTAGCGCGCGCGGTCGTTCTCGGGGTCTCCGGCGAGGACGAGATTGAATTCCGTCGCGGCGCGCTCGAAATCGCCTTTTTCAAAAGAGATGAGTCCGATCTTGATCCGCGTCTCACGCGGGTCGACTTCCGATCCTTGCAGTGATTCGAACTGGCGCATCGCTTCGTCCAGTTTGTTCTGGCCGACGTAAAGCTCCCCCAATCGTCGGCGCGCCCAGACGTTTTTCGCATTCACTTGCAGCAGGCTCTGGTAAGTCTGAATCGCCTCCTCGGTCTTGCCCTGCAGCTCATAAACCAGCGCCAAATCCAACAAAACCGGTTCGGATTTGGCATTGAGTTCCAACGCCTTGCGGTAGCTCTGCTCGGCGGAAAGATAGAGTTTACTCTTGGCGCGCACGCGACCAAGATAATAATGGCCCAAGGCGGAGTCGGGGTGAAGCCTCAGCAACTCCTCGAGCCGTTCGCCAGCGCGCGGCAGATCGTCGATCTGCAAGTAAAGCGCACCCAGATATAGCAACGCCTCGTGATTTTTCGGATCGAGCTTTAGGACCTCGTTGTATTGGTCAATCCCTTTTTGATTTTCGCCGAGCGACGAGTAAAGCCCCGCGAGCAGCAGGTGATGATCGACACTCTGAGGGTCGAGTCGCACCGCCGTCTCGGCTTCGCCCATCGCCTTCTTTAAATCGCCTTTGCGCAGATATAACGCTGCCAAGCGGAAATGCAGGAATGCATCGTCGGGACTCGCCTGTGAAGCGCTTTCAAATTCTTTCAAGGCAGCATCGAAGTCGCCCTCGCCCAACAGCATCTGTGCTTTCAGAAAGTGCTGGATCGCCGCCGCTTCGGCTGGGATTTCAATCTTGGGCTGGTTTCGAAATGGCGCGGCATCGGGTGTCAAAATCAGGTTATCGAGAGGTAGTTGGGGCTCGGGAACGGTAGGCGCGCAGCCGCTTAGAAGCAACGCTAAGATCGTCGCCCGAAATGAGCGGGTGGTCATCAGTTGAAGGGTTAACACAAGAGGTAGGGGGGGTCAACGAAGCGCTCGAGTAGCTTCATTCAGCAAAGTGACTGTGTTAATTTATTGGCCAAGTTTGGCGGCCGTAGCGGAGCATCTCGTTGAGTTCGGGCAGTTTTATGAAGACATCCGACCATCGCGCACAGCAGGAAATTCTCGAGCTGCGGCGAGAGATCGAGAAACACAACTATCAATATTATGTTCTCGACAATCCGCTGATCAGCGATGCCGACTACGATCGTTTGTTTCGCCGGCTGATCGAGCTGGAGCGCGAGCATCCCGAGTTGGCGCTACCCGATTCGCCGACGCAAAAGATCGGTGCGCCGCCGCTGGCAAAGTTCGCCACGGTGCAGCATTCGTTGCCGATGTTGTCACTCAACAACGCGACGGATCCCGCAGAGCTCCGGGAGTTCGAAGAGCGGATCCAGCGCTTTCTGAAACATAACAAGACTCTGGAATACGCCGTCGAACCGAAGATCGATGGTTTGGCGGTCGAGCTGGTTTTTATCGACGGGAGATTCACGGTGGGTTCGACGCGCGGCGACGGCGTCAATGGCGAAGATATTACGCATAACTTGAAAACCATACGTTCGATTCCTTTGACATTGCGAAACGGTGCAGGCGTCCTGCCACAGCGCCTTGAGGTGCGCGGTGAAGTCTTCCTGCCGCGTCGGGCTTTCCAGCAAATGAACCGCGAGCGCGAGGAGGAAGGCCGGCCGGTTTTTGCCAACCCGCGCAACGCTGCCGCCGGGTCGCTCAAACAACTCGATTCTTCAATCACCGCCAAGCGGCCGTTGGATATTTTCTGTCACGGCTTCGGCGTGGTCGAAGGCGCGAGCTTTGCCAGCCATATGGCGTTCCGTGAGGCGATTCAGGATTGGGGATTAAAGCCCGTGCCACTCGGGCGCGTGTGCGCGGGGCTAGAGGAGATTTTTCGGTATCGTGACGAGATGGAAGCCCTGCGCGACGAACTGCCTTATGAAATCGACGGCTTGGTCGTGAAGGTTAACAACATTTCGCTGCAGCAGCGCCTCGGCCAAATTGCGCGCTCACCGCGTTGGGCGATCGCGTACAAATTCAAGGCACGGCAGGCGGTGACCCGGATCCTCGATATTCAGGCGCAAGTCGGCCGCACCGGCACTTTGACGCCGGGAGCGAGCCTCGAGCCGGTGCCGATCGGCGGCGTCATGGTTAAAGCGGCATCGCTCCATAATATGGACGAAATCGCCCGCAAGGATATCCGCATTGGCGACTATGTCGTCGTGGAGCGCGCCGGCGACGTGATTCCCTACGTGGTCAATGTGCTGGCGGAACGGCGCACCGGCAAAGAAAGACAGTTTGTCATGCCGGACCGCTGTCCGGTTTGCGGCTCGGAAGTGTTCCGTGAGGAGGGCGAGGCGGCTTATCGCTGCATCGGCATCTCCTGTCCTGCCAAGCTTAAAGAGAGCCTGACTTTTTTCGGTTCGCGCGGCGCCATGGACATCGAAGGATTGGGCGAAAAGCTGGTCGACCAGCTGGTCGAGCGCGGGTTGGTCCGTGACGTCGCCGATCTCTACGCCTTGACCAAGGAGCAACTGGCGGGGTTGGATCGCATGGCGGCGAAATCGGCGCAAAATCTCCTCGCCGCCTTGGAGCGCAGCAAGAGCTCAACCCTGCCGCGCTTTCTAACCGCATTGGGTATCCGTCACGTCGGCGAGGCCACGGCACGACTTTTGGCCGAGCATTTCGGCGACTTGAGAAAAATCGAACAAGCCCCAGCGGAAGAATTGATGGAGGTACGAGAAATCGGCCCGGAGGTGGCGAAAAGTATCGCGCGCTTTTTCGCTCAGGAAACCAATCGACGAGTCGTTGAAAAGCTGTTGCAGGCTGGAATAACTCTCAGAGCGGAAGCAAAAAAAACCGGCAGCCTAAGCGGGGCGAGTTTTGTGCTCACTGGCAGCTTGGAAAGCATGTCGAGGCCCGAAGCCCAGAAGCGGATCGAGGCGCTTGGCGGGCGAGTCGCTTCGAGCGTGAGCCGAAGCACGACCTATGTGATCGCGGGAGCGGATCCGGGCTCCAAGCTCAAAAAAGCTCAAGAGCTAGGCGTGCGGATCCTGACGGAAGCGGAGTTTCTCGATTTGTTATCGTAATCAATAACGGTCGCGCCGTGGTGCCCGGCCACCGCCGAAGCCGCCCGATCCTCCGGGGCGCGGCTCCCGCGCCGCTTGGGGGCGGGCCTCGCTGACCACGATGTTCCGGCCCTCAAAGTCGGTGCCGTTGAGGGCGGCGATCGCCTTTTCGGCTTCTTGCTCGGAACCCATCTCGACGAAGCCGAAGCCCTTCGATCGGCCGCTGAACTTGTCGGTAATGATGCGCGCGCTGATCACCGAGCCGTGCTGCGCGAAATGTTGCTGGAGTCTTTCCTCCGTGACACTGTACGGAAGGTTGCCGACATATAGCTTTGCTCCCATTTGGCCCTCCTTGTTGAATCAACGACTCCACTCTGCCGGGATCGACTTAGCCAAAGGGCAAGGCCTCAAACGGGTTTCGCAACACTCGCTCGGCGCGCTCTTCGGTAACCGCGTCCTCAAAGCGGCGCCAGCCTACAAAAGTCAAACCGTGCTGTCAAATATTTTAT
Source organism: Binatia bacterium (assembly GCA_036554745.1). Classification (GTDB taxonomy): domain Bacteria; phylum Desulfobacterota; class Binatia; order UBA9968; family UBA9968; genus DP-20. Next base: position 5,928 of record DATBMR010000100.1, read on the forward strand.
ATTTCGTTCCACCGGTTAGGCGGCGAAGTCTACGGCATCGGTGGTATGAGAATACTCGAGCGGCGGCTCATACGGTTGCGCCCGCGGCTAAACCTTCGGCGGAGTAATCCTCATGGAGAGTCGTAGCGAAGCTGCCCGTGTGCATCTGGTGATTCGCGGGCGTGTCCAAGGGGTCTACTATCGAGCCTCGATGCTCCACGAGGCGCAAAAACTCGGCTTGACGGGTTGGGTGAGAAATTGCCCCGATGGCTCGGTGGAGGCGGTTGCCGAGGGGTCCAGAAATCAGCTTGAAAAACTAATTTCCTGGTGCTGGAAAGGGCCACCGGGCGCGAGGGTTTCCCGGATCGATCCGCAGTGGCACCCCGCCCAGCATAGCGAGGTCGATTTTTCCATCAAGAGACAGTGACGGGAGCAAGCGAAGTGGTTGCTGGCGGGAGGGGTCAATCCCTCGCGCCAGCAACCCGTGCTGAGAGGTTTAACATTTAGCGCGGTTATTCACCGGGTTTTTCCGGCTTCGGCTCCGGTGCCGGCTCCTCCTGCGCGAAGCTCACCGGCGCGGACAGGTTGGTAATCGAGCTGATCAGATTAAACGCAAAAACGATTGCCAAGGCGATCATCACTTTCTTCATATCGGTTTCACCCCCTTTCTATGATAGACGTTAGCTCTTCTGTGATGATCTCGTGATGAGCAACCCGAGTGCCAAACGAAGAATGCGCCAGTACTGAGCTCGACGAGGAAAAACAGCGACTTAGATAGTGTCCTCACCGAAGTGAAAAACCGCCGTTGCAAATGGCCACACGAAAAAAAATAAAACCGGCAGCGCGACGGTATAAGCTATTAAACCGCTGAGAGAAGTGCGAGCGCAGCGAATTCCTACAGGGGCGCGGCAAGTTGCAACATCATGTTTGCGTTGCTGTCCTTGCCGGCTGTAGCACGCCGCGGTTACCGAGCCTGTTTGCGCACGAATCGCGCGATAGCGAAGTCGGACCGGAAATTGCTCGCGCTGGGATGGGAACGTCATGAAGCTTGGCACCAAGATCATTGTGTTGATCGTCCTCACGGTCGCATTGACAATGACCGTGCATGGTTATTTCAGTATCCGACAGGACGAGGAAAACGTCATGAGAGGCATCCGCCTAGGCATGCGCGGGTTTGCGCAGGCGGTGCGGGTGGCTCTTAGAGACATCTATGCCGATGAGCAAAATATCCGGGCGACTCAAGAATTCGCGCGCGCGGTGGCCCCGCGTGGCAACATTCACGGACTGATCGTCTACGATGTCGAGGCCCGGCCGGTTGCGGTCTCTTCTTCATTGAACTTTCCGGATGACTTTCCTGAACTCGATCCGATGCACATCCTCAAACTCGATCCCCGACCCGCGCTTCGCGACAAAACCGCAACCGAAGGGTACGTTCGCAACCACGGGACGCTGATCTATTATCGCATCGAACCGATTTTCAATTTTCGCGGCGAAGCGGTCGGTGCGTTTCTTTTGGCCCGGCACGGCTCCGGCCTGGTCGCCTCGATCGCCGAACGGCGCAACCGAATTGTCGCAACCAGCACCGCGTTGGTGTTGGTGCTCTCGGTGCTGGTCTGGTTCATTGTGCAGCACAGCATCGCCCGCCCGGTGCAACGATTAATCGAGCGGATCCGCGAGGTGGGCCATGGCCAGTGGCGGCAACGGATCGAGATCGGCGGTCATGACGAGGTCGCCGAGTTGGCACGGGAGTTCAATCTGATGTCGGAAGAGCTGCAAAAGAGCTATCAACGGTTGGTGGCGGAGCAGGCTGAAAAGCTCAAGTTGGAGCAGGAGCTGCGCCGTTCGGAGCGGTTGGCGTCCGTTGGACAGCTCGCCGCGGGTCTCGCCCACGAGATCGGCACACCGCTCAACATCATTTCCGGTCGGGCCGAGCACCTGCTGCGGCGCACGCGGAGCGCCGAAGAGATAGCCACGAATCTGCATATCATCGGCTCGCAAAGCGAGCGCATAGCGGCCATCGTGCGCCAGTTGCTTGACTTCTCCAGGCGCCGGGAACCGGTATTTCGCCAAGTCCGGATCACCGACATTCTCGAGCGCGTGAAGGATTTGGTCGAGCACCAAATCGTCAACAAAGCGATCCGCATCGAAATGGCAGTGCCCGAGAGTTTGCCGCCGATCCGTGCGGATGCCGAGTTACTCCAACAAGTTTTTATCAACCTTTATACCAACTCGATCTATTCGCTCGAACCAGGAGGATCGATCAAGATCCGAGTGGAACCGCGCAATTCTGGGCTTCACTCCAACGGCAGCGGCATGCGAATCTATTTCGAAGACGACGGCGCAGGGATTGCGCCGGAAAACATCGGCCGTATCTTCGACCCCTTCTTCACGACCAAGGACATCGGCGAGGGCAGCGGCTTGGGCTTGTCGGTCGTCTTTGGCATTATCAAGGATCATGGCGGTGAGATCCGCGCTGAAAGCGAGCGCGGCAAGTTTTGCCGCTTCATCATCGAGTTGCCCTACCGTGAGAACTTTGACATCCGGTCCGAGGCGTGACCCGAAGCCGCGAAGCCAGCCGAACCGGATCATGCTTTACGATTGGCGCTTGCACGATGTTCCGACAGTGCGGCTTTCATCAGCAGTTCGCCTCCCTTGGCATCCCAGCGGCACCAGCGACTTGGGTTTGCGCCAGAAAGTTGCATCTTTACGAATAAGCGGGCGAGGTTTGTCGAGGTACGAACGTCCGGAATCGCTTCTCCTAGCAGGGTGATGAAAAACCCAGGTCGCAGGCTGCTCAAAAAGATCTCAGAGCCGAGGCGCGCGAAAAATCGGCGAGCGGAGGCGTACTTAGCGCGTACGTGGTAGCGAGACGATAGAGCGCAACGAAGGATATGAGTCTTTTTCAGCAACCTGCTAGGAGTCGGCGCTGTATCAGCTTTTTTCACAGGGTTAGGTTTTTGGCACCCTGGGTTTGGATCCTGGAGGAGAGCGTCTGCCAAATGAGCTATTTAAACGAAACGGGCGAGACTATATGAATGGAGCCAGCGCTCAACGCCTGGAGGAGACTTAAATGAAAGTCGGGTTTATTGGATTAGGGACCATGGGCGGCAGCATGGCACTCAACGTGCGCGCGGCGGGCTACGAGATCGTCGTCAACGATATCCGGCATGAGGCGGCCGCGGCGCACCTGAAGGCTGGCGCATCGTGGGGCGGCTCGGCACGCGAAGTCGCCGAGGCCGCCGATGTCGTACTTACATCC
>DATBMR010000146.1:0-60012 GCA_036554745.1 Binatia bacterium
TGACGCCGTTTGGCGAGGACGATCGCGTCGACTACAAGGCGCTCGCAAGGGAAATTGAGTTTCTCGTGCCCGACTGCGACGCCATCACGGTCGCCGCCGTCGAGGCGGCCGAATACACCATGCTCTCGCGTGACGAACGCAAGGAGTTGTTGCGGGTCGCCACCGAGATGATCGGCAAACGGGTGCCGGTGATTCTCGGCTGCTCGAGTCCGGCCCCGCGCGAGGTCATTGAACTGGCTGAGTACGCGGCAAAGGTTGGCGGTGATTTCATCCAGGTACTGATGCCGTTGCGACCCTGGGGCGGACAACCGACCATCGCCGAGCTAATGGAATTTTACACCCAGGTCGCGTCCGCGAGTCCGCTACCGGTAACCTGCTATCACAACCCCGGCCCAGGCGCCGATCCGCCGCAGGACGCGTTCGTTAAGATCAGCGAGATTGACAACATTCGCTACTTCAAGGAAAGCTCGCGGGATATTACAAAAATATCCAGACTAATTGAGCAAATTGAACTGGCGGGCCGCGGCCACTATTTTACAACGATGCAACCGCTGCTGGTCACACTGATGCTCGGCGGTTCGGGCGCGACGATGCCGCCACCGGGTACCCGTATCGGTGCGCAGATTGTCAAGGCGTTCCGAGCAGGGGACCTTGAGACGGCGCGTTTCTGGGCCCGCTGCTACGCATTGTTCCCCGGAAAATGGGCCGCCTACGGCCTCCCGCCGGTGATGAAATCCGCCATGAAGCACTTTGGCGTCGATATCGGCAATCCCTGCCGGCCGTACGCACCGGTAAGCCCGCGTGACCATGAACAGATCGGCCAGTTTCTGCGCCAGGTCGGACTGGTCGGTGAGGCGGGACCGACGCCCCAAGGCCTGCTGCAGGCGGGCGAGAAACTGCGACAGGAGGATACTTTCCTCCGCTAATCGTCGCTAGGTCCTGATTCAACCGAAGGCGGTGAAAACAATAAGCTTCTCCAGACAACGCGCCGCAGTTTTGTTGAGATTCGCTCATGGAATGGATGAGAGATTATTCGGATAAAGCAATTCTTTGGTTTCTTCACGTAACTTCCCAGTTCGGCAAGGAACTTACACGCGCGGGTCGGCGCGAGCATGAACTGTGGCGGGAACAGAGGCTGCGGGACTTAAAAGGCTTGGCGATCCGCTGGCAGCAACGCCACGGAAGCCGTGGCGGGTTGTCTTCACCTCGGTAACGCAGCGATGGCATATTCTAATGGCCGCAAGCGGATCGTCGTCTTGGGCGGCGGTAGCGGTGGTGTGGTGGCGGCCACCAATCTGGGCCGAAAGCTTGGCGACCGACATGATGTCGTTCTAGTCGACAAGCGCGCCGAGCATGTTTTCATGCCGGCGTTCTTGTTCGTCATGGTCGGCGAGCGGCGCGCGACGGATATCACCCGCAGCCTAGCCCATTTGGCCAAACGCAATGTCAAATTTATCCAATCCGAAGTTTGCGGCATCGATCCAAACCGCCAGCAAGTCGAGCTGCAAAATCAAAAGATCGATTACGACTATCTGATTGTCGCGCTCGGCATGCAGGTGAGGCCGGATCTCGTGCCGGGCTTTGCGGAAGCTTCCATTCATCCTTGGGAATTGGAAAGCGCGCTACGGCTGCATGACACTTTGGAATCGTTCCGCGGCGGCCGCGTGGTTGTTGGCGTGCCGCTGGGGCCTTATCGCTGCCCACCGGCGCCATACGAAGCGCAGTGGATGCTCGATAGTTATTTTAAGAAACGCGGCATTCGCGACCGAGTAGCGATCGAGTATTTTACTCGGGATCCCGAGCCTGCGGGCGAGCATCGTAATCCGGTTGTCTGGATGGATGACGAAAGCCGCCGGCGCAATATCAAGCAGCATTACGAATTCGTCGTGCGCTCTATCGACCCGCAAGCGAAGGAAGTCACCGGGTTGTACGGCTACAAAATTCCGTACGATTTACTGGTCATGGTCCCGCCGCATCGGCCCGCGCAAGTGCTCTTTGATTGCGGCCTTGCCGAAACCGAAAACGGAATTCGCGTGGACTATGAAACCATGCGCACCAAGTGGGACAACGTTTACGCCATCGGCGACTGTGCCGACATGCCGGCTTCCAAGTCGGGCGGCGTGGCCCATCAGGAAGCGGATGTCTTAGCGCACAATCTGGCTGCCGAGATCACCGGCAAGGGCCGCCCGGTCGATCTATGGCTGCACACTATATGACTGTTGGCCTTTGGCGCTGGACGCGCCGCTGCGAACCGCACGATTTATCCCGCTGGCTGGCCGCCGTTCGGCGCTACCGAAGCGAGAACCTGGGGACCATCGAGGTTCATTTATTGGGCCAAGCTTGGGTTCGAAAAATGGTGGCTCTGGCGTTACTTCTAGCTCACCAATTCTCTGCTGAAATAAGCTAACCTCCTAAGAATCTCGCGGGAGAAGGGGGACGAGGGAAGCGTGTCTAAAAAGTTGCTCAGAAATACCAAAGTTTACATAATATATCTTATCAGACGTTACATGTACGAAACACTGGATCAACAAACAAACTGTTCTTCTTGGCGCGGCGGAGAACTAAGACCTACTTGGAGGGCACTGATGCCGGGGCTTTGGCTTCCAGTTCGGCGACCTTCACTGCTAACGGTGAGCCTGGGTTATCCTTGACGTATTCCTTGTAAGCGGCAAGCGCCGCCGGGGTATCTCCTAGCGCTTCCGCACAGCGAGCCTTGCCGAGTGTCGCCCGGCTTTCCAGGGCGCCGGCGATCCGCTGAGCTTCGCTATAATGCTCGATTGCAGACTTGCATTCGTTTTTGCGCTCTTCGGCAGTCGCCAGCGTGGTCAGGGCGATTTGCCGATAGAGGCTGTTCGGCCGCGTTGCGGCGAGCGAGCGCTGCCCCTCGTTGATCGCCTTGTCAAGATTGTCGGTTACCAGGTAACTGTTGGCCAAATAGAGGTGCGCGAGAACCGAGTACCGCGACCAGCGGTAAGCTTTCACATTCTCGAAAGCAGCGATGGCCTCATTATGTTTATCGGCCTGATAAAGCTCCATCGCTTTGGTGAACTCCGCCGCGGCCGCGACGTTTTGGCGCTGCTTGAAGACCTGCAAGCCCCACATTGCTGCGCCGAGCAAAAGTAAGCCGGCGAGCACCCCAAGCACCAAGTTCCGGTGGCGCTTGACGTATTCAATCAGGTTTTCGGTCGAGACCTGAAACCAGTCCGGCTCGCGCAGTTGTTTTCTGGTGATTCGCTTGCTTGCGGTTGCCATTGCTGCCTGATCTCAAACAGGCCGGAGATTCGATCGGCTCCTAGGGACCGACCGGGGGGATTCGCATCGCACGAAGAGTGAATTGCCTATTGCTTGTATTTGAAATCTTCCGGGGCCATCTTCTCCAGGATCTCAGCCCATTTTTCTTTGGAAACGTTGGACACATTCTCCACCGGTCGCTCGCCGCTTTCTTCATTCTGCTGCAGCATGCTGGAAGCCTCTAGAACGGCTTTGGCAACAAAGATCGGGCTCTTCGTGCGCAGCGCCAGAGCGATCGCATCGCTAGGCCGCGAGTCGATGATCATCCTGCGCCCGCCGACGCTTAAATTGACCGCCGCGTAGTAAGTATTTTCTTTGAGTTCGGTAATCTCCACCGATTCGACGGAACCACCCAATTCGACGAGAATCGTCTTGAGAAGATCGTGGGTCATCGGTCGTGCCATTTTGATCCCCTCAATCTCAGTGGCCATGGCAGTGGCTTCCAACAATCCGATCCAAATCGGCAAATTGAGCTTGTTCTCGGTATCCTTGAGGATAACGATCGGCGTCTTGGTTACCGGATCGAGGGTCAAGCCGCCAACCGACATTTGGATGGTATCTTCCTTTTTCATGCCATGTCCCCTTCTTGCTGGGAATTTAAACTAGATTTAGTCGACATCCTTTCGCCAAGCAACGAGTTCGCCGTGGCGCCAATAATCCTGACCGGGACGAGCCGGCCAACGAGATTTACACCACCGGCGAGGTTGACGATGCGATTACCGCGGGTGCGCCCCATCATCTGGCCATTCTTGCGCTTGGACGGCCCCTCAATGAGAATTTCTTCGATCGCCCCGATGCGCCGCCGGTTCTTTGCCAGCGATATCCCCTGTTGCAGCATCTGCACTTGGGTGAGACGCTCCTTTTTTGCATTTGCGGGAACATCGTCGGCATAAATTTTTGCTGAAACGGTCTGCGGCCGCGGCGAATATGTGAACGAGAAGATTTCATCATACTCCAGTTGCTCGAGCAATTCTAGCGTTTGGGCGAATTCCGCGTCGGTTTCGCCGGGAAATCCGACGATGATATCCGTGCTCAAAGCGATTTCCGGACAACATTGGCGCAATCGTGCGATACGCTCAAGATATTCCTGTCGCGTGTAGCCGCGGCGCATGCGCGCGAGGACAGCGTCAGACCCTGATTGAACCGGCAAGTGAAGATGCTCGCACAGATGGTCGAGCGCGGCGAACGCATCGATGAGCTCGGGTGAGAGATCCTGCGGATGCGACGTAGTGAATCGGATCCGCTCAACTCCGGCAATCGAGTCGACGCGCCGGAGCAGCTCGGCAAAACTCAGTTCGCCCGACGTGAGCTTGCCATACGAATTGACGTTCTGCCCCAAGAGCATGACTTCCAGGACACCTTGCTCCACCAAAGCTTCGATTTCGGCAACAATCTTCGCGCTCGGCCGGCTCAGCTCACGCCCTCGCACGTGCGGCACGATGCAGAAACTGCAAACCTTGTTGCATCCCTGCATAATCGTGACGTACGCCTTCACGCCGCATACTTCCGGTTGCGCGTGGGCGTCCTCCATGTAGGCGGGATCGCGGTAAAAGGCGGTCTCTACGGGCCGCGCCTGCGCCGCCTCGACCTGCTCGATCATTTCCGGTAGCTTGTGGATGTTCTGCGTGCCGAACACCAAATCAAGGTGCGGCACGCGCTTTAACAACACGTCCCCTTGCTGCTGCGCTACGCAACCGCCGACGCCGATGATCACGCCTGCGCGGATCGTTTTAAGATCTTTCCAACTTCCCAGCACGCTGTAGACTTTCTGTTCGGCCTTGTCACGCACGCTGCACGTATTCAGCAGAATCAAGTCGGCGATATCGATCCGATCAGTTTGCCGGTAACCCTGCTGCGCCAGGATCCGGGCGATCCGCTCCGAATCATACTGATTCATCTGGCAGCCATAGGTCTGGATGTAAAGATTTTTGCTCACGGCACGATCAAGTCGACGATCTTGTAAAGCTGACTGATGCTGCGGCATTCCTCGGCAACGTGGCAATAGGGTACGTAGCGCGGCATTTCACTGTCACCAATACCCCAGGTCATGCGGCTCTCGGGATTGAGCCAGATGAGCTGCTTGGCCTTCCGGCGGATCTCGCGCAGGACCCACTCGTTCGGTCGGTTATAGTTGTTGCGGCCGTCACCGATAATTAGCACCGTGGTCTTGCCGTTCACCGCCGCGAAATAGTTGTTGTGGAATTGCTCGAAGGCGCGGCCGAAGTTCGAGTGCGAAAACACGTCGACGACGTCGCCCTTCAACGCCGCCTCGACCGCGCTTTGAATATCGTGCTCTCCAAACAATTCGGTCACTTCGCCGAGGTCGGCAACAAAGACAAAACTGCGTACTTTGGAATAAAGATCCTGGACCGAGTAGACAAATTGCAACATGAAGCGCGACGCGTTAAGTACCGAGTCGGAGATGTCGCATAATACCATCACCTGCGGCTTGGTCTTTTTGCGCCGGTCCAATTGAATATGGAATGGCACGCCACCGAACTGCAGGTTCGTACGCAAAGTCGCTTTGATATTGAAGCGGCCGCGCGCCGCCCGCTTGCGCCGAACCGACAAGCGATTCTTGAGCCGCTGCGCCAGCCGCGCGACCGCGTCGTTCATGCGCCGAATGTCGTCCTCCGTGTAGAACGCAAAGCTCTTGTCCGCCAGTGTGCCCGGGGGTGAGGTGTCCCGCGTCTCCAAGCCTTTCTTGCGCTGTTCCTGCTGGATGATCTCGCGCAACAACCGATTCAAGTCGCGCATGCGCTCGTCGAGGTAGCGCATTACGTTTTGCAGGTCCTCGCCTTGCTGACCGAGCATTTGCAGCGTTCCTTTGAAACGCTCGATCTCACTTTGCACGCGATCGAGTTGCAGACGCGCTGCCATGCGCGTGTACGGCGTCAGGCGGAAATTCTCCGGTGTGCCCTGTTCGAATTCCTGCTGCATCGACTCGCGTAAAAGCTTTTCGATCTCGCCGCGATCGTTTTGCAACAGGGCGCGTGTTAACTTAGATAAATCCCCTTCCCTCTCTTTGAGCAGGCGGCGGATCTGCTCGAGCATTTGTTGGAACTGTTCAGGTGTGAGGCCGAGCTCTTCCATGAGCCGGCGATCGACCGCGTCCAGCGCCTGGCCGAGGCCGAGAAAAAAGTAATCAAACAGTTCCTCAAACGGCTTCACGTCGCCGGCGCGCTTGATCATGGTCGCCCGTAGAGAATCGCGGAAGCGCCACGGATCGCCGACGCCGATCAAGTTGAGGGCGCGAAAAGCGTCGATGTTCTCCGATAACGAGACACGGATGCCGTTGCGCCTCAAGACACCGGCAAATTCGATGATCCGATCCTCCATGTCAAAACCGTAACGGAGAACTCAGTGCAAGTGATCCTTGTCGGCGCCGGCGCTAGGGCGCTGCATCTGCTTTTCTGCAAGGTAGGCTTTGAGCTCGCTGCGAGCTTTGCGAATGTCGGCCTCATATTTCATCAGCGTTGAAAGCGTTTCCTCGACGAGCGCTTGGTCGAGCTGCTTGACATTGAGCAAGGTCAGCGCTCTTACCCAGTCGAGAGTTTCGCTGATGCTCGGAATCTTTTTCAAATCGAGCTTGCGCAAGCGGTGCAGGAGCCGCACCACCTCCTTCGCCAAATGATCGCCCACCTCGGGCACTTTGAGCTTGATGATTTCCAGCTCACGCTCAAACTCGGGAAAATCGATATAAAGGTGCAGACAACGACGCTTAAGCGCGTCTGACATTTCCCGGCTATTGTTGCTCGTCAGAATAACCAGCGGAATGTGTTTTGCCTTGAGCGTGCCGATCTCGGGAACGGAGATTTGAAAATCGCTCAACACCTCCAGGAGAAAAGCTTCGAATTCGGCATCGGCTTTGTCGATCTCATCGATCAAAAGCACGCAGCGCTGCTGCGAAAGCAACGCGCGCAGCAACGGTCGCGGCAGCAAAAAGCGGTCGGAGAAGAAGACCCCATCCTGCTTGGCGACCGAATCGACCGCCTCCTGCAAGGTCTGCGACCCTTGCAGAATATCGCTGATCTTCTCTTTCAGGATCTGCGTGTAAAGGAGCTGCTTGGCGTACTCCCACTCGTAAAGCGCCTTTGCTTCATCGAGCCCCTCATAACACTGCAAGCGAATCAGCTCCATGCCGAGCGCGTCAGCAAGCACCTTGCCCAGTTCGGTCTTCCCTACCCCGGCGGGCCCTTCGACCAGAATCGGTTTCTGCAGGCTCGTACCAAGATAAACCACCGTTGCAACGTTCTTGTTGCAAATGTATTTATGCGCGCCAAAACTCGCGATCACTTCGTCCACGGATTGAAACATGATTGCCCTTTCCAATTTTCTGAGGCTAACACAATCGCTCGATCACGACAATGAAGACCGGCGGCAGATTGCACAAAGGTGGCGCATTCGTTAAAGCTTGGACCGTGTGCACGCTCGCCATTTTTTTCCAAGCGATCGAACAGTATCCGTTGTTGGTCGCGGCCAATCGCGACGAACAGTACGATCGGCCGTGGCACGCTCCGGCTGTGCTGCATTCCCAGCCAAAAATCATCGCAGGCAAGGATCTCCGTGCAGGGGGAACCTGGCTGGGGGTCAATGAGCACGGTGTCATTGCAGCCATTCTTAACCGCCGGATCCAAGGGAACACGCTGCCGGCGAACGGGGTCCGGTCGCGCGGATTGCTCTGCATGGACTTGCTTCGACACCGCTCGGCCGCCGCCGCCGACTCCTTTATCCGCGATCATCGGGAGCGCTATCAGCCGTTTACCGCGGTCGTGGCCGATCCTGGACAGGCTTACGCTTCTTACAACAACGCGCAGACGATTTTCGCTCAAGCGCTGCCACCGGGCCTGCATGTGTTCAGCAGCGCCGCGCATTTTGATTTGCATTCAGCGAAGGCCGAGCGGGCTCACGCCCTTTTCTCCCGGTTCGGTGCGCAGTTCGATGCAAAGTCAATGGATCGATCTCTAGCGATCGCCGGCTTACAATCGGTGCTCGGCGATCATGATTTAGGCCCGGCGCTAACCGATCCGAATGACGCTATTTGCGTTCACCGTAAAACGTCGGGCACAGTCTCCTCGAGCATCGTCTTCTTCATAGCTGGCAATTCGCGCTTTGATTTTTTTCACTGCGCCGGTGCACCGTGCCGCAACTCATTTGGCGCCGCGGCGGCGCTCGAGGTTGGGTGAGCGACGACCAAAAGCCGCGGCCGGCAGCGAGCGTCATCTTGCTCCGCAAAGCGGACAGCCGAGAATTTGAAGTCTTTCTCACGAAGCGTCCTGAAGGGATGCCGTTTCTCGGCGGCATGTACTGCTATCCAGGAGGGGTTGTCACCAAAGACGATGTTTCGGATCGTATGCTTGGGCGTTGCACCGGTCTGACAGGCGAGCAGGCGCGCAAGATCGTCGGCGCGCAATCGAGCGGCCGACAAGCGCTCGGCTTTTGGGTCGCTGCGATCCGCGAGCTTTTTGAAGAAGTGGGAGTTCTATTCGCCGCGAATCCTTCTGGCGAACGGTGCCCGATCGACGAGTTGCAAACGCATCGGCTGGCTGAAAAGCACCAGGCGTTGCTGGAAAACTCCCTGAGTTTTGTGGAGCTACTGGAGGGCGAAGATCTCTATTGCGATCTGACCGGCTTGGGCCACTTTTCTCACTGGCAAACGCCCGCACAGGAAGCGCTGCGCTTTGATACGCGTTTTTTCGTCGCCGCGCTGCCAGAAGATCAAACCCCACTTGCGACATCCTACGAGGTCGCGCACAGCCTCTGGCTGACTCCCGAGAACGCCATGCAACGCCACGAGCGCGGCGAGCTACCGATGATATTTCCAACCTTCGCGGCGCTCAGGAGCCTGGCCGACTTCGACACCTTGAAAAGCGTGCTGCGCGAGTTCGGCTCGGGAATATTAGGAGTCAGGCCGCCGGGAGTATGACCCGCGGCGCTTGAAGCTAGCGCGTTTCGTTGAATTCGATTCCACCCTCGGCTACTTTGAGGATTCTACCTTGTCATCCTTCCACGTCGGAGATAGCGATTAAATTTATAAGGATTCATTTGCTGCGCTTACTCAACTATCGGATTGGCGATCTCTATTTTGGCTGGCGCATGATCGCGGTGGGTTCAATCCTCCGCATCCTGGGCGGCGGCTTATATTTCTACGGCTTCTCCGTTTTCTTTCTGCCGTTGAGTCAAGATCTCGGCCTGAGCCGCGCCTCGACATCTCTGGTGTTTTCCCTGGCGCGCGCCCAGGGCGCCTTCGAAGGACCGATCGCCGGATATTTCATGGATCGCCATGGTCCAAGGCCGCTGATGATCATCGCGATCCTAACCGCAGGCATCGGCCACATGCTGCTGGCGGGCGTTAACAGTTATCTCGCGCTACTCATCGTATATATGGGCGTGGTCTCCCTGTCGTTTCATGCGGGATTCATGGATGCTCCCATGCTGATCGCAAACACCTGGTTCATTCGCAAGCGGACTTTGGCGATGGCGATCATCAGCGGCTCCGTCGGTATCGGCGGCTTTGTTTTCACGCCGGTGTTGTCCGCGGCGGTCCATAGCTTCGGTTGGCGCAACGCAGCTTTCGGGTGCGGGATTCTCTTCCTAGTGCTAGGTTTGCCGCTGGCGCTGCTCGTGCGGCGCTCGCCCGAGAGCATGGGGCTGATTCCCGACGGCGGAGAGGCTTCAGCTCGGCATGAAGATTCCGCCGCCGTAACCCGCTTAGAGTCGCAACAACAGGAGGATTTCACGCTAGCACAGGCTTTGCGCACCTCCGCATTTTGGTTTTTGACCAGCGCCACGGCAATTCGGGTTGTCGTTCTCAGCGCGCTTAACGTGCACTATGTCGCTCTGATGGTTTGGAAAGGCATGACACCGCAGCGTGCCGCTTTTTTTCTGGCGGCCCAAGCCTTGATGGCTCTGCCTTCTCACCTTCTTTTCGGTTGGATTGGCGATCGTCTCAACAAGCCGAGGCTCATGGCGACGTGCATGTTGCTCGCCACGAGCGGGATGTTGATCCTCGCGTACGTTCATGCAGAATGGGCGATACTGATCTTTATCGCGTTATTCAGCGTCGTGGAATCGACCTTTCCGGTGAATTGGTCGACGGTGGGTGAGTATTTCGGCCGGAGAAACTTCGCGAAGATTCGCGGCTCGATGAGCTTTGTCTCGACCTGGGGCAGCGTGATTGGTCCGGTGATCACCGGCGCGATCTACGACTACACGCACAGTTACGAACTTATGATCTGGGCTTCGGCGGTCTTACTGCTGATCGCAAGCGTGCTTTACGCAATGGTCACCAGGCCCCGGCCGCTTCCCGCCCTGTGAACCGGCCTCATCTAAAATCAATCCTCAACTCGCCAAAGGTCGCGGTACTGAATCGCGACGACCTGATCATAGGGAACCAAGCGCGAAAGATGACCGACCGATTGAGCAAAGCGGTTCATTCGAGCGACGGCGTCTTCACTGATGACAGGGTCGTAGAACTCGATATCGCGCGCCACTACCTTCGCGATGAGCGCGGCCGAGTCCGGGGGAAATTTTCGCTCACCGACCTGGCGTGCCAGGGCCGGGTCTGCGCGCAGGGCTCTGTGCGCGCGCACAATCGCGCGCACGGCGGCCGCCACGGCGAGCGGCTCCCGTTCGATGAAGCGATTGGTGGTCGCTATACCGGCGAAGGTGAAATAGCGTACTTCGTCGGGATCATCGCCGCGACGTACGTCGATCAAGATTTTCCCGACTCCGCGGCTCACCGCGCTCTCGGCGCCCATGGCGTTGGCCCAAAAGCCGTCGATCTGCCGCGCTTCGAGCGCGCGCGCTGCAAACACACCAAATGAAACATCGCGCGCTTTGGCACCGGGCAAATCGACGATTTCCAAATCGCGGTCAGGATTGATGCCCGCCGCGCGGAGCATTTGCTTCAGTGCCAGATCAGGGCCGTGAGCGGCTGTGAGGCGAAGGCCGCGCAAAGCCTGGAGGTCGCCATGCCGGGCGGGAAGGTTGGCTCGCACCGTCAGTAACCATGGCGTGCCTTGGGAAAGCGCGACCACGATCTTGACGCCTTGCCAGTCGGGAAATTCGGTCAGAACATCGTGGATAGAACCCGCCATCATGGCGTCGGCATCACCGTTGCGAAGCGCCTTGGTGGCACCGAGCATCGCGGCGAGCTCGATGCGCACGTCCAACCCTTCGGCCTTAAAGAACCCTAGCTCGTCTGCGGCCAGTGCGGGAAAACATGTATTGCTAATCAAATCGACAGCTGCAATGGTTAGCTTCACGGAAAGCCTCCGAGAAAAAAATCGACCTAGTAAAAAGCCAAGCGCAAGTGTCTGCGCCCGGCGAGCGAGTATTGGCGAACACCGCGCGGTGTTCCGAGACCCGCCATGCCGCAGAGCGACTATGCGAGATTGGATGGGTCAGGTCAAACAACCGCTTTCTTGACGTTCGTATGAAACCTTCTGGGCAGGAGATTTTCCATGGTAGAAGCCCGCAACGTTCAGATTGGAGTCTTATCACCGGCAACGCCCCATAGTCCGCACTTTAAGTCGCTGGGTGATATTTTGCCGCCTGGCGTGGCCATGATTCACGAAGGCCTTGGCCTGCTCGGCGAATCTTATCAAGATCTCGCCGGCAAGACGGATCGCATCATCGAGCTAGCCGGGAGCTTTGTTCGCCGGCACGATGTGAGCGGACTGATGGTGACCGGGGGCTTCGTGACGCTTTTCAATCCCGGCCTGGAAAAAAAACTCGGCGACACGATCGGCTTGCCTGTTGTTGGGGCGATTTCGTCTGCCGTCGCCGCGCTGACCGTGTTCAGAGCCAAGACCGTTCTACTCATGACGCCGTTCGATGCGGCGTCTGACCAAATCCTCAAAGCACATCTCAACAACTTGGGCTTCACCGTCCAACTCGGCCCGGCCTTTGAAGACCGCAAAGCCGGATCGCCGGTGAACTTGAGCCGAGAGGAACTCTTCCGCTTGGTCGGGGGCGCCCTTGGCGCAAACCCGCCCGTGCAGGCGATTTACTTCCAGGGTGCGACGATGGATCCATTGCCGATCCTCCAGCGGCTCGAAGACCGGCACCATGTCCCGGTCGTGACCAGCAATTCGGCGATGATTTGGCATCTGCTCTCGAGGCTCGGGCTGACCTGCTCGATCCAAAAGTACGGTCAATTGTTAGAGGGCTGGCCGCCCCTGCCCTGATGGCCGACGCTGCTTAGGGGCCCAACGTTGTGTCCGTTGACTCCCGGAAATTGTTGCAATAGATTACCAATCACTATTTGATCTCAGATGCGATTCTTTTCCTCAGGTCGAGAGTTAGAAGATTGAGAGCATCAAAACAGCTTCAAACCAGCAATCTCAAACGGCTCGAAAACGCGTGCCGGGAGCGCGGCATACCGGTTACGGTGCAGCGCCGGGTTATCTTTACGGAGCTGCTCGAGCGCGACGATCATCCTACCGTCGATCAGATTTTCGATGCTGTAAAAAAGCGTATTCCCGGTGTGTCGCGAACGACCGTCTACCGGACATTGGTAACGCTGGCGGATCTCGGCCTGGCGCGGCGCACCAATCACTTCGAAGCCTTCGGCCGCTTCGACGGCAACATGGAGCAGCATCATCACCTGGTCTGCACTAAGTGCGGCAAGTTGACAGACTTTCAGGCTTCGGGGCTGTCGATCGGCGATCTGCCCGATGTGAGCCGCAGCGGTTTCGCTCTAGCGGATTATTCTATTTATTTCGAGGGACGCTGTTCGGACTGTCAAAGGAGCGCCGTGCCCGGGGAGCGGCGCAAACCAGGGTCGGTTAACCGCGCTAAGTCGCCCTGAAGCTGCGGCGATCAACCTTTGGAGAAAATCATTTAAGGAACCGTATCGTGACAAACAAACCAGCTTACGATCCCACCGATCCCCGTTATTACGATGAAAAAGATCTTCGCTCCGAAGTCGAGCGGATCTTTAGCCTATGCGCAGACTGCCGCATGTGCATTAAGTACTGTGGCAGTTTTCCGACGATGTTCGCGGCGATCGATGATTATTGCACCGAAGGCAAGTACGCCGAAGTTGACACAAAAAAGCTCAAAGGCGACGACGTTAACAAAGTTGTCGACCTGTGTTTTCAGTGTAAGCTTTGCTACATCAAATGCCCCTACACGCCTGGCGATCATGAATGGGCGATCGATTTTCCGCGCCTGATAACCCGCGCCAGGGCGCAGGAAGTTAAGAAAAACGGGGTCCGGTGGGTTGACAAATTGCTCGGTAACCCTGACCTGATTGGCAAGGTCGGTTCGGCGACCGCGCCTGTGGCCAACCTTGCCAACGAGAATTCTCTCAACCGCCGGCTCATGCACGATGTCGTCGGCATTCACAAGGACAAGAAGTTGCCATCGTTCGCTAGGCGAACCTTTGCGCAGAGATTCGCCAGCGCGCGCCAGGCACCGCAAGGCGAACCGGCAGCCAAGGTCGCGTTCTTCGCCACTTGCTACGTCAACTATAGTGAACCGGAAATCGGCACCGACACGCTGGCGGTGCTGGGCCACAACAACGTCGAGGTTGCCTTTGCGTACGAGCAGTGTTGCGGCATGCCGCGCTGGCACAACGGCGAGCTCGACGGCGCCATTGAGGTCGCCAAACAAAATGTCGCCGGCTTTATCGAGCACGTCAATCAAGGGCGCAGCATTATCGCCACCAATCCGACTTGCTCGCAGATGATTCGTGTCGAATACCCTCGGTTGTTGGGCACTGAAGATGCGAAGAAGGTGGCCGCTCGGACGATGGATCCGATGGAATTTCTTGCCGGACTAGCGAACGGGGGAAAACTCAAAAAAGATTTCAAAACCGGTGCTGGCCGTATCAGTTATCACATGCCCTGTCATCTGCGCGCGCAAAATATCGGCTACAAGACACGCGACGTGCTCTCGTTGCTACCGGATACCACGATCAAAGTCGTCGAGGAATGCTCGGGACACGACGGCACTTGGGCCATGAAAAAAGAAAACTTCGAAATGTCGCTAAAGTACGGCGACCGTGCTTTCAAGGAAATGGCTCAGGGCAACTCCAAAGTGACCTGTTCGGACTGTCCACTGGCGGCGATTCAAATCGAGCAAGGCAACGGCAAACGACCGCTCAATCCGATGCAAATCCTTGCCAAGAGTTACCGCGGCGAGCCGATCGGATAAGCACGAGGGCCTGCGCCATAGGGCTGTGTTCCGGCGCGGCGGTGTGCACGCCGCTCCAGCCCGCACAATTGCGCCACCTCATCGCGGTAGGCGAGCCAGTAATCCAGCGCATCGTTCATGGCTCGAACAACCGCCCCTCGGCGCCTCGGCACCACATGATTGAGAATCGCATTCCATGCCGTTTCGCGGTGACTGCCCTCCACCTGGCGATGCGCCTTCGTGAGCGCCAATCTCTCTACGGGTAAACCGTAATACTTCACCAGCGGATGCTCCTCCAGCGGCGGCGGAGCGTGATGGTTGCCGCCCGCTATGGCCGCACGTTCCTCCGAGGTCCCTTCGACAAAAATCGTCACGATTGCCGCGGCGATGTCCCAACCGTATGATTCGGTGGCTTCATCAAGGAAGTTACGGTAGCGCTGGGCTGCGGGGACCAGCTGCACGTGTTCGAAACGCTGAAGATCCATACCAAGTCCGCGCGGGTACTCGAGAAACAATGTCGGATGAGGGCTACCGGCAACCAACCCGCCGGTTTCTTCTTCGTATAGGTTTTCCGCCAAACCTCTGCGGATTTCCGGGATCGGACATCGGATATACACTCGACCTACCATGACCGGGAAATCACGTACGTAAGTCGCGTACTCTTGCTCGAAATGATAGTGCAAGAGCTCACGATCGACCCGCCCCGAAGTAAACATCGGCCACGCCCAGTGTTTTTTCCGTTCCATGACGGTAAGCATCTGCTCGCGAAAAGTTTCCCGGTCCATAGCCTCGACCCGAGGGCGCAATTTTGCTCACTGTTAGAGCAATGAGGATGCCAAAAGTTAAGAGCTTGATCTTACTCGTTTTGATGCGCTGCTGCGTATGCGGCAGAATGGTGAATCCTTCATCGGGATAGGCAAAATCAGGCCGCATTGCCAGTATGGTAGGGCTCCTGACGGCTTCCGTAACGAAACTCGAAGCTCAATGTCGAGCTGTGCTATGCCGCGCAGATCAGACTCCATGGCGCGTGTCCCGGTCGGCAAAAAACGGTTGCGCGACACGGCTTAACTAGGCCGTTTTGGTTCTCATAGTGACAAATTCTTCTGCGGCGGTTGGGTGGATACCGATCGTGGTATCGAAGTGCGCCTTGGTCGCGCCGCAATTGAGCGCCACCGCTAGGCCTTGGATAATTTCTCCGGCCTCCGGCCCGACCATGTGACAGCCGAGCACCCGATCGCTGCTCTGGTCAACCACCAGTTTCATCATAGTCCGTTCGTCGCGTCCGGTAAGCGTGTGTCGGAGCGGCTTAAACGAGGTCTTGTAAATATCGATCTTGAAATTTCCTTGTCGTGCCTCCGCTTCGGTCAAGCCAACCGTAGCGCAATTGGGGATGCTAAATATGGCGGTCGGTACGTTCAGATACTGCGGCCGCAACGGCTTGTCATTGAATAGCGTATTCGCCACCGCCATTCCCTCCGCAATCGCCACCGGCGTGAGCATCATGCGGTCGGTGCAGTCGCCGATGGCGTAAATACTATCGATGCTGGATTTCGAGTATTCATCGACGATGACTGCGCCGCTCCCCTTGGTCTTTACACCGGCTCGCTCGAGCCCGAGATTGAGTGTTTTGGGTAGACGGCCGGTGGCGTATAAAATCTGATCGGTTTGGATCACGCTGCCATCCGTCAACGTCGCATTCAGGCTGCCACCGGACTTCTCGATCCGGCTGATATCAGCATTAAAGCGCAGATCGATGCCACGCTTGCGCATCTCCCCAGCCAGCGTGGTGCGAATGTCATCGTCAAATCCGCGCAAGAACAAGGGGCCACGGTACAGTTGCACCGTCTGCACGCCCAAACCATAAAAAATACCCGCAAATTCGACTCCGATGTACCCGCCACCGACGATAATCACCCGGTTGGGGAGTGCCGGCAAATAAAACGCTTCGTTGGACGTGATGGCATACTCGGATCCGGGAAATTTCGGCACCACTGGCCAGCCGCCGACCGCCACTAAAATATATTTCGCGCTTATTTTATTGCCATTAAGGGTGACGGTATGGGTATCCAAAATCTCGGCATGCCCGTCGAGAATCTCGACGCCGGCGTCGCCGAGAATTTTTCGGTAGACACCGTTCAGCCGCGCGATCTCTTTGTTCTTGTTAGCGATTAGCTTCGCCCAGTCGAAACGGGGTTCGCTCGCGGTCCAACCATAATGTGCGGCATCGGCAAAATCGTCGGCATAATGAGACGCATAGACGAGCAGTTTCTTCGGAATACAGCCGACATTGACACAGGTGCCGCCGAGATAGAGTTCTTCGGCAATCGCGACCTTGGCGCCGAACGAGGCCGACATCCGGCTGGCGCGCACCCCGCCTGAGCCAGCACCGATGGTCAATAGATCGTAGTCGTATTCCGGCATATGTCAGTCCCTGAGGTTAGAGGCTTGTTTCTACCAAAAAGTAGCATCGCCGCGCGCAAAAGTCTTGTGAGCGATCTTTGACAGCGAGTATCGATTCATGAACAATAGCGGGGCTCATCCGTGTAATTCACCATGTCCAAAGCCGCCGTCGAGACTGGTTCGGGTAGTCAGCGCTTGCTGCAAGCGCTGAGCGCTCTACGCCATCGCAATTACCGGCTTTACTGGTTCGGACAGCTGTCGTCGGTGCTGGCACAAAACATGGAGGGCGTTGCCCAGGGCTGGCTGGTTCTCGAACTAACCGAGTCGCCGCTGATGCTCGGGCTCACCGGCCTCGCCTTTGCGACTCCAACCATCGCGTTGACATTGCTGGGTGGTGTGATCGCCGACCGTGCCGACCGCCGGCGCATCATGATTTTATCTCAGGGTGCCACCGGCTTGATGTTTTTCATACTCGCCACTTTGGTGATGTTGGATCTCATTGCGCTTTGGCACGTCATGGGACTGGCGATTTTGTCCGGCTGCGTGCGCGCGTTCGACCGGCCCAGCCGCATGGCGTTGTTGCCGCAGATGGTGCCCAAAGACGATATCGCCAATGCGGTCGCCATCGGCGGCACGATCTGGCAGCTCAACCGCCTCGTCGGGCCGGCGCTTGCAGGCATGCTGATCTACCTGATCGGCATTGGCCCGACATATTATTTTTGTTTTGGCGCCTCGCTGCTGGCCGTTTTCTTATGGCTCGGCATTCGTCTGATCGCGCCCTCGACGGCGCCATCGCCGGGCGGCGTCATGCAGCACATGGCCGAAGGACTAAATTTTATCCGCCGAAATGAACTCTATTTTGTGTTTATCTCGATGATCTTCTTCAACAGCGTCTTCGGCATGTCGTATTTGATTCTCATGCCGGTCTTTGCACGGAACGTCCTCGAGGTGGGATCTCAAGGCTTCGGCTTTCTCCAAAGCGCCGGAGGCGCCGGCGCGCTTATCGGCGTGTTGGCGGTAGCTTGGTTTTCCCACTCGCGTGCCAAGGGGCAACACACGCTCGTCGGGGCGGTCGCGTTCGGTATGCTTCTCATATCGTTCGCGATATCGAAATCCTATCCGCTCTCCTTAACGCTGGCCTTCGCCCTCGGGGTTGCCAGCCAATTTTACATGACGACGATCAGCACGATTTTGCAAATTAACTTGCCCAACGAGCTGCGCGGCCGGGTCATGGGTATCTACGGGCTGGTCTGGGAGTTGATGCCGGTCGGCGGGATGATCGCCGGCGCGGTCGCAGAGTTGGCCGGCGCGCCGATCGCCGTCGCCATTGGCGGCTTCATGGTGAGCGCCATGGCGTTCCTGGTGGCGGTCTTTTATCCGAGCATTCGTCGACTAGAACAGTAGCTCACGCCGTGCTACGCAACTCGAATGGCCGAGAAAAAGGTCAAAAAGAAATCCGGCGGTCCGCGCAAACGGCGCAAGCTTGCCGGTCACTCCACAGGGCTCCTCGCGACCGAACTTTCCGACGGCGCCTGCGGCGCCGCCGTCGAGGAGTTACAGCGGGCGATCGCTAGCGACGGGGGCAAAGTCCTGGCGACTTACCGTGAGCCGTTCAGCGGCCATTGGGTGATCCTCGCCTCCTTGCCCATCACTCAGGTGGAACCGACGCCTTACCAGCGCAATCTTTCGGATGCTCACGTCCGCAAGCTCGAAGGCGTCATCGCCAAGCTCGGACGCTTTCTCGATCCGATCATCGTGGTGCGCAAGGAAACGGCTGACAGCACGACCCACTACTGGACGCCGAACGGCAATCACCGTCTTTCCGCCATGAAGACGCTCGGCGCCAAGTGCATTGTTGCCCTGGTTGTCCCCGAACCTGCAGCGGCTTATCAAATTCTTGCGCTCAACACAGAGAAGGCCCACAACCTGCGCGAGCGGGCCCTGGAAGTCATCAAGATGTACGAGGAGCTGGCCACGCTCGACAACGCGACCGAAGAAACTTACGCTTTGGAATTCGAAGAGGCGGCACTAATCACCCTCGGGCTGTGCTATCTCGAAAACGGGCGGTTCAGCGGCGGCGCCTATCATCCGATTCTCCGCCGCTCGGATGAGTTTATCAAAAAACCACTCAAAGCAGCGCTCGCCATTCGTCGCGACCGCGCCCAGGCGCTCATGGATCTCGATAAAACCGTCATTGAAAAGGTTGAGGCGCTGAAGGCGAAGGGCCTGACCAGTCCCTACTTGAAAAGCTTTGTGGTCGCGCGCATTAATCCGCTCCGCTTCCGCCCCAAAGACGCGGCGCCGCTCAGCTATGACGAAGTCATCGACCGCATGACCAAAGCCGCGGTAAAAATGAACGTCGAGAAAATCAAGGTCGATGACTTGGCTAAATCAGGCGGCGCTCCGGAAGAGTAGTCAACAGGGGTTTTCCCATTCCTTGCAGCGCTTGACGGCAACTCGCCGTCGGTGATTAGATTCGATACGGATGAAAATTATGACACGATCCGCTGCGGATCGATCGATTCATGTCGCATCCAATGCGGGTTCGCAGCGAGGGGAAGCATGGCTGAAACCGAAAAAGAATATCTCGTCGGTACCGTAAGGCCTACCGACCGGCCCGAAGCCGGCCAGGAACTCGATCTCGACACATTGATCCCGGCCAAGATCAAGTTCGTCTACCGTACGATGAACTTTACCCGTGGGACGGAAGAAGAGTTCAGCACGTCCATGCCAGGCTATGAGGCCAAGACCGCGGAGCTTGCGCAGCTCGGCGCGGACCTGGTTCGCCCCAGCGGCGCGCCGCCTTTCATGCTACTTGGCTATCACAAGGAGCAGGAGCTGATTCACGGCTGGGAAAAGAAATACAATGTGCCGATGTTTACCTCAGGGCAGAATCATGTGCGCGCGCTCCGCACACTGGGCATCAAGAGATTCGTCGGCGCCAGCTATTTTCCGCAGCAGATGAACAATATCTTTGCGCGCTATTTTACCGAGGCCGGCTTCAAGGTGCTGGCGATGGAGGGCATCGACGCGCCGTTCGCCGCCGTGCCCAACGTACCGCCGGAGGAAATACTCGCCTTTATGAAGCGCATTGTCGCCAAGCACAAACAGGCCGACGGCATCTACATGCTCGGTTCGGCGTGGAAGACCGTCGCACTTATCGACCGACTCGAGAAGGACACGGGATTGACCGTCGTTCATGCGGGTCCGGCGCGCGCTTGGGAAACCCAGTTGCGCTTGGGCTTGCGCCACTCGATTCCCGGCTACGGCCGGCTGCTGGCGGAGATGCCTCAGTAGCCTCAATACTCGCAACGATGCAATCCGCGCGGTCGCATTAGTCACCCCAACGAGGTGCAAAAATGGCCAAGGGCTATGTCGATTGTGATGGGCATGTCATGGAGAAAGTCGACGAATTGATCAATTACGTCGGCGAACCTTTCAAGACGACGGGCCATATGAATCCGCGACGGATTTTACCCAGCCTCGATCGGTTTCACACGCCACGATTGGAAGAGCGCAAAGCCGGCACCTTCGATCCCACTGTCGGTCCGGAGAAATGGCTGCTGTTTTTGGAAAAGACCGGGCTCGAATCGAGTGTGCTCTTTCCGACCGAGGGATTAGCTTATGGCCAGGTTACATTTCCCCCGTGGGCGATTGCCTACGCCAGAGCGTACAACGACTGGCTCCATGCAAAGTATCTCCAGTTCAGTCCGCGCTTGAAGGGTGTTGCGCTGATTCCTTTGCAAGATGTCCCCGCCGCGGTGGTTGAGTTGCGACGGGCGGTCAAGGATCTGGGCATGGTTGGGGCGATGCTCCCCTCCAATGGTCTCAACCCGCACCTAAGCGCCAAGCATTTCTGGCCGGTGTACGAGGAAGCAGCGAAACTCGACTGCGCTCTCGCGGTGCACGGCGGCTGCTACGGCGATCTCGGGTTCAACACCTACACGGTATTTCCCGCCACTCGCGCACTCGGGATGCCGGTGCCGCTCGCCATCGCCGCGACCGGCATGATCGTCGACGGCGTGTTTGACGCATTTCCGAACTTGCGGGTCGGTTTTCTGGAGGGCGGCACGAGCTGGATTCCGATGGTGATCGACCGCTTGGAAAGAGAGCTGGAGTACGGCGGCTTGCGCATCCAACGCAAGCCGGTTGACTATTTCACCAGCGGCAAGGTTTTCGTCGGCTGCGAAGGCAACGAGAAAACGCTCGCCTACGCCATCGAGCGCGTCGGTTCCGCGCCATTCATGTTCGCTTCGGATTTCCCTCATGAAATTTCGCTCGACAATTGCATGGAAGAGATCAACGAGATCGTCGAGCGCGATGATTTAGCGCAAGAACACAAAGCGGCAATCTTGGGCGAGAACGCGAGGAGTTTTTATGGCATCTAGACGGCCGCGTGGGCGCCGGGAAGTTGCGATCGCCGATTCAGCCCATGCGATCATGAGCAACTCGGGTAGGGCGAGCCGAAGCAAAGTTCGGCGCGCTAAACTCGCCGTCCTGACTACGCTGCTCGCATTGGTGTTTTGCTTTTCCGATGGCTCGACCAGCGTTTCGGCACAAACCCTGAAGCCGATTCTGGTCGCCTACGCGGGCCAGAATGAAACCGTCGGTCCGATGTGGGTCGGTGTCGAGAAAGGCACGTTCAGAAAATACGGCCTCGACGTGCGCATGGTCCAACTGCGAAATGGCTCACTCAGCATGGCGACGTTGGCCACCGGCCAGGTGCAATACAACTACGGCTCGCCTTCCAATGCTCTAAGTGGCGCGGCCGGCGGCATGAGCCTCCAGTGCGTCGCGTCTCCGGTGCATAAAATTCCCCGCGAACTAGTGGCACGGAAGGAGATTCGCACCATCGAAGCGTTGCGCGGCCGGAGCTTCGGTGTACAGAGCATCGGCGGCGGCTTCTGGCTGCAGACCATGATAGCCTTGAACGGCTTGGGGATCGATCCGGAAAAATTCGATCTCAAAATGCGCGTGCTCGGCGACACTGCGACCGTAACCCAAGCATTGGGCAGCGGCGGCGTCGACGCCACAGTGATCCCCTACAGTTTCAGCGAAGCCGCTAAACGGGCGGGCGCCAACGCGCTCGCGGATGTCGGCAAAATTAATGTGCCGTACCAAGGCACCACGCTGTGCTTTTTGAAGGACACTCCGTCCGCGGCGGCTGACCAGATCCATCGGTTGCTCAAAGGATTGGTCGACTCGGTCCTGTTGATCCACGACCCGGGGTCCAAGGCCGAAGTCATCGAAATTCTGCGCAGAGCCTTCCGCTTTCCGAGACCAGAAGATGCCGAAGCCTCTTACAACGTGTTGACTGCCATGACGACGATCGAAATCATGCCGGACCCGGCGGCGTGGAAATTGGTTCAGCGCATCGTCGCCAAGATCAATCCCAAGGTCGCCCAGGTCGATTTGAATCACCTGATCAACCCGGCTTTCGTCCGCGCTTTGGAGGAAGCCGGCTTTCTTCCGGTAGCGCGAAAGAAGACACACTAGCGCCGCTCGGTCGCCGGTTACGCGGGGAGCAAGCACCTCCGATCGAATTGCGCTTTGATCCAGGCGCGAAAATCACCTGCTGCTAAATTGGCCAACCGTGCGCAGAAAGATCGATCGGATTGCCATCGGGATCATGGACGCGAAATTCAGCTTCACGGTTAGGCGGCCGCTTGTCGATGCCGGTTGCCGCGTTGAACCGACTGCAGGTTTCGCGCAGCGCCTCGACATTGTCGACCTCAAAGCCGAAATGGTAGATGCCCGGCTTTAACTGGGGCCCTTCGATCTTGCGCTCGGGCTCGATCGGGATGATGGCGAGATTGATGTGGCCATCCGACAGATAGGTCGCCGTGCCGATCCCGTGCACGATCTTTAAGCCGAACGCCTTAGTATAGAAGTTGACCAAGTTGTCTACATTCTCGGTGAGTATGGCCAGGTGGCGGATACGTGCCATTGAAATTCCTCCTTCGTTAGCATCCGGTCCTCGCGGCATCCTATGAAATAAGTGATACGCCTTACAAGACCGCGCCTTGACGACCAACCGCCTTTGCCATATTTATCAATTACAGTTCCCCAGCCGCACATAATGCTTGAAGGAGGTTATCGCCATGGGATTATTAAAAGTCGAAGGTATCACCCACTGGTCGATTCCCGTCAATAATCTCGATGAGTCGGAAAAATTCTACGGCGATTTGCTCGGCCTCAACGCTCGGGGCCGGCTCGGCAATTCCGGCATGTCCTGTTTCAGCGTCGGCGATCAGAATATTCTATTGTGCGAACGAGCGCCCGACATCGACAAGTCACACAAAGAAGATCAAAACGTGCACCACTCTTTCACCGTAAGCCCAGAGACTTTGGTGAAGGCCTGCAAGCTTTTCAAGGAGCGTAACGTCCCCATCGACCGGCTGTACTACCGTGCTAAGGGTTACTTCACCGGCAGGGAACTTTACTTCTTTGATCCAAGCGGCAACCGGCTCGAATTGCGCGATCCCACTTGGAAGGCCGGCATGCCCGAACTCACGTTCGACGAATTGGCGAATTCCTAGTTGGAACCACGTCGGCTGGCCGGCTGGAACTTCTCTCGCGTGGAGAGCAGTAGCCGCACTGTCCTGCCGAAGCGACGTGGCCGTATCTAAACCGGCTCGTAAGATCCCTCCGCGTTAGCAGAGACAACCTGCGGCGGCGCCCGCCATGGGCGCGTGTAAGTTGTCGCATGCCGCCACGTCCAAGGTCGAAACAGAAAACACTTACGAATTCGTAGGGATAGGATTTCTTCGGTGCGCGGCTATCTGGCAAATCCAACAGTGACCTGATAGACGTAAAGCAGTTAGTGCACCGCCTGAGAAAGCCCATCCGTTGGAAGAAGATCTTTCGCAACCGGTTGACGCAACCGTCGAAGCCCCGCGCCAACGTTCTCGGTTTCATACATTCGCCTCGCTCCGTCATCTAGACTACCGTTATCTTTGGTCCGGCACCTTGATGATGAGCGCCGGACAGTGGATTCAGCAAGTCACTCTCGGATGGCTTCTCTACGATCTGACGGGAAACTCGATGCTTCTCGGCGCGCTCAATGGGTTGCGCGCACTGCCCTTCTTGATCACCGGCCCGCTGGCGGGAGTCGCGGCGGACCGCATGGACCGGCGCAAATTGCTGTTGCAAACACAATCCGTGTTGATCATCACGGCGGTGCTCATGGGAGTGCTGGTCGCGTCCCCCTTTCTGCACGTCTGGCACATTTTTGTTTTCACTCTGATTACTGGCGTTGCCTGGACGATTACCGAACCCGTGCGCATGAGCATGATCCCCGCCGTCGTCCCCAAGAAAGATCTGGCAAACGCGGTGGCGCTCAATTCCGGCGGCTTCAATTTAATGAAAGTCATCGGACCGGCGCTAGGCGGAGGGCTGATCGCCTGGTTCGGAGCGGCCGAAAATTTCTTTCTGCAAGCGATCGCCTACACCGGTGTGCTGGTGATGATCTATTGGATGCACATTCCAGCGCAGAAAATCGAAAGCAAGCGCAAGTCCGCTATGGCGAATCTCAAGGAAGGCTTCGCCTATGTCTGGTCGACGCCGGCCGTGCTGGCGTTGATGACGCTGGCTTATGTCCCGCGGATCTTCGCGGTGCCCTATCAGATCCTGATGCCGGTATTTCAAAAGGATGTGCTTCAGATCGGCCCGGAAGGTTTGGGCTTGTTGATGGCGGCGCCAGGTGTCGGCGCGGTGATCGCCGTGCTGACGCTTGCGTCGTTCGGCAGCCGTGTCAAACGCCAGGGCTTGCTGCTGGTCGGCAGCATTATTGTGCTCGGCGGTTTTCTCGTGCTTTTTTCCCAAATCACCTGGTTTCCTCTAGCGCTGGTTATGTTAGTGGTCGTGGGTGTTTTCCAAATGCTCTTTCTCGCCAGCACCGCGACAATCTTGCAGATGATGGTGCCTGATGAATTGCGCGGGCGTGTTCTGAGCCTTTACATGCTTGACCGCGGCTTCATGCCGCTAGGCGCGCTGTTTGCCGGAACGGCGGCGCACTTCATTGGCGCGCCATCAACCGTCGCGGTCATGGGGGCAATCGTTATTCTGCTTACGTTGATCGTCGCCTGGCTGGTACCGGCCATTCGCACCCTGGAAATTTGATCGCGTCGAGTTATGATTCCGCGATACACGAAATCTCACGGTCTGCTGCAGCAGGCGGATCAATGTCTATATTCGAGAACTGAGCGAGCAATTCGATTGGAGAGATCGTCGATTTTGGGGTTGACTGTGCCTATTTGCCAATTGTCCGAAGCAGATGGGTGTTACGTGGATTTCATATCACCACCAAGCGCACGAGGGTCACGAAGGATTCGTCAATTATTTACCTGTGAATCTTAACTTCTTGCGCTTGGTGTCCTCGGTGGTGGGGATGCCCATTCGATTTCCGTTGTGGCTCGCGGCATTGTATGGTTGAGAGTTTTCGCAGCTTGCGGGCTAGTCCAAAATACGACTTTGGGAGGATATTTATGTTTGGAAGGGAATTTTTTCGTTTAACTATTCTTGTGCTTTGTCTCGCTCTGTTACCGGCCCAAATGACCGGAGCCCAGCAAACAAAGGGCTACGAACCGGAGGTCGGCCAGGAAGGCAAAGACGTCATCTGGGTGCCGACGCCGCAGGCTTTAGTCGACAAGATGCTCGACCTGGCTAAGGTGACACCCAACGATTACCTCATCGATCTCGGCTCGGGCGACGGCCGCACGGTCATCACCGCGGCGAAGCGCGGCGCCAAGGCGCTTGGCATCGAGTACAATCCCGACATGGTCGAGCTGTCCAAACGCAATGCCGTTAAGGAGGGCGTATCCGACCGCGCAAACTTCGTCAAAGCGGATCTTTTCGAAAGCGACTTCTCCCAGGCTCAAGTCATCACTATGTTTCTGCTGCCAAGCATCAACATAAAGCTACGCCCCAAAATCCTCGATCTCAAACCGGGCACCCGGATCGTTTCGAACTCGTTCGACATGGAGGATTGGAAACCGGACGAAACCGCCAACAACGTCCCAGGGTGCACGAACTGGTGCACGGCTCACCTGTGGATCGTGCCGGCAAAAGTTGGCGGGACATGGAAGCTGCCTGAAGGCGAGTTGTCGATCAAGCAAACCTTTCAAATGATCAGCGGCACGCTGAAAAACGGCAACGTCGTTTCGCCGATCCAGGGAAAGCTCAACGGCGAGCAGATCACGTTTACCGCGGGGGGCGCGCAATACACCGGTCGGGTGAACGGCAATATGATGGAAGGCACTGCAGGCGGCGCCAAATGGAGCGCCACGCGAACAAACTAAGCGCCGTTCTCATCGTAAAAAAGTCACAGATGCTTGGAACGCAGCGCGCATTGCGGCGCGCTGCGCTTTTTTTCGCTTTGATGACGCGAAGTGTGCTGGAGTTGTGCGTTGGGAAGCCGACTAACGATCCTTCGCGCCGGTTCCGGCATAGATCTCCAGCTTGTTTCCGTCCGGATCAAGAAAATAGGCCTGCGGGCCCCAGAACACTCCTTCATTTCGATCCTCGATGTTGAAAACTTCGACTCCGCTGTTTCGCAGAAAATCGATCGAGGGCTGGAAATCCTCGGGCCGCACTTTGAAGGCGTGATGTACCGGCGTGGTTTTTTCCGAATCGTATTTCAACGGCTCCTTGCCCTTTGCCAGAATGAAGTAGTTCTCTCCGGTCTTCAAAAACACCATTCGTGGCGACTGCTCGATGACTTTCATCCCGAGCAGCCCTTCATAAAATTTCCGGCTCCGATCGAGATCGGATACCGGCAAGCTGAAGTGGAGCACACCATGGGTTTTTAGCATCCTGGACCTCCCACCCGGCTTTGTAGCATCGACTCTCCAATAGCAATCATCGGACTTGGGGTGGTTGAATCTCAACCGGCCGAATCGCGGGCGCTCGCGGCCTAATGCTGTCGCAATCCTGCCTTCTGTGTGTTTGCCCGCCGACCCCTTGCGCGCTTCTATACGCCCAGCCCGAACGTCTTGGCGGGGTTATCCCAGAGAATCTTGCGCCGTGATTCGGCGCTGATTTTCTCGTTGGCGCTGATCGCTCCAACCGTCTTGTCAGGAAACTTGTCGATCGCGTCGCTGTGCGGATAGTCGGTTGCGATCATCAAGTAGTCGTCGCCGACGTGCTCGACGAAGGTCGGTGCCAGCTCTTCGCCGGCTTCGCAGCTCACCCAGCAATTTCGCTTGAAGTAATCGCTCGGTTTCTGCTTGGTGGTTTTTGCCGAACCGTGCGACTCATGCTCCCAGTGCTCATCCATGCGTTCGAGCCAGAACGGCACCCAGCCGCAGCCGGATTCCAGATGCGCCACTTTGAGCTTGGGAAATTTCTCCAGCACTCCGTCGGCACAAAAGCTTAGACAAGCGAGCATCTGCTCGAGTGGATGACAGGCCACATGCCGGCCGAATTCGCTGTAGCGATCGCTGCCGGCTTGCGGCAAAACGGTGCGCGCCCCTTCGTGCACACAGACCGTCACGCCGAGCTCCGATGCAACATCGTAGATCGGGTAGTAGTCCGGGCTCATGAACGTCCGGCCGCAAAATTTATTAGGCCGCCAGAAGATGCCGACCAGCCCGAGTTTTTCGCGCGCGTACTTCAATTCTGCAACGGCGCGCGCAGGATCTTGTAGCGGAATCAGCATGACGCCGTGCAGGCGCTTGCGGTCATAGTCGCAATACTCGGCGAGCCAGGTGTTATAAGCGCGGCAGATCGCCGCGCTCAGCTCCGGATCGATATCATCGCGCCACATGATGTAAAGCCCGATGGTTGGAAACAGCACCGCGACGTCGATGCCTTCGCGGTCCATGTCGCGCAGGTTCGAGGCCGGATCGAACTTGTGGGCATAGGCATCGGCGAAGCATTCCCTCCAGCGCTTCGAAGACGAAAAAATGTAGCCGTAATCTTCCGTCACCCGGCCGGGTCGGAGCGCCGAGTCGGACACCGGTTTGCCGTCGACTTCGCGTACCGTTTGATTGGGCCCGGCCAGACGAACCCGATGCTTGAATTTTTCCGGCAAATAATTCTGATAGAGGTCGCTTGGTTCGAGAATATGGCGATCGGCATCGATTACTTTGAATCCGTCTTTCATGGTCGCTCTCCTTTGGGCCTGGCGAAATTTCCCAGTGTCTCCTAAATAGATCAAACCGGCCGGGCCGGCAAGTCCCGGCGGGCGCTGGAAAAGACTGATATCTCACTTTCCCGGCGATCGCATAACGCCCTAAGTAGTAGCACGATCACGAAGCACGAGCACGAGTTTAATTCGTCTCCCAGCCGCCGCCGAGCGCCTTGTAGAGCGCGACTAGATTGGAGGCCATGGTTGCCTCGCTCAGCGCCAGCTCGGTTTCGGTCACGTAGAGTGCGCGTTGCGCGTCGAGCACGTTGAGAAAATCATTGAGGCCGCGGACGTAGAGCTCATTGGCCAACTCCAGAGCGCGGCGATTCGCCGCCACGGCTTGCAATAGCGAGCGATAGCGGGTTTGCTCGTTGCCGTAGTTGACCAGTGCACTTTCCACGTCTGCAAACGCGGTCAACACCGATTTCTCGTAGAAATTCAACGCCTGCTCCTGCTGGGCGTTGCGAATTTCAATGGTGGCGCGAATTCTACTGGCATCGAACACCGGCCAGCTAATCGTCGGCCCGATCGACCAAAAGCGGCTTGGACCAGTAAACCAGTCGCTGGCATTGACGCTCTGCAAACCAATCGAGCCCGCCAGCGAAAACTTCGGATAAAGGTCAGCTCGCGCCGCGGCGACTTCAGCCGTCGCCGCCGCCAGCTGCCGTTCGGCGCGGCGGATGTCGGGGCGGCGCCTCAACAGATCAATCGGTAAGCCAACCTTGGCTTGGGGCGGTAGCGCGGGAATCGGCGTCTCCTTGGCGAGCTCGCCCCAAACCGTTCCCATCTGCGCGCCGAGCAAAAGATCAAGCCGGTAGGCGGCCTCCTTGATCGCGCTTTGTAGATTGGGGACCTGAGCCGCCGTCGCGTTTACCTGGCCTTCGGCCTGGGCCACTTCCAGGTCGCTCGCAAGACCGGCGTCAAAGCGGACGCGGGTGAGATCGAGCGTTACTTGCTGCGCCTTGAGGTTTGCCTGCGCGACCTCCAAGCGCCGTTGAAAACCGCGCAAGTCAATATAGTTCTTTGCCACGTCGCCGAGCAAAGTGACCAGCACGTCACGCCGGTTCTCGATCGACGCTTCGACGTTAGCTTGCGCGGCTTCAATGCGCCGGCGCACACCGCCGAAAATATCGACCTCCCAACCGGAATCAAAACCGGTCCTGAATAAATCACTCTCCAGCCGTCTACCGGTAGCCGGAGCCACCACTGCGCCTTGAGCCGGCGAACCTACCGCATTCTCACTGGAGCGGTTGCGCGAGTAGGAGCCCGACACATCCACGTTTGGCCACAGATCGGCGCCCGCAACGCCGAGTGCCCCGCGCGCTTCGCGGATGCGCGCCTCGGCGATCCGCAGATCGAAGTTCGATTGGACCGCGCGCTCGGTCAGCGAATTTAACAGCGGATCGTCGAACACTGTCCACCAGCGAGCCAAATCCGCGGCGCCGGCGCCCACCCCCTCTTGACGTGCCTCGTTCCAGTCTGCGCCCGCCGTCACAGGCGGCGATTGGTAATTGGGACCGACCGCGCAGCCGAGCGCGACCAAGGGCAATACCGTCATGGCGACTGCCGATATAAACTTCATCCTCTTCATCTTTTTCCTTTGCGCTCCTACTTTTAACAGACCCAATCGCGCTCCTACACCAAGCGGTGACGAAACATCCAAGACGCACCCGAAAGTGTAATCCCGGCGATGACCGTCAGCGGCCATAACTGCGGCCAGAGTAGGTGCAAGCCGGCGCCTTCGAGATACACTCGATGGGCCATTTCGATGGCATAACGGAGCGGGTTGATCAACGTAAAGTACTGCAGCAACTCCGGCATGTTGCTGATCGGAGTCGTAAAGCCGGACAGCAACGCGAACGGCATGATCAGCAAAAACGAATACAGCATCGCCTGCTGCATGGTCGCGGCTACGGACGAGAGTAACAGGCCGATACCGCTGGCAGCGAGCAAAAACACGGTGAGGGCCATATAAAGCGTGATGAACGAGCCGGCAAACGGGATTTGAAACCAGAGTTGGGCCACGAGGAGCACGAGAGTTGCTTGAAGGATGCCGATGATCATCGGCGGCACCGCTTTGCCGACCATGATTTCAGCGGGCCGAAACGGGGTAACGAGCAATTGGTCGAATGTCCCCTGCTCCCGCTCGCGTGCTACCGATAGGCCGGTTAAGAGAATCGTCTCGAGGAGCGTCAGCATGCCGAGCAAAGCTGGAATCATATGCCAGCGCGTCTCCAGATTTGGATTGTACCAGGCGCGCATCGTGAGCCGAATCGGCGGATCACCCTGATTGTGAGCGGCGCGCCAGCGAGCATTGAACGATTCTACGACAGCGTTGACATAGCTCATCGCGATACCCGCGGTGTTCGAATTGCGTCCGTCGGCGATGATTTGCACGTCTGCCGGCGCGCCGGACATCAGTCGCCGTGCGAAATCCTGCTCGATCTGGATCACAATCAACGCGCGTCGCTCATCGATTATCCGGCGAATGTCCGCTGTGCGACCGAGATCGGCAACTCGGCGGAAGACTCTTGATCCCTCCAAGTCTGCCAACAGCTCGCGGGATGCGGCGCTGCGGTCCTGATCGAGCACCGCATAGGGAACGTCGTTTAAGTCATAAGTTGCAACGTACCCATAGATAAGGCACTGCAGGATCGGTGGAATGAAGATACTCAAGCGAGTGCGTGGATCCTTGAGGACCGCCAGGAGCTCCTTGCGCGTTAGCGCGATGATACGAAGCAAAGCGTCGGTCATGGCTGCCTCATACCAGCTGTTTTCGTGTCGCCCGGCGCGCCAGCCACAAAAGCACCGCCACCATCACCGCCAGTACCGCTGCATTCGGCAGAATCACCGCCCAGATGTCACCGACGAGAAAAATCGTCTGCAGCAAGGACACGTAGTAACGCCCCGGCAACAGGAAGGTGACCAGTTGGACGGCGCCGGGCAGGCTGCGCAAATCAAAAAGCAGACCCGAGAGCATCACCGCGGGAAGAAAGGTCACTAGCAGGGTCACCTGGCTTGCGACGAACTGGCTTTTGAAGGTCGTCGAGATCAATAGGCCGAGCGCCAGCGCGACCAGCAGATAGAGCATCGACACACCCGTCAAAGTTACAACCGAGCCGCGAAGCGGTACATGAAAAAGAAATTTGGCTGAGATCACACAGAGCGAAAATCCCATCATACCCAGCGCAAAATAGGGGATCGTTTTGCCGAGCAGAATTTCGCCGGGCCGAACCGGCGTTACAAAGAGAGCCTCCATCGTGCCGCGCTCCCACTCGCGTGCGACCACGAGCGACGTCAGGAGCGCGCCAATCAGAGTCATGACCAACACGATCAGACCCGGCACCAGAAAATAACGACTCTCGTTCGTCTCGTTGAACCACAGGCGGTTCTGCACGCGCACCGGACCGGTCAAAACCTGCTTGCCTTCGGCGCTCCGACGCGCCGACCAGGTGCCGATCGCGCCCTCTACATAACTCTGGATGATCCGGGCACGATTGGCGTCGATGCCATGAACCAGGACCTGCACCTCGGCGTCGCCCCGGCTTAGCCGCCGGCTGAAATCCGGGCGGATGCGCACAATGCCGTCTACTTTACGTAGGAGCATCAGGTCTTCCGCGCGGCGCATCGAGGTCATCGCCTGCGCGTCGAAATAGCGCGAAAGGTCAAAACTCGCCGCCAGGTCCGTCGCCTCGGGCGAGGGGTCTTCCAAGACAATCGCCACCGGAAGGTTACTCACGTCGAGCGACATGCCGTAGCCGAACAGCAGAATCAAAACCACCGGCAGTACAATGCCGATAGCGATACTGCTCGGATCGCGGACAATTTGACGTATTTCTTTTTGAACCAATGACCATACTCGCCTGCGGCCTGGAGCGGCGAGGTTCTGCTCGGGTGTCAGCGCCATGCTCATGCCGCTGCGCCCCCGTCAGCCGACTCGCCCGCAGCACGCGCCTCCTCGACAATGGCAATAAAAGCGTCTTCCATCGTCGGCTCGCCTCGATCCATGCGCGCGTGGAGACGAATGTCGGCAGGAGTGCCCTGCGCCAACACCCGCCCGGCATCCATGATCGCCACATGATCGCAGTATTCCGCTTCCTCCATAAAGTGCGTGGTGACGATCACCGTAACACCGTGCTCGGCAAGCGAAACGATACGCCGCCAAAAATCACGCCGCGTCAGCGGGTCCGCGCCGCTGGTCGGCTCGTCGAGAAACAAAGTCTCGGGTTCGTGCAGCAATGCGGCCGCCATTGCCAACCGCTGCTTGTACCCTCCGGGCAGCTGACCGCTCGGTAGGCCGACAAACGAACCGAGTCCGAACTCTTCCAAAGCCCAGTCGATCCGCTGCTGTTTTCGACTGCCGCGTAAATTGTAGGCGCTGGCGAAGAACTCGATATTTTCACGAACCGTGAGCTGACCGTACAGTGAAAATTTTTGCGCCACGTAGCCGATCCTCTGGCGCGCCGAGGCACGCGCGCGCCGGAGATCGGCGCCCGCGACACGCAGCACGCCGCCCGTTGCCGGCAACAGGCCGCACAGCATGCGAAAGGTCGTCGTCTTGCCGGCGCCGTTCGGGCCGAGCAGGCCAAAGATTTCGCCGCGCTGAACCTGGAAGCTCACACGATCGACCGCAGTGAAGCCGCCAAACTTGCGCACCAGGTCGCGCACCTCAACCACCGGCATGCCCGCCGGCGCCAGACCATGAGATAAGGATACTTGAGCGGATGGTTCGCGGCGCTCGACGCTTCTTCCGTATCTGCCTGTCTCCCCTACTCCCCGACTATGTTTCTCCGCCACAGCCTTTCGCAGCAGCACCATAAAACCGTCTTCAAAACGCGGCGGCGACGGCAA
Source organism: Binatia bacterium (assembly GCA_036554745.1). GTDB lineage: Bacteria > Desulfobacterota > Binatia > UBA9968 > UBA9968 > DP-20. The sequence continues at coordinate 32,813 of DATBMR010000146.1, forward strand.
CACCGTCATGCCCGCCAGCGGCGAGTCAGAAGGCAGCCAATCCTTGATCCTTTCACCTTTCTCCACGGTGACAAACCGCACCCGGCCCGCATCGGGGAGCGCATCGACGATGTACGGTTGGCCGAGCAGCCGTGCTTGGAGCGTGCGCGCTTTTTGGCTCACGCTCGGCGTGGCGAGAAATGCACGCCCATCGGCCAATCCGCTGACATCTTCCGGCCGCCCACGAGCAAGAACGGTCCCGTCGTGCAAAACGATTGCGCGGGCGCAGCGCTCGGCTTCATCGAGGTAGGCGGTGCTGACCAGCACGGTGAGGCCACGCTCGTTGACCAGTTGAAGGATAATCTCCCAGAGCTCGCGGCGCGAGAGCGGGTCCACACCCACCGTCGGCTCGTCAAGCAACAACAACTCCGGCGAGCGTACCAGCGTGCATGCCAGACCGAGCTTTTGTTTCATGCCGCCGGACAATCGTCCCGCCAGGCGGTCGGTGAAAGATCCAAGCGCCGTCATTTCCATCAGCCGTGGATAACGTTCGCGCCGCTCTTGCACGCTTACGCCGTGAAGATCGGCGTACAGATCCAAGTTTTCTTGAACCGTGAGGTCTTCGTACAAGCCAAAACGCTGCGGCATGTAGCCGATGCGTTCTTGAACTTGCTGCGGATCGGCGCTGACGTCGACTCCCAGAACCTTCAACTCGCCGGCCTCGGCAGGCATAAGCCCTGCGGCCAGGCGGATGAGTGTCGTCTTACCGGCTCCATCCGGTCCGACGAGCGCCGTCAGCTCGCCATGCAAGACCGACAACGAAACGCCGTCGAGGGCGGCAACCGTCTCGCCGCTCTCACGAACAAAGGACTTGCGTATTTCACGCGCCCAAATTGCCGGCGCTGGTTCTACGGTACTCATAGAGGTGCGCAAGCGGGCATGAAACGCACAGCCAAGGAGACACGGAGAACAGAAGCTCTCGAGATCAGCTTGAGCTCGTGCTGCTGCATCTTCATCTCACGGTCTCCTTGTCTCCGTCTGCAGTTGTCTTGTCTCTGTTTTCAAGTGGCAAGTACGCGGTCGCCGGCATGCCCAATCTCAAGTTGTCCTCAGGATCTTTGACGAAAATGCGGACTTCGTAAACCAGAGTCGTGCGGAGCTCTTCGGTGTGAACCGATTTGGGCGTAAACTCGGCCACCGGTGAGATAAATCCAACCCACCCTTGGAAGCGCCGATCGGGAAAACTGTCGACCTGAACAGCCGCCGCCATACCGTAACGGACTTTTCCCAGATCCGGCTCTGACACATAAACCCGGACCCATTTGGGATCGGTGATTGCCAGCGACAACACCGTCTTCTGCGGTGAGGCCATCTCGCCGGGCTCCATCACGCGCGTGCGCACCACGGCGTCGATCGGCGCCATCAACTGCGAATCGGCGAGTTGCTGGCGCAACAGTGCCGCCTGCGCCTCGTTGGCCCGCAAGCGAGCCTCGGCTTCGGCCACCTCTTCTTTGCGCGGACCCGCAAGCGCAAGGTCCAACGCTCTTTGGTTGACAACCAATCTTGCCTCTGCAACCCGTACGGCAGCCTTCGCGTTGTCGACATCCTGCTGTCTCACCGCGCGGCCACCCGAGATCTCCGCAGCACTCTCTAGGCGCTCGTGCTGCAAACGCGCGTTCACGGCTTCGGCTCGCGCGGCTTCGATGTTGGCACGCGCCTGAGCGATTTCTTCCGGACGGCTACCGTTGCGCAACCTTTGCACCACGAACCGTTGCGCCGCCGCCTGGGCTTCTACTTGGGCGAGCTGTGGTTCCAGCCGCGACGTATCCAAACGCGCCAGGACCTGGCCTTTGCGCACACGGTCACCCTCCTGAACAAGAACCACCGCGATCCGCTCGCTGTTGTTGAATGCCAGCTCGATCTGCCGTAAATCGACATTGCCGTAAAGCGCCAACTCGTCAGCATCATCGTCGTGTTGTGCGGACCACCACAAGGTGCCCGCAGCTGCGAGCACCAACACCACCAGTGTGCCAATCAAGAGCTTTCTCATTATGAGCGGTCCAATCCGCGCACCCTGCGCCTGAGCGATGTACTCGATGTCGACCTGCCCTTTTCGGTGAGCAAGCCCTCCAGGATCACACTGATCACGCTGCTGTATCCGGCCTGGGGCGTGAGCCCAAGCTCAGCCAGCTTCACCGGATTCACAATCGCCTCGGTCATGCCCAGTAACATTTCGATCATCAACCGTGTCGGAATATCTTTGCGGAAGATGCCGGAGCGCCGGCCTTCTTCGAAAAGTCTGCCAAAATAGCGCTGGATGATCTCGCGGCGCCGCTCCTCTATCAGTCTGAAAACCTCCGGCGCCTCGCGGCGGATATCGCGCACGAACGGCGGCTTAATTTCTTCGGTGTGGTGCTGCATGCAGGCGAGCAATTGCTGCAGAGCGCCAAGGGCGTCCGTCGCGGCCGTCGCTGTCGTTTGCTGCAGATCCATTTCGACGCTGCGGAATTTCTCCAAAAGCACGGCGCGGAGCAGGTCAAGCTTGCTCGGAAAAGAAGCGTAGAGTGTTTTTTTGCTCATGCCGAGTTCCTCGGCGAGATCGTCCATGGTCACGGAGCGAAAACCATGCGCAAAGAAATGCCGTCGCGCCGCCGCGACGATCCGCTGGGCAGCTGGATTTCCCGGACCGGCGTTGGCGCGATCCGCGTCTCTTACCGTCGCTGGGCGACTCATATACGAAGGAAACTATCCAAGTATTATCAGTTTCCAGGTCGCCAAGCAATCGGTCATTGGTCGCGGTGGGCTAAATGGAAACCGCTTCAGCTCAGCTTATTCGCGACCGCGTTCGCGCGCCAATGCAGTTGGGCCCGAACGTGAGGAGCGAAAAAAAGATGTCCGATCCAGGACTCGCTCTTGAAAATCCTCGAGGTAGAGGTAGATGGCGGGAGTGATGTAGAGGGTGATGAATTGCGAGACGATGAGTCCGCCGACGATCACCAGGCCCAACGAGCGGCGCGACTCCGCATCCGCGCTCAGCCCTAGGGCGATCGGCAGCGCGCCGAACACCGCTGCCAGAGTGGTCATCAGGATCGGCCGAAAACGGTCCATGCTGGCATCATGGATCGCCCGATCGGCCGGCTCCCCGGCAGCGACTCGCTGGATGGCGAAGTCGACGATCATGATGCCGTTCTTCTTGACGATGCCCATCAACATGAACATGCCGACGAACGCATAGAGCGATGCCTGCTCGCCGAAGAGGACCAGAGTCAGGAGTCCCCCAACCAGCGCGGTGGGCAAGGTCGATAGCACCGTCAGCGGATGGAGATAGCTTTCGTACAAAATTGCCAGGATCACGTACATGACAAACACCGCAAGCACCATCAGGATGGTCAAATCGCGCACGGTGTTGGCGAAGGTCAGCGCTTCGCCCTGGAAGCTCGCGCGCACCGACGGCGGCACGATCTCCGCGGACGCGCGGCTGATCACTTCAGTGGCGTCACCAATCGCCACCCCGGGCTTGAGATTGAAAAACAGCGTCACGCTGGTGAATTGGTTGAGATGGTTGACCGCTTGGGGTCCCAGCGAGGTCTTCCATCTGACCAAGCTATTGAGCGGCACGAGCCGGCTGCCATCGTCCGACTTGATGTAGAGCCGCGACAGGTCGCCCGGCTGGGAGCGCGCCTGGTCCTCCACTTCGAGAATGACCTTGTATTGATCTTCCGGCTGTTTGATCAGATACAGATAATTTTGCGAATAGGCGTTGCGCAGCAAATTGAGAATACGCGCCTCGGACACGCCGTGAATCCGCGCCTGCTCCCGACGAAGCTCGATGTCGAGGTTCGGCGTGTTGTTGAAAAAATCCGAAGAGAGCGTCAAAAAACCCGGGTATGAACGCAATCGCTCCATCAATTTTGTCGCCGCGTCGTAGACTTGCTGCGGATTCACGCCGGAAAGCGAGAAAGCATACTGACCCTGGTTTCGATTGGTCGCGCCCGTGCTGATTTCCAATACCGGAAACGGCCGCAGAAACGGCATCACGCCGGGAACGGTAGCGAGTTTGCCCATGAGTTGACCCGTCACGTCTTGAATCGGCGCGCGCTCGTCGGGGCCCTTCAGGAAGGCCAGGAGCAAACCCTGGTTGGACGACAGAAATTGCGCGTTCCCCGTCATCGTCAAGGTCGCGAACACGCCCGGGTCTTGGCGCAAGATGCCATCGGCTTGATCTTGCAAGACTCGCATCTGCTGCGGCGACGAGCCTTCGCGGCCGATCATAATACCCCAGATGAAGCTGCTGTCGCCGACCGGCAGAAAAGCCTTCGGAATAATCATGAACAGCCAGACCGTACCGGCCAAGCACACCACCCAGATGAGGGCGGAGACCCAACGCAGTCGCAAGAACCACCATAGTGTCCGGCTGTAAAAACCTAGGAATTTTCGTTCCCAGGCTCCGATCACGCGCTCCATCCAGGTTTGCTTCGTGCCCGGACCGCGATCGTGCAGGAGCCGCGCGCACATCAGCGGCGTAAGAGTCAGTGATACCAGGCCCGATGCCAGAATCGCGATCACAATCGTCACGGCAAACTCGCGAAAGATGCGTCCCACCAGACCGGGCATAAAGACCAGAGGAATGAAGACCGCGGCTAGCGAAACCGTCATGGAGACGATGGTAAAGCTGATTTCCTTGGCGCTGTTGAGGGTCGCCTCCAAAGCGCGCTCGCCATGCTCCATGCGGCGCACCGTGTTTTCAAGGAATACGATGGCGTCATCCACCATAAAACCGATCGCCAGCGTAAGTGCCATGAGCGACAGATTGTCGAGGCTGTAATGGAGCAGATCCATCGCCACAAAGGTGATCAACAAAGACAGCGGCAAAGCGATCGCCGGAATCAGGGTATCCCGCGCTCGGCCGAGGAAGAGAAAAATCACGATGACGACCAGAGCGAAGGCAATCGCCAGCGTGGTCTGCACCTCGAAAATGTTATGGATGATTGTCAGCGAGCGGTCATAAACCGGAGTCACCCGGACGGAGCCCGGCAATTCGGCACTGATGATCGGCAGGAGAGCGCGCACGCTGTTGGCGACCTCGACCACGTTGGCACCGGCGCGCCGATTGACGGCGACGATCACGGTGGCCGTAGGCTCGGGATAACCGCGCACCCAAAAGCGCATTTTGATGCGTTCGTCTTCGATCGAGTCATTCGCTTGCGCCACGTCGCGCAAATACACAGGCGCACCGTTCTTGCTGCTGATGATCAGGTCGCGGTACTGGCCGGCGTTCTCGAGCTGGCCTTGCGGCCGCAAAATCAGGGTCCCCGCCGAGCCGTCGAACTGACCAGCGCCGGTGCTGCTGCTGCCGCGCTGCACCGCGGCGGACAAATCGTCAATCGAAATGCCCCGCGCCCACATGGCCGCAGGATCGGCCTTGATGCGCACCGCTGACTTGGCGCCGAAAACGCTCACACGGCTGACGCCGGGGAGAATGCTGATCCGCTGGCCGACCTGAGTGCTGGCGTAGTCGTAAAGTTGGCCGGGCGTCACCGAATCGCTGGTGAGCGCGATATACATGATCGGCTGATCGTTGGGATTGGTCTTGGAGAAGGTCGGCGGCGACGGCAGATCCACCGGCAAATTTCCGGTCGCCTGCGAGATCGCCGTCTGAACATCGGTCGCCGCAGCATCGATATCTTTGTCGAGATTAAACTGCAGCGTGAGGCTGGTATGTCCTTGGGTGCTCCTGGAAATGACCAGATCGAGGCCGTTGATCTGCATGAACTGGCGCTCCAACGGCGTAGCGATATTGTTTGCCACCGTATCCGGGCTGGCGCCGGGGTAACTGGCTTGAACTTGAATGACCGGATAGTCAACCGCCGGCAAGTCATTGACGGGCAGCCGCAGATACGCCAACACGCCAAACAAAACCACCGAGACGGTCAAGACCGTCGTCATGACCGGCTGGTGAACAAAACGCGCGGAAAAGTTCACGGTTTACTTTCAGTGCGAGCGGCCGGCGCGTCTCCGTCGGCGCTGGACTTGGCAACGGTTACCTTGCCACCGGGCGTGACGCCGAGTTGGCCTTGAACCACGACCCGCTCGCCCGCTTTGATCCCTTGGTTGATCACGACCAGTTCACCGTGGCGTTGCCCGACGCTCACCGGCCGCAAATCGGCCGTGGCATCGTCTTTGATTACATAAACGAACGGGCCTTTGGCGGCCATCTGCGGCGCGTCGGCGGGTACCAGCACGGCATCTTTGTGCGTGTTCAAGATCAGCCGCACGTTGACGAAACGGCCGGGCCAGAAACGCCGGTCGCTGTTGGCAATGGTGGCGCGCAGCTTTACCGTTCCCGTGCCCTCCTGCACGGCGTTATCGATAAACGTGAGCTTGCCCTCGCGCGGCTCGCCGGCTTGATCGGGCAAGCCGACTTGGACACGCAGAGTATGCTTGGCCATGTTGTGCTGTACGGCGCTCAGCTGGCTCTCGGTGACCGTGAAGTCGGCGTAAATCGGATCGAGCCGCTGGATCACCAAAAGCGAGCCGTTGTTGGCCGAGACGACGTTGCCGGCATCGACGTTGCGCTGGCCCGCGCGTCCGTTGATCGGCGAGCGGATCGTCGCATATTCCAAGTTGAGGCGCGCGCTCTGCACCGCAGCGCGATTCTGTCGCACCACCGCTTCGGCGGCCTCCACCGCGTTTTTCTTGGCGTCGTAGTCTTGTCGAGAAACGGCACGCGGATCGCTGACGGCTGCCACCCGGGCGAAATTGACTTTGGCGAGGCTGAGCGCCGCGACGGCTTGGGCCAAGTTCGCTTCGGCTTGATTGAGTTGGGCTTGGTACGGCCGCGGGTCGATCGTGAAGAGCAAATCGCCGGCTCTGACTTCGGCGCCGTCGGCAAAATGGATCTTCGTGATGCGTCCGGAGACCTGCGGCTGGATCGACACCACTTCACGAGCGGCGATCTTGCCGACGGCATCGATATAGATAGGAACATCCTGAGCGACCGCTGCGGCGACAATTACCGGCGCCGGCGGTCGCTCAAAATCCGTTTGCGGTTCGCTGCCGCAGCTCGCAGACAAACCGGCGATAAGCAACGCCGCGCCCGATAATGCGCCTGCGAGCCGTCGCCGCTTGACTCTGCGATCAGTCAAGAAGACCTCGTGGCTAGGCGACTAGACGCTGCTCCGCAGCACCTCTGGCATGGGGTCTAGCCTGGGTTGCCTTACGCGCCCGCACCTCCCACTGGCGCAAGCCGCGGCGGATATAGCTCGGATCGAGATTCAACAACGTGCAAATCGACACAAACGAGCAAAACCAAGTGGCATCATCGCTCAACAACCACTCCTTCGCTTCCTCGAAGAGCGCCCGCCGCTTGCCGCCCGACGCGAGCAAGTTTTCCTGGTAGCAACGAACCCCGTCCTCCAGGATGGCAAGCAACAGAATCCGCTCCGGCTCGAGCGGGATTTTCCGGCGGAAGTTGGCGGCATAGTCTTCGCCCAAAAGCGTATCGGGCTGAAACAGAGAGCCGATCCGCTCATCCAAGCCGTGGGTCCGCGCCACGGCGCCGCTATCTCTGCTAGGCTGAGATTTCATCTGTCCTCCATCACAATAAAAAATAGCATGAGTAAATCTTTACTTACCAGACCCATCAGCCGAGAGTAGGCGCAGCGCCTTGGGGTTATAGTAACGGCGCACCACCTCCTGTTTGAGGCCGATTCCCAGCAAGCCAAACCAGGTCGCCTGCGCAACCAGCTCTTCCCGTGATACTTTGTAATCGATTGCCGGCGTCTTTGGCTGCAAGTGCAGCATCAACGAAAACGCCACATGCTGCACAAGCCAGACGCACAGATCGCGGCGAATCGGCACATCGTGCATTTCACTGGCCTTGGCGGCCGCGTGCAAGCAGGCTTCGAACTTTTTGAGCCACGCCGACGCCAGTTTTTTATGCATCAACCGGACGAATTCGCCGTCGTCCAACAGACTTCTCACCAGCAGCGAATTCAGCGCCGCGCGATGGACGTCGCCGGGACGACCGACCACGTAATGCGAGATCATGAAATGGACCATCACCACCAGAGTCGACGTCGAAGCCTCAAGCTCGACGATCCGGCTCGCCTCGGCAAAGGTCGGCCCCTTGGCGCAGCCCCCGAGCATGGCCGCGTAGAGAGATTCTTTGCTCGGAAAGTGCTTATAAAGGAGCGCTTCCGAAACGCCCGCGGCCTTGGCTAACTCCCGGGTCGTCGTGCCGTCGAACCCTTTGGCGGCGAATACATCCCGGACCGCCTCAACGATGGCTTCCTTTCGCTCCTCCGCCGACAGTCGGTGCGAATTCGACATTGAAGTTAGTTAGCATTTACTTACCCATGCTGTCAACGATTTTTTCGGCCGTTTTTTAAGACCTCGCGGCAACACTCCAACCGCTTGTTTAGGCTCGACATTTTACCATCCGCGCTTCGGCCGATTCGGCCCAGCATCGCGGTTCACTAGCGGCTCCCACCAATTGAAATGCAATGAAACGCAAATCAACGCTGCAGTAAATCCTGCCAGCGCTCCTGGCAATCAACCGCCACGCGCAGTCGTTCGAGATGCTGCTCGATTTGTTTGGCCCCCTGCTTCACCGGATGGACGGCAAAAAAATCACGCGCCTCGTTCTCAAGCCGACGGCTGACCAGGCCGACAATCCCTTCGCACATCCGCGGGATCGAGTTGTCGGGATAGTGCCTCGTCATGTCGTCCCAGCGCGCTTTCAAGAACTGCCAGGCCTTTTCGCGAGCGAACTTGTTAAGCAGAATGCCGCGCATCAGATAGGGCGAATTTTGCGTGCGCACTTCACCGCTCAGGGTCAGATTCAAGGTCCGCTCGATCAATTCGGCGGTGCGAAAGTTAGCCAGGGCGAAAAGATATCGCGTTTCCTCCTGGGGCGTCTGGGCGGTCTTAAATTTGCCGTAAAATTTTTCGTAATCGGCCGCCGTGCCGGTATGCGCGATAATCGAAACCAACGCGGGAATCAGGTTCCGATCGACGCTCTCGGGCGCCTTTTCATGCTGGGTAAACAGCTGCCGGGCCTGTTCCTGGCAAGCCTTGTCGCCACCGATGGTACCAAGCGCTCCGATCAGGTCGCCGCGCAACTGGCTCTCTAGATCGCTTTCCCCGGGCTTGCGCGTCCAGCCGAAACGCCCGACCGCGGGGGTCAGCAACCGGCGCAAGCGCTCTTCTAAGACGGCGCACTGGCGCTCGTTCAAAATGCGCTGCAGGTGATGGCCGGAGCCGATCACTGCGGTCCAGACGTTGATGTCATTATCGTCGCGCACCAGGTCGATCAGGTTTAAGTAATCGGTCAGCGGTGTGAGCCCGGCCAAAGTCGCCGCCCAAGTATCATTCACCAGATTGAAGCGTTCCACGGCCGACAAGCGGTCTTGCCAGCAGGGCGCGAGCGCCGCCAGCAGATCACCGCCGTAGCGGACGCGGTAAAACCCATGGCCGCCGGCGTTCACGACCGCCCAGTCGGTGTCGTCGGCCAGCTCGACGATTTGCTCTCGATCGGTCATCAGAAGGATCTTTTCCACTACGCCCGAGTTGCCGCCCGCCCGCAGAAAAATCGGCACGTGCCATTTTGCCTCTCGATCGTCATCCGGCAAATAGCGAAAGATCCGCTGGGTCAAACGAACGCCGCGCGGCGCGCGCTCGGCGCTGATCAGCGGAAACCCGGCTTGAAAAATCCAGCTGTCCATCAACGCCCGCACCGGCTGCGTTGTCGAGTCCTCGAGGGCATCCCACAGATCGGTGGTTTCGGCGTTACTGTATTGATGCCGCTCCAGGTAGAGCCGAATGCCGTCGCGAAACGCCTCGCCACCCAGGAATTGCTCGAGCATGCGCAGCACCGACGCACCCTTTTCGTAAGTCAGCACGTCGAACATGCCCGCTGCTTCCTCCGGCTTTTCGACCGGAAATTCAATCGGCCGCGTGCTTTTCAGGCCGTCGACTTGCATCGCCGCGGCGCGCGACACCGTGAAGCTGTCCCAACGCCGCCACTCAGGCTTCCAAACATCGACCGCGAGCATTTCCATGAACGTGGCAAACGCCTCGTTGAGCCATAGCCCGTTCCACCATTTCATCGTCACCAGATCGCCGAACCACATATGCGCGTTTTCGTGGGCGACGACGTCGGCGACGCGCTCAAGCTCGGCGCGAGTCGCTTTTTCGGGATCGACCAAGAGCGCCGTTTCGCGGAAAGTGATAGCACCGAGATTTTCCATCGCGCCTGAGGCGAAGTCGGGAATCGCGATGAGATCGAGCTTGTCGCCGGGGTACGGAATACCGTAGTAATGGCTGAAATGCTCGAGCGACGCCCTGCCGATGTCGAGAGCGAAACCCGTCAGGTGCCGCTTCCCGGGCACGGCCCAGACGCGTAGCGGCGCTGCGCCGACCATGACCGGATCGGTGGCTTCGAATTCACCGATTATAAACGCGACCAGGTAAGTCGACATCCTCATGGAGTCGGCAAATACAAACTCGGTCTTGCCGCTTTCCGGAAGGACGGTTTTACGCAGCGTCCGGGCGTTGGAGATCGCGCTCAACCCCGGATCGACCACCAGCGTCACTTGAAAGACCGCTTTGAACGAAGGCTCATCCCAACAAGGAAACGCGCGCCGCGCATCGGTCGACTCGAACTGGGTCGATGCCAGCCGCCGTTCCTCTCCGTCCGCGTTTTTATAAGTGCTGCGATAAAAACCATGAAGCTTGTCGTTAAGAATCCCGGAAAAACGAATTTGCAATTCGCAGCGGCCCGGCGGCACGGTATCGCCGAAACTCACGGTAGCTTGCTCGTTTTCCGGATCGAGCCGCGCGTTTCCCTGAAAGATCTTGCCGTCACCACAGCGGAGGGAAATTGCGTGAAGTTCCAACTCGGCGGCATTGAGCACGATTTCGCGTACCGGCTGGTGCACGTTCACGGTCACTTGCTGCTCTCCGGTAAAGGTCCAATTCGACAAGTCCGGCGCCAGCCTGAGCTGATAACGCTCCGGCGTGACTGTGGCCGGCAATCGATACGGTTTTCGCTCTGCCATCTGCTGATTCCTTTGTTGAATGTCGTCGGGAAAAGGACGAGGAATGACTCCAATCCTACGTCGAAACTAGGGCCGTCTCAACGAGCGCCAGGCCATCGATCCGTTTTTTTGGCCACGTTAGCCGGCCTCGCGGGTCATCGGCTCAGGCGAAGGCTGTCATGCCCCTACGCTCACGTTTCCGCGCGCAGCGCTTCGAGCGGCGAGCGGCGGAACATCCCCCAGCAACCGGCGGCCCCCGCCACCACCGTAGATCCCGTGACCAGAAAGACGATCGCGAGCACGGGTCCAAGGACGATCGCTACCGGCGTGCCAAAAAAGTAAAAACTCAAAGCCCAGGCCGCTGCCAGGCCGAGCACCGTCCCCGCCACTGCCGCCGTGGCGCCCAACAACAGATATTCCGCGGCGATGATGCCGAGGATCTGCGCTCGGGGCGCCCCCAGGGTGCGCAAGAGAATGCTCTCGCGCAGCCTCTGCGCGCGGCTGCCAAGCACCGCGCTCGCGAGCACCGCCAACCCGGTCACGATGGTGAAAAAGGCGATGAAGCGAATCGCATCCGAAACCCGATCGAGGATGGAATTCAGCGTGTTCAGAATCAGGCTCAGGTCGATCAGTGAAATGTTGGGAAATCTCTCGACCACCGAGCGCTGCAGGCTTGCGGCGGCCGCCGCGGTCTCGGCGCGCGCCACCACCGCGTAAAACTGCGGCGCGCTTTCCAGTACACCCTCGGGAAAAACCACGAAAAAGTTCGGCTGCACGCGCTGCCAGTCGACTTGGCGCAGGCTTGCGATCCGCGTCGACAGCGGCACGCCCTGGACGTCGAATTGCAGCTCATCGCCAATCCCGACGCGCAGAGTTTCCGCAATCCCTTTTTCAACCGATACCGGAATCGGCTCCACATCGGGCGGAACCCTGCCTTGCCAGCTTCCGGCCAGGATCTCTTCAGTGGACATCAACCGACCGCGGTAGGTGGACCGGTATTCGCGCCGCAGCGCCCATACTGAAATATTCGCTTTCGGGTCGGCGCGCAGCTCTTCGACGCTGCGTCCCTTGATCCGGCTCAAACGCATGGTGACAATCGGCACTTCGTCGCGCAAAGAAACCCCTTGTGACCGGATTAGCTCCGCCAGGCCTTGGCGCTGATCGGGCTGGACATCGAATAGCACGAGATTGGCTTCACCGGCGCCGGCGCGCCCTGCCACTTGCTCCACCAGCACGTGCTGCACGCTGTAAAGGATCACGAGCAGGAATGTGCCGAGACCGATCGCCAGCATCACCGCGGTAGTCTGATTATTGGGGCGATGCAGGTTCGCCAAACCCTGGCGCCATGGAAAAGACAACAGCCGCTGCGCGAATCGGCGCATCGTTGCGGATGCGCCGCGGGCCAACAAAATCAACAAACCGAACACCGCCAACACTCCCGCTGTAAACCATGATCCCGCGATCTCGCTGCGGGTCGTGACCACGGCGAATCCCCAGATACCGGCCGCGATGAGGGCGTACGACAACCATACGGCGCGGTCGCGGGTGGCGCGCTCCGCGTCGAAGGAAGCGCGCAGCGCGAGCAGCGGCGCAATCCGTCGCAGCGGCAGCAGCGGGATCAGCGCGAACAGCAGCGCGGTGCCGAGGCCAACCGCGAACCCGGCGGCCATGGCCGCCGGTACCCACGTTATGACCGTCGTCACCGGCAAGAAATCCTTGAGCGCGAGCGGCAGTATGTACTGCGCGGCAACCCCTACAGCCGCACCGAGGCTGGAGCTAACGAGCGCCAAAAGCACGACCTGAATGATGTAGACGTTCAACGTCTCGCCAGGTCCGGCGCCGATGCAGCGCAGCAAGGCGACCGAGCGAGCCTTAATCTTGGCGAACCCGTGGACTACACTGGCGACCCCGACGCCGGCTAACAGCACCGCGATGAAGACGGCGAGGGTGAGATAGCGGCCGAGATTTTCGGTCGATCTCGATATTGAAGCGGCGCGCCGGCTAACGGTGTCGGCCTGCAAATGCAAGCGCTGCAGTTCCGGCCCTAGTTTTACGACCAGGCGATCCACGTCGGTAGCGGCCGGAAATTTAAAATAGATGCGGTAGCGCACCAGGCTGCCTTTTTGCAGCAATCCGGTACGGTCCAAGAAGGCCATCGGGATGTAAACCCGCGGGCTGATCAGCGAAAAGGCCAGTGTTTCACCAGGAATCTTGCGCAGCCTACCGGCAATGCGGAACTCCTGCTCGCCAATCTTCAGCCGGTCTCCGACCCGGGCGTTGAACTGCAGCATGACGTTATCATCGACCAGAGCGCTGGCATCTTGTTGAAACTGGTCCGCTAAAAACGGCGGCTCGCTTTCGAGCGCGCCATAGTAGGGAAAGTTGCCGCTGATCGCCCGCACCTGCACCAGCCGCGAGTCGCCGCTGCGGGGAAAATAGACCATCGACGAAAAGCCAATCTGCCGCGACTGATCACCACCAAGCGAGCGAAAGAGCCGCTCCTGCTCGGTCGAAAATGGCTCCCGTCCGGTGAGCGAAAGATCAGCGCCAAGCAGGCTCTTGGATTGAAGGCGAATACTCGCCTGCAAATTGTCGCGGAAGGAAAAAGCCGCGACCACCGACGCCACGGCCAAAATCACGCTGATCATCGACAACAGCAGCGGCCGCAATCCACGGCGTGCATCGCGCAGGGCCAAGCGCCAGACCCAACCTTTCAATAAAGACTTCATCGATGCAATTTATCCGTCGCGGCGCCCGCTTTCGGCCGCGGCGCTGTCAAAAGCCAGCCGGCCACCGCGTAGACGGATGGTTCGGCGCGCATGCCGGCTGAGCTCCCGATCGTGTGTGACCAACAACAAAGTGGTGCCGCGCGTTGCGTTGAGATCGAACAGCAATTTGATGATTTCCTGCGCCGTGTCGGCGTCGAGATTTCCGGTAGGTTCGTCGGCAAAGAGTATCTTCGGCTGGTTCATGAAGGCGCGCGCAATCGCTACTCGCTGTTGCTCGCCGCCGGAAAGTTGGATGGGATAGTGCTGCAAACGGCCGTCCAGGCCGACCTGCTTAAGCAGATCCGCAGCGCGGGCGCTCGCGTGGTTTTCGCCCCGAATCTCCGCCGGAACCATCACGTTTTCCAGCGCGGTCAGCGAAGTCAATAATTGAAAGTTCTGAAAAACAAAGCCCACCGATCGGTTCCGTAGCCGGGCCAGCTTCTCTTCGCTGGCGCTATGCATCGCAACACCGTCGAAAACCACCGACCCCATGGTGGGCCGTTCAAGTCCGGCGCAGATCGCGATCAACGTCGTCTTGCCGCTGCCCGAGGGTCCGACGATCGCGCAGGTGCTGCCTGCCTGGACGGTAAAAGAGATATCGCTCAGAACATTGACCTCATGGTCACCGCTCTTAAAAACCTTGCTCAAATGCTCTACTCTGAGAATGTCGTCAGCCATGATTGAGAAAAAAACTAAAAAGAAATGAATGAAGACGGAATCCAACGGCGCTGCATGATGGGGCCTGACAACTCTAGAATGTTTGTGGGCACGACACAACTGGCGCGCATCCTGAAGTTGATTGCGGCCTGCCTGCTGCTGACCGCGCTGCTTGTGGCGCCAAGCCCGGCCACGCCGACCAACCGCGTTATTTTGTTTCTCGGCGACAGCATCACTGCCGGCAATGGTTTGGATCTGTCGCAAGCGTTCCCGGCGCTCATTCAGCAAAAAATTGACGCCGAAGGTTGGCCTTTTAAGGCAGTCAACGCCGGTCAAAGCGGAGACACCAGCGCCGGCGCGCTCAGCCGTTTGGAGTGGCTGCTCAAAAACCGTGTCGAAATATTGGTGCTCGAGCTCGGCGGCAACGACGGTTTGCGCGGTCTGCCGGTCGAGAGTACGCAAAAAAACCTGCAGTTGATCATCGACCGGACCAGGAAAAAGTATCCGGACGCCAAGATCATCATCGCCGGCATGAAGGTTCCACCCAATATGGGGCGGCTCTATGGCGACAAATTCGAAGCGATCTTCACCGATCTCGCCAAGCGGAACAAGGCATTGCTCATTCCGTTCGTGCTCGAAGGGGTCGGCGGCGTGCGCGAGCTGAATTTTCCCGATGGCATCCACCCCAATGCCAAAGGCCAGCAGATCGTTGCGGCGAACGTTTGGAAAGTCTTAGAACCGCTGTTGCGCTCCATGGTCAAAAATGCGGGTGCGCGCTCACGCAAGGACGCCTAAATCATCGCGCTCGGTGAATAGCTTGACAGCCGTCGCATCGGTGAACGATATTTGCGTCATAAAATTGCCGGCCACGGCACCAAAGGAGAAACAATGGCGGTCCGACTCATCGTCACGATCACTGCGGCGCGGGGCAAAGGTTCCGAGCTCGCTCAACTCTACAAAGCCCGCTGCGCCGAAGTCATGAACGAACCCGGCTGCGAGCAGTTCGAAGTTTTTCAAAGCGTCATCAATCCGGACAAGTTAACCCTGCTCGAGCGCTGGAGCGATCAAGCCGCTCTCGATACACATGCCAAGGTCAATGCCACCCGTCCGGCGCTGCCGGCGGAGTTGCGCGTCGGCACCACGGAGCGGGAAGATTACGTGTACAACCGGACGCGGTAGTTTACCGTACCGCCGTTCGCATCAAACCGCGGCAATTTCCCTGGCATTCCGACGCGTCAACACGGTTTGCCCGTTCAGGCATCCCACTTGTCGTTTGCTTTGCTGAGCGGAGCGATCTGTGGTTTGACCAGTGTGGCAAAGTCTTTGTATTTCATGCGGACCGTCTGGACGTGGTTGCCCGCATTGAAGTAGATGTATTCGTCCTTCTCTAGCGCCGGATCCACAACGACCTGGAGACCGAACAGGTTTCCGAAGGGCGGCATCGCGCCGATCTCGCATTCGGGAAATCGCGAGGTGAACTCAGCTTCCGTCGCCAACCTGATCGTTGTCGCGCCCAGGCTCTCCCGGGCCGTATGGGTGTGAACCTTGAGACTTCCCGGGATCACGCCCATCACGAGTTTGTCGTCCACCTCAAGCATCACAACCTTCGCCAACTCCTTGCTCGGGACATGCTGTTTCTCGGCAATCTCCTCGGCAGTGTAGGCCAAGGGGTGGGTGTAAACCTCGTAGGAAACCTTCGCCTGATCGAGCATGGCTTTAAGTTTGGTTAGAATAGGCATGGGACCTCCTTCAGGGACAAAAAAGACACTCATACAAAACGCAACGAATGTGCCACAATAACCCGGTTCTGCCGGTACTATCAGCAAAGCTGTCACGGTTGGCTTTGCAAGCGTTTCGGCAGCGCGGCATGCTTAACTCGGGACGATGACATGGTCGGGTCGAAGAAAACGGTTGCGCGCGCAGAGAAAATCAAACATAGTTTATCGATTGACGCTTCAACCCCATGAAGAAAAGCGAGTTTTTCAATCTTTATAGCCACGGCTTCGTTCGTGCTGCGGTTGGAATACCGGAACTACGGGTGGCTGACCCGGCATTCAACGGCGCGCGTACGATTGACCTGATGGAAAGAGCGGAGCGTGAAAAGGCCGTTCTCGTGCTGTTTCCGGAGCTGGGTCTGACCGCATACTCGTGTGAAGACCTGTTTCATCAGCAGGCGCTGTTGGAGGCCGCGCTAAAAGCGCTCAGCGACGTCCTGAAAGCTTCCGCCTCCTTGAACTCGGTCGCCGTAATCGGCGTCCCTCTTCAGCTTGACGACTTGTTGTTCAACTGTGCCGTCGTCCTGTCGCGCGGAAAAATCCTCGGGATCGTGCCGAAGGCCTTCTTGCCCAACTACCGGGAATACTACGAATATCGGCAGTTCGCTCCTGCGTCCGCGGCTCGCAGCACGCTCGTCAATCTATTGGATCAGCGGCAAATTCCCTTTGGCGAACAGCTTCTTTTTAAGTCTGATACGCGGCCAGATTTAACGTTCTTCGTGGAGATTTGCGAGGATCTCTGGGTGCCGATTCCGCCGTCCTCCAATGCCGCTCTGGCTGGAGCGACGATAATGCTGAACCTCTCCGCCTCGAACATTACGATTGGCAAGGATGAATATCGCCACAGCCTGGCTGCGAACCAGTCCGCCCGTTGTCTTTCCGCATACCTCTATGCCGCCGCCGGACCAGGCGAATCGACCACCGACCTCGCGTGGGACGGCCACGCGATGGTTTATGAAAATGGCGATCTGGTTGCCGAGTCCGAACGGTTTCACTATCGCTCCCAATTGGTGGTGGCAGAGCTCGATCTGGAACGGCTCACGCAGGAGCGCATGCGCCAGAACAGCTTCGGCCAATGCGTACAGTATTATCGGGAAGATCTGCGCCAATTTCGCCAAATCAACTTCAATATCGAGATTCCTAAAACCGGCCGGCTTTTATGTGAACGGAAAATCGAACGGTTCCCCTACGTGCCCGCGGATCCCGTATTGCGCGATCGCCGTTGCTATGAAGCGTACAACATTCAGGTACAAGGGCTGGTGAAACGTCTGCAGAGTTCGCGCATCTCGAAAGTTGTGATCGGTGTTTCCGGTGGCCTCGATTCCACTCATGCGCTGATCGTCGCCGCTCGCGCGCTCGACCTCTTGGAGCTGCCACGCTCCAATCTTCTTGCCTACACGATGCCCGGCTTCGCCACCAGCCAGCGGACCCTGGCGAATGCCAAAGCGCTCATGGAGGCGGTCGGCTGCGCCGCCCACGAAGTCGACATTCGACCGAGCTGCGAGCAAATGCTGCGCGACATCGGCCACCCGTATACCCAAGGCAAGCCGGTTTATGACGTGACTTTTGAGAATGTGCAGGCAGGAGAACGAACCAGCCATCTGTTCCGACTTGCCAACCTCCACCAGGCGCTGGTGGTCGGAACCGGCGACCTAAGCGAGCTTGCTCTCGGTTGGTGCACCTATGGTGTGGGCGATCACATGTCCCATTACAGCGTAAACGCGAGTGTGCCCAAGACGCTGATTCAGTTTCTCATTCGATGGGTCGCCGACACAAAACAACTCGGCAAGAAAACCAGCCTGATTCTCCGTTCCATTTTGGATACCGAATTCAGCCCGGAGCTGATTCCGAGCGATCCTAATGGGGAGCAGCCCGGCCAGAGAACCGAGGATGTTATCGGCCCGTACGAGCTTCAAGACTTTAACCTCTACTATACCGCGCGCTTCGGCTATCTACCCTCCAAGATCGCCTTTCTTGCCTATTGTGCCTGGCGTGACCGCACGGTCGGCCTGTGGCCCGATATTCCCGAAAACGCGCGGCACCAATATACTGTCGGCGAAATCAAGCACTGGCTGTCGATTTTCGCTTGGCGTTTTTTCCAGATCAGCCAATTCAAGCGCAGCTGCATCCCTAACGCCCCCAAAGTCGGCTCTGGCGGCTCCTTGTCGCCGCGCGGCGATTACCGTGCGCCGAGCGACAGCGAAGCCACCGCCTGGGTGGAAGAAGTCAAGCTCATTCCAGACCAAGACCCGGACCGCTGACGGGCGGCTGCGTAGAATTGGCCGCTGCAAGCTCTGATGAACCTGGATGACACCAGTTTTCTACCGATCACCTATGAACTGTACTTGTCGCACAAGCTACCTGATGCATGGACTCACAGCGCACAGGGCGAATGCGCTCAACGCGACCGGATCGGGAAACTTACGCGTGTGACGTCTCTTTTGGATCAGGCGGGACGTAGTAGCAGCACGGGACTTTTTGAGTGGCGCACCACGGTCTCTGCCACACTACCCAAGACCCAACGTTTTACCCCGGACCGGCCATGAGAACACATGATGACCAGACTCTCCGGCGTGTGAGTTGCTACGGAAACAATCGTGTCAGCCGCAATTCCCTCTTCCAGGAGGTAGGAAACCTCTTCCACTCCTTGCTGTCTTACTTCTGCCATCTTTTCTTCGAGATAGTTGCGCGCTTCTTCACGCACGCCCGCCAGCAACTCGTTGACATTCACCGCATAAGATCCGGCGCCGCCAACAAAAGGGCTATAAGGATTGCTATAGGCGCGCAGCAGAAAAATTTCTGAGCCGAGTTTTGCGGCGGTATTGGTCGCGACTGGGAGGGCAACCTCCGCCAACTCGGACCCATCCAACGGAACAATGATGGTTTTCAAAGTCGCTTCGCCTTCGACATCAGCCCCCGTCGTGGCTCTGACCAAACACAACGGGTTTGATGCGCCGCGCAAGACTTTCTCAGCCACACTGCCCAGCAGCCAACGATGCATCCCCGAACGCCCGTGCGTCGTCATAACGATAAGAGTTTCGTTATCCTCTGCGGCTTTTTGAATAATCACATCGGCGGCGCCCCCTTGCTCCACAGTTCGTTTCACTCTACTGCCAAGAAAGCGCCTGGCGATACTTTCGAGATAGGCTTTAGCCTTGTCGATTTCTTGTGCGCTCAATTCGTCGAGGTGCCGCGCCCGATCGACCGACGTCAGTAACGCTCCCGTGTCAATGACTGCCAGTAGCTCAACTGGCAGCTTGAGACAGCGCGCAAAAGTACGCGCATAAGGGATTACTTGCTCCGCCGTGACTGAACTATCGAGGGGTATCAATATTCCCGTAAACAAATTCGAAACTCCGTTTGGGCTGTTTAGCTTTAGTATACGCGCAAGTGCTGTGCCAACCGATGTTCGTGGGGTTGTGAGCCCTGATTTAACATTTCTGGAAAAAACCGAGTCTCAGCTTCGCAGAATTGAGATGTGCAGCTCAACGTGCAGCCATATAAGAGCGATGGGCTGGGCCCGTCAACCTTCATGATTCACTGCCAACGGCGGCCAATTCTGTTACTGCAAAGATGGCCGGCGGAATCCCAAAAGCCGACCAATTAAAAGCAAGGCGAAGATAACGAAGACAAGAAAAACCCCGAGCACCGCCGCTTTTTCCAGATTGGCATCGGCAATGTGATCGAGCATGAGCAAGGACAGGGTGCGCGATTCATGGGTCGAAAGAAAAATAACCGTCGGAATATCTCGGATGGCAGAAATGAACACAATGATCGCAACAGAGACCATGGTCGGCTTCAAAAGCGGCAGAAGAATGCGGCGAAAATAATGGAACCAGTTGGCGCCCGCCGCGCTCGACGCTTCTTCGAGCTCCGGCCCAATCTGCTGCACCGCCGCCTTGATGATCTGGGTGCCGAGCGGCATCTCCTTGATGATGATCGCCAAAACCAGGAGCGACACGGTTCCGTACATGAGCTTCACGTAACCGCCGGAGCCTAAAACGGTCCAGAGAAGTGCCAGACTGATCAAAACTCCCGGTAACGCCCACGGCAGCCACGACAAGATATCGATGAGCCGGCGGCCCGGCAGGCGGGTCCGAACGATCAGATAACTGATCACCGAATAAATCAGTGTCCCGATCGCCGCGGCGCTGAGTCCAAGAATCACCGTATTTCTCAGTGAGCGGAGGAACACGCGGTCGGTGAAGACGCCGATCCAGTGGCGCGCCGTCCAAGGTTTTTCCGTATTGAAGTGGCCAAACAACTCCATGAACGTCCCGGTAATCAGCGTTGCCAGCGGAAGCAGAATCATCACCGCGATGAAAGTCAGACAAACCGCGCAAGTCAGCCAACGCCAGCGGCCCAACGAAAGAGTTTCGACGAGATGGCTGCGGCCGCTGATGGTGGTAAACTCCCGGCCACCGAGAAAGATGCGGTGCAGCCAAATCAGCAAAAAAATAAATAGCAGGAAAATGCTGCTCAACGCGGTCGCTCGATCAAAAAGCGGCGGCTCCCAGTGGACGAAATCCCAAATCTTGGTGGGGACGACGTAGATGCCGGCGGGAATGCCGAGCACCATTTCGATCTCCAGCGACTCAAGACTTCTGATGAAACCCAAAGCGGTCGAGGCTAGAACGGCCGGCGCCAAGACCGGTATCGTAACGCGCATCAACACTCCCGCCCGGTTGCTCCCGCACACCAGTCCTGCTTCCTCCAACGCAGCGTCCATGGCGCTGAAGGCTGGTGTCATGAGCATGAACCGCACAGAAGTGCTGAAAGCCAAATGGCACCAGACGATGCCGCCGTACGAGTAGATATCGAACGGTGCCGCAGAAAAGCCGAAGATGTCGACCAGCGCGCGATTGATCAACCCATAGTCAGGATCCAGGAGCAGAATCCAGCCCATGGTCATGGGAAGGAGCGGCAAGAAGAACCCGACCCAGAGCATGATCTCGATGAAACCTTTGAACGGCGTATCGGTGCGCGTCACCACCCAGGCAAAAAAAATCGCCAGCGCGCTGGTGATGACCACTCGCACCGAAGCCAAAAAAAATGTGTTGCCGAGAGCGAGCGGCAATCTGGCATCGGTAAAAGCCGCAACCCAGCCATTGATTGTCCAGACCGTCGGATGCCCGGGGCGGCTGGCGACGAAGCTTTTAACAAACAGTAGCGCGACCGGGTAAGCTAACAGTAGGATCAAGACACAGATCAGCACTAGGGCCGGGATCGAACGCCAGGCGAATTTGGGAAGATGAAATTTTCTCAGAGCCACTGGCTTTGAGAATTCTCTACTTCTCGATTCGAGCAGAACGCTCACTAGCCCTCCTCATCGACCAAACAGCTCGGTGATAACCGCTTCCTCTCGGGCTGACCGGATCGCGTTTTTTTCATAGTAGCTGATCCAGTACCGGCCCCCGGGCCTAAGCAGCAAGTAGGGCGGGATGTGATCGAGCGGAACGTCGAGGCGCCGTGTCTGCAGGTTCAATGTTTTGCTCCAGGCGAACTGTGCATCCCTGCTGAGAAACCAGTTGACGAAAAGGAGTGCGGCGTTGGCCCGGGGCGCGCGGTTCATCAGTGCGATGCAGCCCGCTCCGGTGCCGACGTGAGTTCCATAGTCCTTGAATTCCGGCAAGACGCCAAATTTGAGTCCGCGCTGCGCGAGCTGATGCAACATGCCGCTATTCGGGGCCAACAGCCACGCATACTTCCCTCGAGCGACCCACTCGATCTGGCGCCGCTGATCGCGGTCAACCGCTCCAGCTTGCGCCCGGATCCTTCTGAAATAGTCCGTTGCTTTGTCGGGACCGAGAATCCTCCACAACCAACGAAACATGCTCCCGGCGGGGCCCGCCGGAAGCGGATCGTTGAGCACCACCTTCCCCTTCCACCGTGAGTTAAGCAGCTCGTAAAGCTCATCGATCTCGTCTGGCTTAACTTGCTTCGGATCATAAAGGACTGGGGTGTTAGGCTGGCTTGAAAACACCAACGTATAACGCGTCGACGGATTGGTGAACTCAAGACGACCGTCGCGCCAATACTTTGGATCTTTGACCTCGGGCAATATGAGCGCCGACTCGATAGGCTCCAACGCTCCTGTAGCGCCGAGTTCCATCATCGTTACGCTGCCACCGATAAAAACATCGACGCTAAACACTCCGCCGTCCCTCTCGGCTCTAATCCTCATCGCTTGCTCGGCGGCACGCCCTCCCACGTATTCGAAAGCGATATCCGGATATGATCTGCCAAATGCCTCAGCCAAGGCGTTGCGAATCAGTTCGCCCGCCGGTCCGAAAACCACGACCTTACCTTCCTTTTTGGCCGCCGTGACCGTCTTTTCCCACCGCTGTTTCCAAGTCGCTTGAGCTTGCGCGCCGGCTGATGCGGCCAACGGCGTAGCAATGACGATTGAAAGGCACAGCAACGCGAGCCCAATAACTCGCCGTGCTCCAATCGTTTGGGAGCGCCTCAGGGCTAGATCAGCCGCATCCTGGCTCATGCTATTTCCTAAACGATTTCGACCGCATTCTTTCTGCTGGGAATGATGCGCAAGGGGCATGCCAGTGAAGACCCTCTATTTGTTAGTTAACCGGTCGCTGATTTCGCATCGTTGATAAAGATACGGCGTTGCAATCGCAAAAATGAGTAGAGCATCGGATGCACCCACGCGCGCTCAAGGCGTACTGAGTGAAACGGCCTGCACCCAAGGCTGTTTCACCGTCATTCCTAGAGATGCTGTTCGTTGGGGTCAGGATCCCCGCGGCACTGCAATTGCATTTTTATTCACATAGCGTTGCGCGCACCGCGTTCACGGAGAAAGCTGAAAATGGCACTTCAGGCGTCTGATGAATTGACTGCTCTAGAGTTTGCGAAGGAAGCGCTGCTCTACGAAAAAGAGCAGGAAGATGCCGTCATCTGTAATCTATGCGCGCATCGCTGTTATATACCGGCCGGACGCGAAGGCATCTGCAAGGTCAGAGAAAACCGTGCGGGTGTCTTATATACGCTGGTCTATGACCGCCTGATTTCTGCCTGCATAGATCCAGTAGAAAAAAAGCCTCTGTTTCACTTTCTCCCCGGTAGCTCGTCCTATTCGATCGCAACCGTGGGCTGTAATTTTCATTGCCGGTACTGCCAGAACTGGGAAATTTCACAGCTGCCGAGGCTTTCGAAGAACACGATTCCGGGTCAGAAGTTCTCACCGAAAGAAATCGTCGGCCTGGCCACCGCAGGAGGCTGCCAATCCATTGCCTATACCTACACCGAGCCAACGATCTTTTTTGAGCTCGCCTACGATACCGCAAAACTAGCGGCCGCAGCCGGCCTCAAGAATATTTTTGTCACCAATGGCTACATGACAGCGGAAGCCCTCGAGATGATTCGCCCCTACCTGCACGCGGCCAACATCGATCTCAAGGGTTTTGACGACAAGCGCTATCGCCGCATATCCGGCGCAAAGCTACAGCCGGTGCTCGATTCGATCGTGCTAACCAAACAACTGGGCATCTGGGTCGAAGTCACCACGCTGGTGGTTCCG
The DNA here is from genome assembly GCA_036554745.1 of Binatia bacterium. GTDB lineage: Bacteria > Desulfobacterota > Binatia > UBA9968 > UBA9968 > DP-20. Next base: position 56,565 of record DATBMR010000146.1, read on the forward strand.
GGCCACAACGACTCTGCGGATGAACTGCGCCAGATCGCGCTCTTCTTAAGAAATCTCGATCCAGAGATCCCCTGGCATCTAAGCGCCTTTTTCCCGGCTTACATGATGATGGAGGTCGAGCCGACCGACCGGGAGTCGTTGCTCCGTGCCTGGGAGATCGGCAAAGACGCCGGTCTGCGACATGTCTATTGCGGCAATATCCCGGGAATCCATGAGGATACGATCTGCCATGTCTGCCAGGAGAAGTTGATTCGGCGACGCGGATTTCGTGTGGAGATCAATCGGCTCGATGCCGGCCGTTGTCCGTCCTGTCACACGGCTATGGCTGGAGTGTGGAACGACAAATTGCCGACAATCAACTTTAGTGAAGGAGCAAACTCATGAGCAATTCTATTTTAGAGGTTTTCGATGCATCGCTGCAAAAAACGCAAGTATGGATCAACGATCTGATGAGCGAGCTCGGCTGGGAGGACAAGCCGCAAAAGGCGTGTCTCGCCTTGCGCACGGCCCTCCACGCCCTGCGCGATCGGCTGACCGTCGAGGAAGCTGTTCACCTGGGGGCGCAACTGCCCATCCTCATACGGGGCATATACTACGAAGGATGGAAACTGACCGGAAAGCCAGTGAAAGAGCGGCACAAGACCGAATTCTTGAGTCACATCGCCGCCGTTTTTCGCGATGACGACACGGTTGATCCCGAGAAAGTGATGCGTGCGGTTTTAAAAGTTCTCGCCCGCCACATCAGCGCGGGAGAGACTGAGGATGTCAAACACTTGCTGCCCAAGACGCTCCAAGAACTCTGGCCAGCGAGGCCGGTTTCTTGAACGTGCCGGGTGCGTTGCTAGCGAGATCGTTAACCGGGATTTAGATCCGAAAATATGAGCAAAGAGGGAGGATACGGTCATTAAAATTCCATTACAGATTACGTTCAAAAACATGGCACCATCGGAAGTGGTCGAAGCCCACATCCGCGAAGCAGCGCAAAAGCTCGACGCGTTCTGCCAAGAGATCATGAGCTGCCGGGTGTTGGTGGAGACTCCGCATCAGCATCATCGCAAGGGGAAGCGATACCACGTGCGCATCGATGTAACCGCCCCTGGCGCCGAGTTCGTCATCAAGCGTGCGCCACGATTGGTTACGGACAGGCCGACGCGCTTTCACAAAGCACCGGATCAAGTAGAGCTGGAAGAGAGTCGCGAGTTAAGCAAGTATGGCGTGCACGATGATATCCAACTTGCGATACGCGACGCTTTCGACGCGGCGCGCCGCAAGCTTCAGGATTATGCCCGCCGTCGACGCGGGGTTGTGAAGCTCCATGAGGGCTCGCCACATGGCCGGGTCACCAAGCTTTTTCCCGATGACGGTTTCGGTTTCCTTGAGACTCCCGACGGACGGGAAATCTATTTCCATGAGAACAGCGTGTTAGACTCTGGCTTCGGCGGGCTCGAAATCGGCACCGAGGTGCATTTCGCGGAAGAGCTAGGTGAAAAGGGACCTCAGGCGACTACGGTAAGACTGGTCAGCCATCATGGCCGCTAAGACGGTCCCGGCCGCGGCGACGCCGGGCCCCGCACTATTGTCCCGAGGCGTAGACCCCCAGTACCTGAAATCCCCTTTCGCTGAGCGCTTGGGCAATGGCGTCGGCATCACCCGAGCGCAAGCGTAGATAGTATATCGGAGTTTCGCCCCATTTCTGCCGATAGGTCCCTACGCTCAGGACATCTCCTCCTTGTTTTGAAATAATCGTTGACGCTTCAGCCAAACCTTTCCCTTCACCCTCGAGGACAAAATCGATTCTGGTGCTGGCCTCTTCCGACGCCCCCATCACGTCGAGGAAGGCTTCCAGTACATCGCTTGTCGTAATCATTCCGACTAAGCGGCCGTTTTCGACCACCGGCAAACCGCCAATCTTCCGCTTGAGCAAAAGCTGAGCGGCCGCCTCAACGGTCGTAGCCGGCGTCACAGTATCCGGGTTTTTAGACATCGCTGCCCCAACCTCGGTCCTATCCAAATATCCGGCATGCTCCCGCAGATCCCGATCCGTGATAATTCCAATGACCTGGCCGTCACTCACCACCGGGACCCGACGAAAACCGCCCTTTTGCATCTTCAGCTTCGCCTGGACCAAGAGATCCTCGGGCGTCACCGTGACCGGATCTTTCGTCATGCGTTTACTCACAAGCATAATGACCTCCAATTTCAGCAATAATCACTTCTTATTGGGAGACATCAGGCAGGCCAAGGATTGCATCCATATCCGACACGGACACTGACCCACGCCAGGATCTGCGCGCGATGCCGATTGCTGCCAGCGGCCCAAGGATTTCTGCGATCACCGTGATATCCGGATTTTTTAAATTAACTCTTGGCGTTTTTCTGTATTTTTCCTCGAGGGCCGTCCAGATCGCCGCGCCGATTTCACGCTCGAGCTCCGAGGTGTCCTGTTCCAGCCTGTGGGCACCGCGCTTATGCACTCGAAAACAAAAACTTTCCTGCGGACCAATCTGCTCTGCGCCAAATCGGGAAGCAGCGTCTTTAATCGCTTCCCTTGTGCTTTCAACCATTGCAAGGACGGCGGTCACATGGCCAACCTTTTCCGCACATTCATCCCATACGGACGTCGCAAGTTCCACGGGATCGCCTTCTGCCTCGACAGCAAAAACACCCCGAAACCCGCTGCTGCGAACGCGCGCACCGGGCACTGCCCCTCTCAGGGCGGATCTAAACCGTCGTGCCGGCTCCACTCCTCGGCTGGTAACGATCAGCTTTACGATCCGGGGTTGGACAGCTTCAGGCATATAGAGCTAATGGAATCAAATCGCGTGCCTAGCCACGGCGACAAAAAATATGCGCAAAATGATTGACCGTTCGCCACCCGTCATTCAGACTTCCTACTCAAGAATCTGCTTTTGGTTTCGCTACGCTGAAGATACACGTGGTATCGAGACGCTGGGTTCGTTTCTACCTTTGTTTAGGGATTATTTAACGGTGTTGCCATGTTCCACACTTGCGAAGATCGGTTCAATATTTTCCTGTAAATGACAATGGGCGCCAAAAACGCTGCGACCTAGCCGAGACGTACGGCGGTGCTGAGATTGCACTGTCTTAAACCAGTGGCCGTGCGGCAAAAGCTGGATTAAAACGCATAGGATACTTGCCAGAAGGATCGCGGAGTACTTGTATTAATAACTTGCCAAATCCTTCGTGTCCTTCGCGCGCTTCGCGGTGAGATGGTATTTACTCGTTCGGTCAGTAAGTAATTGTACACGGACGAAAGCATGACTAAGCCGGGGATTCTAGAACACAAAGATCTGTCTGAGCTCTCCCGCCGTGCGGCAGAGCAATATATCGACGATTTGCGCCGCGAGATCCGGCGGCATGACTATCTTTACTACGTCAAGGACAAGCCGGAGATCTCCGACGACGCGTATGATCGGCTGTTTGATAC
>DATBMR010000164.1:0-15537 GCA_036554745.1 Binatia bacterium
CCGTTCAAAGACACGCTCGAGATGCTCGGCTTAGAAGAGTTTATGGAATGGAGTCAGCTCGACTAACCGCGATCAGGCAAGCTGATGCTACTGGCCCGATGCCGCTCGAAACCTTTTAGCGGGCTTTAGTTATCTCCCTGCGCGTCATCCTGAGGAACAGGCCGACGAAGGATCTGCTTTCACTAGCTCGGGCCGCATCGACGTGCGTCCCGATCTTGCATCGCGGTTCACCCAAAGTTCAATTGGCTTGTGGACCATGTGGACCGCCGGCGACCCAAGTCAAATTCAGTTAACTTAATTTGAAAAACCAGATTGTTCGCCGGAGTTTATCCTGAGTTCCTCGAAGGAGCTCAGCATGGCATTCAGACGGGTAACGGACAGGAGTACGCCAAACTCACATCCTTTCATTAGACTCACGGTATGTCCTCGAGCAAGCGGCTCGCTCCTTTGATCGGATTTCGTACGCGCAGCTTTTTTTGCACATACCAAACACGCGCCGCGACGGGATGGACGACCGGTACGCCGAGATCGTTTTCCACCGCGATAATATCTTTTACTTGCCAGGCTCCGGAGCCGAGCAAGTAAATTCCTTGCGCGGCGGGATATTTGTTGAATGACGATTTGATGTGCCGGTAGATCGTGTCGGATGAAATCCTGTCCGCTTCGTACGGGGTCGTATCCATGCCTTCCATTCCCAGCACGTCGAAACCGGCGTCAGTGAAATAGCGGGCAAAAAGCGAATTGAGCTTGTTGTCATTGAAATAAGTGCAGCCGACGAATTGCTTGATTTGCAAAGCGCGCAGCGCTTCGGTTTGCGACATGCCGGAAGTGAAGATCGGAATTTTGTACTTGTTTTCCCAGCTGTGGACAATTTCTTGCTCGGCTTTGTGGCCGCGCACCATGAACGGCGGCCCGCCCTCCGGGTGCATTAGATCAACGCCGATTTCGGCGAGCTCAGCCACTTTCGCATGATAGGTTTCCAGCGCGCCGAGATAGCCGCGCTCCGAGTGTTCCTTGATGCCCACGTATGTCGGAATGCACCCCACGCCCTCCGGCAGTAGCCGGATAAACTCGACAAGTGAGCCGGAAGCATAAGTGGGCTTGACGACGCCAACCGTACCGCGCCAGGTTCCTGAGGACATATGAACCTCCGTAAAAGCGACCGTCTTGATTTAGGATGCTAAGCGCTCCTCGGCAATAAAAACAAGCGCCTTGTGGAACAATTTGGAGAGTTGCTCGGTATTCGCTCGGCGGCATCAACAATCGTCTACCGATATTTGGTTGACGCCTGCAAAAGTTAAGTGATAGATGACGCCGTTAGGAAAGCCTGCATCAGAAAGGATGCCGAATGGCTATCAATCCGACTGATCCTTTAAGAGAACAGTACGGCAACCTCGTACCCACGGCGCGCCTTGCAGACGGCAAACCGCGGAGCATTCTGTTCGACGCCACCAAGTGCATCGGCTGCCGTCACTGCGTGCAAGCGTGTAAGGACTGGAACGATCACGACCGCACGAGTCTCTATGAACTATCGCCTAGCAATTGGATCACTATGGAGCCCCCGGTGCTCGAAGGCATGTCACCGCTATGGGCGCGCAATAGTTGCATGCACTGCACGTTTGCTGCGTGCGCCGCGGTCTGCCCGGTGGAAGCAATCACCAAATATGACGAAGGCCCGGTCGTGATCAACCAAGATCGCTGCATCGGCTGCGAATATTGCATCCACGCGTGTCCCTGGGAAGTGATTACGAAAAACCAGGTCACCGGCAAAGCCAGCAAGTGCACCATGTGCAGCGACCGGATCAGCGAGAACAAGCAACCGTTCTGTGTCCAGGCCTGCCCCGTGAAGGCTCTCGACTTCGGTCTGTCCGAAGATGTTGCGGAGATGGCGAAACAGCAAGCCGAAGCGGTGGGCGGCTACACCTATGGCGAGAATGAAGCCGGCGGCGGCAATGTCGTTTACGTGCTTAAGGAAAGCAGGGAGAAGTATGGCGTCCGCAATGTCGCGCCAGAAAGATTTCCGAAGCACAAAATACCACTAGGCTTGATGCTCAAAGACCTGTTCACGCCGCGCTGCGGTATCGCCGGCAAGCTGCGCGCGCTGTGGCTGGCAATCATTCATCCGAACCGATTGCTTTACAGATATTTTTCATAGCTGGGAATTCGCGGCGGCTCCGAGGAGAGAAGGCGATGGCAACTGAATTCGAATTGCGCGGCCAACTGGCCACCTGCACCCGTATCTTCGCGATGCAGGGAATGATCGGAGTTTTTGGACACGTGAGCGTCTATCAACCCGAAACGAAACGGGTATTCATCACACCCGGTATGGGCTCGGATAAGGGCAGCCTCCGCGCCGAGGATATGGTCCCCTGCGACCTGAGCGGCAAACCGGTTGAAGGCCCGATCGGCCCGCCGGTGGAATGGCCGATCCATACTGCGCTCCACGCCGCGCGCCCGGACGCGCTCGCGGTGGCGCATTTGCATACGCCCTATGCGACGCTGTTCGCCATTGCCAAGCGCAAGTTTCAGCCGGTCACGCTCCAGGGAGCGATCTTCGCCGACGGCGTGCCGCTCTACCCGGAAGCACAGTTGATCACGAACCCTGCCCGGGGCGACGCGTTGCTGAAAGTGATCGCCGACAAACGTGCCGCCTTGTTGCGCGGCCACGGCATCGTGGTCGCCGGAAAAAATCTCCAGGAAGTCCTTTATAGCGCCCTCGTCTTGGAGGACGACGCCAAAAAGTCGTGGCAAGCCGCCGCGCTCGGCGAAGTTGGCACCATCAGCGATGAGGAATGCCGCGCCTTTGGCGCCGAGATTGCGCTGGAACGGCGCGCCCAACGAGCGTGGAATTATTTCGCCAGTTTGGAAGCGCGCTGGGACCACCAGCCGGCTACCGGCAGAAGCGAGCTGTTTCCATAAATCGGAGGAATACCGTTCCAATGGTTCCAAACGTTACAAAGGTTCCAAGATCAAAGAACAAGCCGAATGAATCCGACGATTGGAACTTCCGGAACGTTTGGAACGAATGGAGCAGAAGGAGAACTTTATGAGCGAAGGCGTCCGTCTTTACGCAGGCACACAACATGGATTGATCGTCTGGCATTCCACGGACCGCGGCTGGCAGGAAGCGGCTCGTCACTTCGAAGACGGTATCATCGATTCGATTCACGGCTGCAAGCATTCGCCGGAGAAGGTTTTCGTCGGCGTGACGCACGACGGCCTCTACCGCACCACCGATGCGGGCAAGAGCTGGGTGAAAGTGCTCGATGGCGATATTCGTGCGGTGACCGTCGATCCGACGGACGATCAGGTCGTTTACGCCGGCGTCGAGCCGGTCGCTCTATTTCGCAGCGAAGACGGCGGCGATCGCTGGCAAGAAATCACGGAGCTCAAAGCCTTGCCGCAATCGGTGCGCAAAAACTGGTGGTATCCACAGCCGCCGCACCATGGCCACGTGCGAAACATCCATATCCATTCGGAAGATTCGAACACGATTTACCTTTGTCTTGAACACGGCGGCATCGTGCGCAGCTTTGATCGCGGCGGGACTTGGCAGGATGTCAGCACGGGCATCGACTATCTCGACATTCACGTGATTGCGAATTTTCCCAAACGCAAAGACCGCTACTACGTCGCCAGCGCGCGCGGATTCTTCACCAGCGACAAACCCGAAAAGGGCTGGGTGCGGGCGGAAAACGGCCTCACGCGCGACTATTTTCACGATTTTCTCTTCCTGCCGCCGGAGCGTGACGGCGAGCAACCTGCGATGGTAATCGCCACCGCTGACGGCTCGCCCGGCTTCTGGCGTCGGGAAAAGCGCGGTGCAAGAGCCGCCCTGTTCAAGAGCACCGACGGCGCCGCATCGTGGGAGCGCGTGACCAACGGCGTCGCGGGTGATCTCGATTCGATGATCTGGGCGCTCGTGCACCATCCGACCGATCATCGCGCGCTGTTCGCCGGTCTCGGCAATGTCGCGCGCGGCCATGCGTCCGGAGCCGGTGGCGCCGGCGATCTCTTGATCAGCCGCGATCGGGGCGATAGCTGGCAAAGATTGGACATCGATTTGCCCGCGGACCGGGTGCTGTGGGCGGCGGCGGAATAGGCGAACGCACAGCGTTCGCGTTTCAAAGGTTCCAAGTGTTACAGGTGTCCAATCGTTCTAGACTGAGGAACAACCCACGCGAACAAATCCGAGACATTTGGAACATCTGAAACCCGTGGAACCACTGGAACGAATCTAACTTCTCGAGGCAGAGGAATGGCCAACCCCGACTACGCAAATTTTTTTCCCAGCCAAAGAAAAACCCGCCTCCCCGGCGGCTACATGGGAAAAATCTTGTGCGTCGACATGACCACAGGAAAACTCACCGACCTGAATCTCCCCGAGGAGCCGCTCCTGCGCAAATATTGGGGCGGGCAGCTCTTTGCTGAATACGTGCTGTTGAACGAATTGCCGCTCAATATCGATCCTTACGACGCCAGGAACTTGATCGTCGGCATGACTGGACCCATCACGGGCACCGGCTTTACGCCGGGCGGCACGAAAATGTGCTTCGTCTATCTCAGCCCGGCAACGCGCCACACGCTTGGCCGCGCGGCGACCAGTGGCTATTTCGGCACGTCGCTCAAAGCGGCCGGCTATGACGGCATGATCATCTCGGGAGCCGCGCAGACAGCTACGTATCTATATATCGGCGAAGACCAGGTGCAGCTGCGCGACGCCAGCCATGTCTGGGGCAAGGGCGTGCGCGCCACCGAAGAAACCCTGCGCCGCGAATCCGGCCATCCGGACGCGCGCGTGGGCTGCATCGGCCCTGCCGGCGAGAACCTCATTCGCGCGGCGATGTTGGTTAATGATTACAACCATACGGCCGCGCACGGGCTCGGCGCAGTGATGGGCTCGAAGAAACTGAAAGCCTTTGTCGCCTGGGGAACCAAGCGACCGCGCGTGCATGATAAGATCGGATTAATCGACGCCGGTGCCCGTTGGACAAAAGCCATATCGTCGCGCAAGACGACGGTCAAAAAACGGCTGACCAGCGTCGGTCATGGCGAAGATTGGGGCGCGATCACCAAACTCAACTGGCGCAGCACGATTATCACCGACGAAGCCAAAGGCCTCGATCAAAATCGCGTTGTCTTGCGCCCTTGTTTTCAGTGCCCGCGCATGTGCCCCTGGGACGTCGAAATCGGCGAGGGTCGCCACGCCGGCAAGAGCGGCCATTTCAACGCCGGTAGCGAGTGGATGGACACTTTTTACAATCTGGGATTCAAGGGCAACGACGTTCTCTATCTTTCCGAGCGGATCAACGATCTGGGCATCGAATGCAGCCATTTCGCCTGCGGCGCGGGGCTGGCGTTCGAAGCCTGGGAAAAGGGCCTGCTCGGTCCCGACAAAACCGATGCCCTGAAACTCGAATGGGGCGATCTCGAAGCCGTGGAAACGCTGCTCGAGCGTTGCGCGCGCCGTGAGACCTGGCTCGGCAATATCCTCGCCGATGGTCCCAAAGAACTAGCTGAAGAACTGGGCGGTGAAGCCAAAAATTGGGTCGTCCACACCAAGGGCGGTACGCCGGCGCAGCATGAGTGGCGCCCGCTCCTCAGCCAGATGCTGCGCGAACTGGTTGCCAGCGGCGGCATGAAGCCGCAGGGCGCCGGCGGTAATGAGCCTCCGGCCGATCTGCGCTACCGAGAAAAGTGGGGACCGCTCGACCCGAGGCAGCCCCACGGCTGGCCTCAGTCCCATCTGATCACTGAGCAGATTCGCCAAGCCTGCGGTCTCATGGGCGGCTGTTGGTTTGCGTTGAACGACAAACCACCTGACGGCGTTCAGAGCATGCTCGATTCACTCAACGCAACGACCGGATGGGACGTGTCCCTTGATGAGCTGATCGACACCGGTCATCGCAGCATCATTCTGCAGAGCGTCTTCGGCACCCAACGCGGCTGGATCGCGGATCATGATTGGCAAGATGTCGGGCCGCGCTTTCTCGAACCGATTCCAGACGGAAAATACCAAGGCTTCACCATTGCGAAATGGCTGCCTGACTTGGTCTATGAGTATTATCGGATCTCCGGCCGCCACGAGAGAACCGGCCGCCCCTATTGGGACACGCTGGTGAAGCTGGGGCTAGAGGAGTTCAAAGACTGGGGCCAGCTTGATTGAGTCCGAACTGGCCGCCAAAGAAAGGATGGTCTAACTCATGCGCCCGTTACGAGCAGCCGTTTTCGCAACGGCGATATTGATGTTTAACGTATATTTTGGCATCGCACCCTACCGCGGCGAGGCGCAAACACTGAAGAAAGTCCGTTTGGGAAGCTCCTCGACCAACGTTTCCTTTCTGGCCATCTACACCGCGCTCCATCGCGGCTTCTACAGAGACGAAGGCATCGATCTGGAAATCATCCAGATGGCCGCGAATCTAACCAGCGCCGCTGTCATGGCCGGCGATCTCGACTATAGCGCCGCGGTCACTGGCTTGATCGGCGGAGCCGTAAGAGGGCAACCCATGAAGGTGTTGCTCTTCACCGTCGAACGTCCCCTGCTGTTTCTGATGAGCAAGAAAGAAATTAAGGATCCGCAACAACTAAAGGGCAAGAAAATTGCCGGTAGCTCTCCAGGCGGCTCCGCGACGCTGCTCGGCTATCGCGCCTTGAGACATTTCGGGCTCGAGCCCGGCCGCGACGTCTCCGTTCTCCCGATGGGCGGATCAGCGGCCAGCCGTTTCGCCGTTCTTGAATCGGGCGTCGTCGACGCCTCACTCCTTTCTGTTCCTGAAAACATTATCGCTCTGGAAAGAGGCTACAACGAGCTGATCTTCGTCGGTGATATCGTGCAGTTTGCTCAGAACGGCTTCGGCACGTCCGAAAAAAAAATCCGCGAAAACCCCGACGAAGTTTACCGAATGGTACGCGCGACGCTGCGAGGGTTACAATTCGTGTGGGATAAACACAATCACGAAGCTGTGACTGACATCATGATGAAACAATGGAAGGTAAGCGATCGCAAGATGGCCGGAGAGATGTCGAAGCAAGTCAGCAGGGTCTTAACTAAGGACGCCAGCGTTTCCCGGGAGTCCGTGCAGGTGTTGATCGATTCCCAGCGCGAGAACGCCAAAGTAACCAGGCCGATTACGGTCGCCGAAGTCGTTGATTACAGCTTTCTCGAAAAGGCGCGGAAGGAGCTGGGAATCACAAAATAGTTCGCGTTTTCAAGCGCCGTTTGTCCGGTTTAAAAAGGCGAGGCTCGCAATCTGAAACCGATCAAAGCAGCGGATCCAAAACGACCTTGATCGAATCTTGGCCGCTGGCAGTCAGTTGAAAACCCAGACCGGCTTGTGCCAACGGCAGCCGGTGCGTCACCATGTCACCGACACGTACTTTGCGGTCGCGAATCAGTTCGAGGGATTGTTTTAAATCGTCGCCGCTTCCCGCGTAGGACGTCACGACGCAAATCTCGTCACGCCAGAAATCAAACAGCGGTATCGCCACGTCGACACCCGCCGCCGTGGGGGCGAAAAACAACAGCGTACCGCCACGATCAACGGACTTGATCGCTTGCTGAATCGCCGGCATAGCGCCGGTGCAAACGACGACCACGTCAGCCAACCGTGCCTCGTTGAAATCGCAGAGCCGCGCCGGCACGTCCTCAGCGCCATGGATGGTCGCATCCGCACCGAACTTGGCAGCCGCTCCGAGGCGGTAGTCGCTGATATCCGTGGCGACAATCCGTGCCGCGCCGCGTGCCCGCGCGAGCTGAATATGGAGCAACCCGGAAATGCCGCTGCCGATCACCAGCACGGTCTGGCCGGCGCTTACGCGCGCCAGCCGCTGGGCCCGGACAACACAGGCCAGCGGCTCGATAAACGACCCTTCGTCAAAGGTCATCGGCTCGGGAATCCGCAACGTACCTAACTCGACGTTGGTCTGCGGGACGCGAATATACTCCGCGAAACCGCCGGGATCGAAGTGCGTCGTCCGCAGCAAATCGCATACCGATTGATGGCCCGCAAGGCAGTAACGGCACTGGCCGCACGGCACGTGGTGCGACGAGAAAACTCGATCACCAACTTGAAAATTTTCGACTCCCTCGCCCACTTCCACGATCTCGCCCGTTATCTCGTGGCCGAGGACCAGCGGAGCCTTTTTGATCCGATACCACTCCATGAGATCGCTGCCGCAAATGCCGCTCGCGCGTGTGCGGATCAGCAACTCGCCGGCGCCAATTTTTGGAACTGGAAGCTCTTCGAGACGAACGTCTCGATTATTGTAGTACATCGCGACGCGCATCGATGGTTTCGAGTTTCGGGTTTCGGGTTTGGGGTTCACCGGAATTTAGCTCCCTTGATACCCGAGCGCCGAAGATAGTTCGTCAATGCGCCAATTCCGGCTGCGAAGCTCGATGTCCGCGGCCACTTCCAGATTCGATAAATTCGAGGGTAGTTCCCGCGCCTTCTGCCGAGCCTCAATCTCACTGAAGCTCCTGAAGGTAGACAGGGCTGGCACTCAGTTGCAGGGGGACTCGAAACCCTAAACTCGAAACTCCAAACGGATTCATCCCGCTTTCCGCGCCTTAGAACTCTTTTCGCTCTCGTAGATCTTGTGGGCTTCCTTGACCGAAAGGTTCTCATGAACGATCGCTCGCACGGCTTTGATCATGCCCACAGGCGAGTCGGACTGAAAGATATTCCGACCCATGTCGACGCCAACGGCGCCGCCTTTGACAGCGTTGTAAGTTAATTCGAGGGCTTCCAGCTCAGGAGTTTTTTTACCACCGGCAACGATCACTGGAATCGGACAACTCTCAATGAGCTTTTCGAACTCATCACAATAATAGGTCTTGACGATGTGCGCACCGAGTTCGGCCGCGATACGGCAGGATAATCCGAGATAGCGGACATCCCGGGCCATATCCTTGCCGACGGCGGTGACCGCGAGCACCGGAATGCCGTATTTCTCGCCCTCATCGACGAGTCTTGCCAAGCTTACCAGGGTCTCCTTCTCGAACTCCGAACCGACAAAGATCGACAGCGCCATGGCGGAAACATTGAGGCGAATGCAATCATCGATCGACACCGTGATGTCTTCGTTGGACAGTTCCTTGAGAATGCTCGTGCCGCCGGAGACCCGGAGAACGACCGGTTTATCCGCCCGAGCGTCCAGCGAAGTTCGCAGAACTCCGCGCGTCAACATGATCGAGTCGGCATACCGCAGCAGCGGCTCGATGGTTCTTCTCGGCTCTTCCAATCCGCTCGTGGGTCCCAGAAAGTAGCCGTGATCCACCGCGAGCATGACGGCGCGGCCATCCGATTTAATAATTCTCGCTAGACGATTTTCCATGCCCCAGTTCATCGACATGTGTCCTCCTCGCTCCGGTTCTGGATTTCGTCCGAAGTTATCAAAAAACTAGCGATTGTGAAACTTCGAGGGTGTGGTTCTCGGATCGCCTTGAGAGATGCCTCGCGGTTTATCCTGAGTTCCGGCCGAAGCAGTCGGAACGACAACCAAATTGCGAATTTGTCATCTCGACCCTTCCGCTATCTGCTCAGGGTAAACTCCGTGACAGATCTTTACGCTACCTAAATCAGCACCAAACTTCGATGAGCGAGTCGGAAGCAAGTCGCGGTCAGGAAGTGATCGGCGCAGGCTCGACGTCCCCGGTCAATAACGGCCATAGATAGCGGACGGCGAGTCCCGCGACGATCAAGGCGCCGCCTATGAGGGTCGCAAGCGAAGGGACTTCACCAATCACCAAAGCCACCCAAACTGGATTCAGGACCGGCTCGATCAACGCGATCAGCGAAGCCTCCTGCAGGGACACGCCCTCCAATCCTTTGGAAAAAAGATAATAAGGCAGCCCCAGCTGCAGCCCGCCCATGACCGCCAAAATCCCCAAGTGATTCCAAGTGAGCGCCAGCTCCGATCTGACGACGAGTAGTAGCAGCAGCGAACAAACCGCGTTGTTGATCCACGTGAGATAGACTGGGTTGATGTTCCGGGTGCGCCGCAGATTGATCATGTAGACCGCGAAAAGCAGCCCGCTCAAAAAAGCGAGCAACACTCCCGCCATCTCCGGCTCCCCGACGCTGTCGAAGGAGATGACGCTTACGCCGATCATGCCTGCCGAGAGCGCCAGGCCATTCAACCAGGTGATTTTTTCTCGCAGCACAAGCCGCGAAAACAGAAAAACGAACATCGGCGCCGTATACTGTAAGACAATCGCATTCGCCGCCGATGTTAGTTTATTGGCAGAAACAAAGGCGGTTATCGCCGCGCTATAAGCTACCACCGAAAGCACTACCGCAGTGCTGATCTGCCAGTTCACACGACGCACAAATGGGGTGAAAATCAGGCAAGCGAAAAAGCTTCGGTAAAAGACGATCGTCAGCGGTGGAACGTCCAGGAACTTGATGAAAACTCCGGCCAGGCTCCACAGCACAGCCGCCGATACAATCAGCAGGCGCCCGCGGGCGAGCTTTGCGTCGGATGAGGTCACGATTTTGAACGAACCGTCGAAAGCGCCGCGGTCACCTCGTCGTTTCACGGGAAATGCAATACAGGGATGAGAACGGGATAAAGCTAACACCGAGGTGCAAAGCTTGAGCGATCAACCGTCGCCTCTGAGATGCCACCGGGCGAGCTGCTCCTGACAGTTTCAGTGAAGGCCAGAATGGAGGCTTCCCGCTCCGGGGCGCTTGCTCCTCCGCCGCGTCGCACCTCCGTCGACAGTAAAATGATTTACCGGTTTAGCTGTCGGCCACCACGGACACTTTGAGCGGCACTGTTAGATCGGCGGAGAGCCGGATCGGCACTTCATGATCTCCGGCCGATTTGATCGGCTCATTCAGTTGAATCTTCCGTCGGTCGACGTCGAGACCTTTGGCCTTAAGCGCCTTTTCAATTTGAATGCTGGTGACCGAGCCAAAGAGCCGCCCTTCTTCACCGACCTTCATCGGAATGACCAGTGAGGCGGTACTCAATTGGTCCGCAACCGACTGCGCTTGCCTGAGAAATTTCTGCTTTTGGTCGCTCACGACCTTTTTGTGGTGCTCATAGGTCTTGAGATTTTTTTTATTGGCGATCAACACCAGACCACGCGGCAGCAAATAGTTGCGGGCATAGCCGTCACGCACCCGCACCACTTCGCCGATCTTTCCGAGATCGGCCACGTCTTCTTTCAAAATAACTTCCATGGTTCCTCCGCTACGAAGCTTGGCTGGGCGTCAGATTGTCTTTGCCCAAGCGGCGAAAATCACCCCAGAGATCGAACAACCCCAACCCAACCACCAACAGCGTAAAAATCTGTTGAAAAATAATCAACACATACGTCAAACCGCGCAAGAACCGCGGCACATTGTTCTTGTGAAAAAAAAACGCGATGACCGCCAACCCTTGCGCAAAGTAGCACGCGCCGATCACCAGCAAAATATTTAACGCCACCGATCGGAAATCTGATAACCCGGGCACAAACAAAACAAACCCGCAGGTGATGAGCCCCCATACCAACGGCTCCGGGCTCTTCCACTCACGCAATAATTTTGGCAAGAACCACTGTTCGCGTCGTTCGGGAAAACGCCTGCCAAGATAAAGAATGTTAATCAATACGACCAACGCAAAGGTCAAGAAAAGTAGCGCAGGTAACAACCGCAGCATCATTTCGACGATCTGCGGCGCCTGGTCCCTGAGCAACTCCAAGCTCTCCTGCGCCAAACCCATCTTCTCCTGGAGGTGCACCGCAGCATCCAGCTGGTGCATGAGAGCGCTACGCAGCTCTTTGAACATGATCGCCCAAGAGCGATAAAAATACAGCGAAAGGCCTGCTCCGATCGCCAGCATCACGGCAGCAATGCCACCCACCAAATATTCGATCGCCCGAATCCGGCCAAGCAGCGAAAGCAGCAGTCCGGCCATGACGGCGAACAGGCCATAGATAAAAGCCAAATCCTCTCCGGCAAAAATCAAAAAGAGTAGAAAGGCGACGCCCGCCACGGCCCAACCGCCGGTGATGCCGAACGTGAAACCGAACCAGAGAATCGGCTGGGCCACGAACGGCAACAGAATGACCCCCAAAGGCGGCAAGCTGATACCGCTCAAAAACAGAAACATGGTAACAGCCACAGCCAAAGAGAATTTGCTTATGACCTCGAGTCTCGCCATGAGGAGTGACCGGGCGAAGAACGTCAGTTTTTGGCGGTCGTAAAGGGCAGCAGCGCCACGCTGCGCGCCCGCTTCACGGCCGTCGTCAGCATGCGCTGATGGCGGGCGCAGTTTCCGGTGATCCGGCTCGGCGTCATTTTTCCGCGTTCGGTCACGAATTGCGAGACCATCCGGATATCTTTGTAGTCGATGCGGAGCGTTTTATCGGCGCAAAAACGGCACACCTTGCGCCGGAACATCGGTCGGCGGCGCGGCGCGCCCTTTTCGTCATCCGATCTCTCCCGGCTCGGCCGCGGGTTGCGATCCATCTGTGCCATTGATCCAAATACCTCTTTCTCTGCTCTTTGCTAAGTTCTGCGCCGATGACCGGCTAAGCGGTCGGCATCATTGGGCTTGACTCTCTGCTAAGGCTCAACCTTCGTGCTTTCCGGTTCCGGCGGCGGCGGCTCGTTGCTGTGTTGGCCCCTCGCCGCAGCCGGGTTCGCCGCAACGCTCTCCTCATCAGCCCGCACAGTCAAATAGCGGAGTATTCCATCGGTCAGTTTCAAGTTGCGCTCCAGCTCCTCGACCGCACGTCCGCTCGCTCGATATCTGAGCAGGGTGTAATAACCCCGGCTTTGCTTTTCGATCCGATAAGCAAGATCGCGGGCGCCCCATTCATCGACCTGGGATAAAGTGCCGTCTTGGCCCTCGATAACCTTTTTGAACTTGTCGACGAATTCTTTCATTCGCATTCCCTTTTCAGGGTGAACGACGAAAAGCGTTTCATAGAGAGTCACGGCTTATTATCCTCCACAATAAATTGTCCTCTGTAACATACAGCTTACCCGTTTACAATGAAGCCGGCAGGTCAATTCGCTCGATTATACTCTGCCATCGCCCGCTCGAGTCCATCACGCACCAGGCACATGACCGACTCCGCAGCGCGATCGATAACCTCGCCCAATTGGTCAAGCTCCGTGGCGCTAAAGGACTCGAGCACGTATTGCGCCGCTTCCTTACCTTCAGGCGGCCGCCCGATACCGACACGCACCCGGCAAAAAGGCGCCCCGGCCAAACTTTCTGTAACTGAAGCAAGACCGCGGTGGCCGCCCGCGCTCCCGCTCGGTCGGATTCGAATGCGACCGAACGGCAAATCCAAATCGTCGTTGATCACGATCAGATCGGCCGGCGTTAGCGCAAATTCCTGCAGCAAATTTACCACCACCGCACCGCTTCGGTTCACGTAAGCTTGCGGTTTGGCCAGCACGATCGTTGCTCCATCTAATTTGAATGAGTCGACCAACGCCTCGTGAACTTTTCTTTCGAGCCTGAGACCGTGTCGCGCGGCGATCCTCTCGATAATCAGAAAACCTAGATTGTGGCGTGTTGCCTGGTAGCGCTCGCCCGGGTTGCCGAGACCCACAATCAATTTCACCGATCAATTTCCGCAAGTCCCAAGCCCGCCGCTGATTAGCTCTCGCTCTCCTTCGTCGCTTCCGGCGCTGCAGGGACAGCCTCGGCTCCTTCCGCCGGCGCAGCAGCGGCGGCGGGCGCCTCTTCGACCGTCGGCGGCACAACCGCCACCAGCGGGAAATTCGAATCATAAATCGCGCTCACATCCGCCGGCATGGTCAATTCTTCGACGTGGATGGAGTCGCCGATGTCGAGAGCGCTCACGTCAACGTCGAAAAACGCCGGGATATCCAGAGGCAGACACTCGACCTCGATTTCGCGCACGATCGGTTGAAGAATGCCACCACGAACGACCCCGGCGGCTTTGCCGATAAAGTGAAGCGGCACATTGACGGTAATCTTGGCGGTGAGATCGACTTCGTACAAGTCGGCGTGAATGACGTCGCCGTGAATCGGGTGATACTGCATGTCCTTCACCAGCGCTACCTTGTCCGCCAGCGCCGTCGATGACGACTTCAGGCGCACCAGATGCGAACCTTCCAGCCCGGCGATCCGGGTGGAAAATTCCCGCTTATCCAATTCGACCGCGATCGACGAAGTTTTGGGTCCATAGAGAATGCCGGGAATTTTGCCGTTGCGCAGCAACCGCTTCGCGTCGCGCTTACGTTTCTTCTCACGGGCATCGACCCGTATTTCTAAAGTCTCCAAGGAACCCTACCTCCTTCTGCTATACGAATAACGAGCTGATGGATTCTTCTTCGTGAGTGCGGCGAATCGCTTCACCGATCAGATGAGCGACCGACAAAGTTTTGATTTTTGCGCAGCCTTGCGCCGCCGGACTGAGCGGGATCGTGTCGGTCACGATCAACTCTTCGAGCGGCGATTCTTCGATTTGCTTGATCGCCGGGCCCGACAGAACCGGATGGGTGCAACAACCCAGGATTCTTTTCGCACCCTCTCGCTTGAGCGCCGCCGCCGCCATCGTCAGCGTGCCCGCGGTATCGATCATATCGTCGACCAGAATGGCGGCGCGATCCCGCACGTCGCCGATGATGTTCATCTCGGCAACCACATTCGGTCCGACCCGCCGCTTGTCGATGATCGCGAGCGATGCATCCAGGCGCGTCGCGATCGCGCGGGCGCGCTCCACACCGCCGGCATCGGGAGAAACGATCGTGACTTCATTGTGATTTAATTTTTTTTTCAAGTAGTCGAGTAAGACCGGCGTGGCGTACACGTTGTCGACCGGGATATCGAAGAATCCCTGGATCTGTCCGGAATGGAGATCCATCGTCAGCACGCGGGACGCGCCTGCCGTGGTGATCAAATCGGCGACCAGTTTGGCGCTGATCGGCACCCGCGGAATGACCTTGCGATCCTGCCGGGCATAGCCGTAGTACGGAATCACTGCCGTGATGCGCATCGCAGAAGCGCGTTTGAACGCATCCAGCATTAGCAGAAGCTCCATTAAGTTGTTGTTTCCCGGCGCTGAGGTCGACTGTAAGACGAAGACATCGGCGCCTCTTACATTCTCCTTAATTTCAACCTTGCTCTCGCCGTCGCTGAAGGTCTCGACGACGGCTTTCCCCAAGGGTATTTCGAGGTGCTGGCTGATTGCGGCGGCCAAAGGCGGGTTGGAGTTACCGGCGAATAGTTTTAATTCGACCATGGGTTTCATTGCCCTTGTCGTTTCACAGTGTCTCCCGCAGCATTTACGCTGGCGATGAAAGCCTTTCTACTCGCGCCAATCAGGCCTGTCAATTTGGCGAAAATAACGAGCGCCGTTCGACCGGGAACGGCGCCGCTAAGGTCATGCAAATTTTGGCAACCTGCGCCAGTTCAACACCGATAAAACTGGCTGGGCGGGAAGGATTCGAACCTTCGATACCGGATCCAAAGTCCGGGGCCTTACCGCTTGGCGACCGCCCATCCCCAAACTTCTCGAGGAGAAGTTCGTCCGGCCGCGCGGAATTTCTGGTTCAGACG
>DATBMR010000145.1:0-7198 GCA_036554745.1 Binatia bacterium
TGATCCGACGACCTCGATGATCACGATCGTCACTGTCGGCGATGATCGGATCATCGAGCAGATCATGAAGCAGCTCAACAAGGTCGTCGAGGTGCTCAAAGTCGTCGATTTGACGGAAACCCACTTTTTAGACCGCGAAACCGCGCTCATTAAAGTGCACACAAAGCCAGAGCACCGCGACGAGGCGATCCGGTTAGCAGACATTTTTCGTGCCAAGATCGTCGACTCATCCCCGAGCACTTACACCATCGAAATCACCGGAGATGTCGAAAAAGTCGAAGCGATGATTAACATGCTTCAGCCGCTTGGCATCAAGGAGCTGATTCGCACTGGCCGAATCGCCATTGCGCGGGAAACGACTCATACTGCATCGCCCCGGCGTGAGCCCGCTTTGTTGAAATCCTAGCCGGGCCGCTCACGCGCTCATTTGCCTGCACGGCTGCTGCGCTGAGCCTGCCAGGTGCAAGTCAGGACAACTTCGCGAAACAGTTCTCGCGACGCTCTGCTGTCGGTGGCGACTTTTTTGTCCTGTGCACCTTTCTCAGTTTTCTTGGTAAGCGCCGCATTCTGCATCGTTGTTGCAGCCTGCTCTTTTGCTTGCTCCACCGTTTTCTTTACGGCAGCTTATCGGGTGTGCTCTTTCTACGGATTTGCGTATCCGCGAGATTCAGCATGGACGGCACTAACAGGATGATAAAACTTTCTTCACCCATGGATTGCCAGACATAGCAAAAGCCGCCGAATCAAAGTGTTATCATCGATCCGCCAGGCGCCAGGGTATGACTTATTTGTCTGTTCCTCGTCGTAATAGCGCATATCCTTCGGCTACTTGTCGTTGACTTGGCGAAATTCAGCCGGCATATTGAAAGATCCGAAGGAGAACCGACATGCAAGTCTATTACGATCGCGATGCCGATCTAAGTGTGCTCCGGGGCAAGAAAGTTGCAGTCCTTGGCTACGGTAGCCAAGGCCATGCCCATGCCAACAATCTGCGCGACTCGGGCGTTGAAGTTATCGTCGGGCTCAAAAGTGGCAGCAGTTCCTGGCCGAAAGCGGCAAGCGCTGGCCTCAAAGTGGCGGAAACCGCGCAGGCTGCGGCTGCGGCCGACATTATCATGGTTTTGCTCCCGGATGAGCTTCAGGCCGAAGCCTATGACAGGGAAATTAAGCCAGGCCTTAAAGACGGCAAGGCTCTAGCTTTCGGCCACGGATTCAATATCCACTTCAAGCGCATTGTGCCGCCGGCCGGCGTAAATGTTTTCATGGTCGCCCCCAAGGGGCCAGGCCACTTAGTGCGAAGCGAATACCAGAAAGGCCGAGGGGTGCCTTGTTTGCTGGCGATCCATCAAGATCCTTCGGGTAACACGCGAAAAATTGGGCTCGCGTACGCTAGCGCCATCGGTGGAGCGCGCGCGGCGGTGATCGAGACGACATTCAAAGACGAGACCGAAACTGATTTGTTTGGCGAGCAATCGGTCCTGTGCGGCGGATTGTGCGCGCTGATTCAAGCCGGTTACGAAACCCTGGTCAACGCTGGATATCCGCCGGAAATGGCGTATTTCGAATGCGTTCACGAGGTCAAGCTGATTGTCGATCTGATCTACGAAGGCGGTTTGACCAACATGCGGTATTCCATCAGCAACACGGCCGAATACGGTGACCTGACGCGCGGCAAACGTGTCATTGGGCCGGAGGTGCGGCAGGCGATGCAACAGATCCTCAAAGACATCCAATCGGGTAAATTCGCCGAAGAGTGGATCAACGAATACAAGTGCGGCTCGCCGCACTTCACCGAGCTGCGTAAAGAAGCGGCCAATCATCCGTTGGAAAAAGTCGGCGAGCAATTACGTGCCATGATGCCGTGGCTGGCGCAAAACCGGTTGGTGGACAAGAGCCGGAACTAAGGGCGATTCTAAGTCGAGGACGATGGCATCGGATGAGAATTGCAAAGCAAGGCTATCCTCTGATTATTACCGGCGCGGCCATAACGAGTGTCGCCGCAGCCATCGGTTGGAAATTCGCCTCAAGTTTCTTCGGGCTCGCCACTCTGGCGGTCGCCGGCTTTTTTCGTGACCCGGAGCGCCAAATCCCGGCCGGCGAGGGCCTCGTGGTGTCGCCTGCCGACGGGAAGGTTGTGAGCATCGCCGAAGTTGGCGGCGCTTCTCACTTTGCAGACGCCATGACGCGAGTGAGTATTTTTCTTTCGCCGCTCGACGTGCATATTAACCGCATGCCGGTGGCGGGCAGAGTTCAGGACGTGCGCTACCAGCCGGGATCATTTCTCCCCGCCTATAAGGCAGAGGCATCGCTACGGAACGAACGGAATTCTCTTGAAGTCATCGATCCGCAAGAGCGTCTTTTCGGCATTGTCCAGATCGCCGGCGTGCTGGCGCGCCGGGTTGTGTGCTGGGTTCGGCCGGGCGATACGCTGCGGCGCGGCGATCGGTTCGGCTTGATCATGTTTGGCTCGCGAACCGATCTGTACTTGCCGCCCGGCTGCAAAATCGAGGTCAGCGAAGGGCAGAAAGTTAAGGGTGGAGAGACAATCGTTGCGAGGTTTGTATGAGCGCGATGAATGCTCAAGAGCCTAACCAACGCGGGGACACCGGCAAAGTTCGGCTGTTGCGCCGCCGTGGCCGATCGCGTGTGCCGCTGCGGCAGCGCATGCCCGCGGACAAGCTCAGAAGGGGAGTTTACCTTATTCCAAGCCTGTTTACCGCAGGCAATCTCATGTGCGGCTTTTTCTCGATTATCGCAACTTTCAACGGCGAGTTCATTAACGCCGCGCTGTTTATTATCTTGGCCAATATTCTCGACGGCATCGATGGCTATGCCGCGCGTTTGACCCGAACCAGCACCCAGTTTGGCGTGGAATTCGACTCCCTCGCAGATGTGGTTTCTTTCGGTGTCGCCCCGGCGGTGTTGGTGTACTTGTGGGCGCTAGTGCCGTGGCAAACGTGGGGCTGGCTGGCGGCCTGTACCTACGTTGTCTGCGGTGCCCTCCGGCTGTCGCGGTTTAATGTGCAAGCCATGGGCATTACGAAAAACCACTTTGTCGGCTTGCCGATTCCCGCCGCCGCCCAGATGGTGACTTCCACCGTGCTCCTGTATTACTATCTGGGCGGAGCCGGGTCGCCCAACCGGCACGTAACCCTGCTTCTGCTGATTTACGGATTGGCGGCGTTGATGGTGAGCAATATCCCCTATTTCAGCCTTAAAACCACCGACGTCAAAAAGCGCCACCCTACTTGGATGTTGGTTTCCGGAATTATTTTGATTACACTGTTTATCGCTGAGCGACACGTTATGTTCTTCACGTTAGTCCTGCTGTACACATTATCCGGCCCTCTGTTATGGTGTTTAGCGACTTATAAACGCCAAAGGGAGACGAGAAGGAGCGCGGCGCAAGCGATGCCGTGAATCCGAACTCGATAAGTTAGCGATCCAGAAAAAACTCCCGTTGGCCCTGCCGCGGGAGTTTTTATTTCTGGGGCGAGCCACGGAGCAACGTCGAGGAGATCCAAGATGGAAGAGATAACCGAAAACAATATCGTGCAGATCTTTGACACGACCCTGCGTGACGGCGAGCAGTCGCCCGGCGCGAGTATGACCGCGGAGCAAAAGGTAGTCATCGCACGGCAATTGGAAAGGCTCGGGGTCGATGTGATCGAAGCCGGATTCGCCGCATCCTCGGAAGGGGATTTCGATTCGGTCCGGAGAGTTTCTCGGGAGGTGAGCCGTCCGCGAGTCGTGAGTCTGGCGCGCGCTCAGGAGGGCGACATCGAGCGTGCCTTGAAGGCCGTCGAACCGGCGAGGAATCCCGGCATTCATACCTTTATCGCCACCTCAGACATCCATTTGAAGCACAAGCTGCGAATGACTCGCGCGCAGGTTCTCGAAGCGGCGGTCAAGGCGGTCAGCTTCGCCAAGCAATTCACCGACTACATCGAGTTCTCTGCCGAAGATGCGTCGCGCAGCGATCCCGAATTTTTGATCCAAGTGTTTCGCGAGGTCATTCGCGCCGGCGCGAAAGTGATCAACGTGCCGGACACCACGGGGTACGCGATTCCATCTGAATTCGGCGCGCTCGTCGCCAACTTGATCGAACGCACGGCTGGCGGAGACCGAGTCGTCTGGAGTGCCCATTGTCACAACGACTTGGGCCTCGCGGTCGCGAATTCGCTCGCAGCGGTGCATAACGGCGCGCGTCAGGTGGAGTGCACGATTAATGGCATCGGGGAGCGCGCCGGCAACACCTCGCTCGAAGAGGTCGTGATGGCGCTGCGCACGCGTAAGAACTATCTGGGTCTGGACACCCATATCATGAGCGAACAGCTCTATCCGACCTCGCGTCTGGTCTCTCAAGTCACCGGGATATCGATTCCGATCAACAAGCCGATCGTCGGCGACAACGCCTTCGCGCATGAAGCCGGTATTCATCAGGACGGTGTTCTCAAGTACAAGCAGACTTATGAAATCATGACGCCCGAATCCATCGGCATTCCCGGCAACCGTCTGGTGATGGGCAAGCACTCGGGGCGACACGCCTTCGACGAGCGGCTCAAGCATTTGGGCTTCAACCTGAGTAAAGAAGACATGAACCGCGCGTTTTTGCGCTTCAAGGAGCTCGCCGACAAGAAGAAACACGTCTATGACGAAGACATTGAGGCGATCGTCGCCGAAGAGATCCTCAGGGTGCCCGGCCGACCAGATAAGTATGAGCTGCTCTACATGAACGTCAACTCGAGCTCGGACGGCGTTCCCGCGGCGACGGTCAAGATGCGGGTGGACGGAACCGAAATGACCGACCAAGCGTCGGGAGACGGCATCGTTGACGCTTGCTATCAAGCCATTACCAAAATCACCGGCTCACGATCCCAGCTAGTGCGTTATACGGTTAATTCGATTACCGGTGGCGCCGATGCGCAGGGCGAGGTCTCATGCGTGATCGAGGACGATGGCATTCGCGTCTCCGGACAGGGAGCGCACACCGACATCATTATGGCGAGTGCTCTGGCTTACATTAACGGGCTCAATAAGCTAGAAGGCAGGAAGCACTATCGGCAGGTGGTAGAGAAAGAGGGACCATGAACTACAAGATTGCAGTACTGCCGGGGGACGGGATTGGTCCCGAGGTGATGCACCAAGGGATCGAGGTATTGAAACAGGTCGCGAAGCTTTACGGTTTTGCGGTCGAGTTAGCCGAGGGAATCGTTGGGGGTGCATCGATCGATGCTTACGGCAAACCGTTGACCGATGCGGTGCTCAAGTTGGCCAAAGAAAGCGACGCGGTCATGCTTGGCGCCATGGGTGGGCCGAAATGGGACGGGCTCGATTATTCGATTCGACCGGAGCGTGCGTTGCTCGGACTGCGCCAGGAGCTCGGTTTGTTCGCTAACCTGCGGCCGGTGAAATTGTTTTCCGCTTTAGCGGCGGCATCCACGCTCAAGACCGACGTTGTCGAAGGTACTGACCTTCTCGTCGTGCGGGAACTCACCGGCGGCATCTATTTCGGCCAACCCAAAGGCGTTGTCCAGCTGCCCGACGGCACCGAGCGGGGCGTCAACACCGAGGTCTATACCACGCCGGAGATCGAGCGCATCGCGCACGTGGCCTTCCAAGCCGCGCTCAAGCGGCGCCAAAAAGTCACCTCGGTCGACAAGGCCAATGTACTCGAAGTGACCGAGCTTTGGCGCAAGGTGGTTACGCGCATACACAAAAATGAAGGCTACGCGGGCATTCAGCTGGAACACATGCTGGTCGATAACTGCGCCATGCAGTTGATCCGAAATCCCAGACAATTCGACGTCATCGTCACAACCAATATGTTCGGCGATATTCTTAGCGACGAGGCGGCCATGCTTACGGGTTCCATCGGCATGCTGCCGTCCGCGAGCCTGGGCGGAAAGGTCGGCATGTACGAGCCGGTTCACGGCAGCGCGCCGGATATCGCTGGACAGGATAAAGCCAATCCGTTGGCGACTATTATGAGCGTCGCCATGATGCTCCGGCACTCGTTGGAGCAAGGTGCGGCGGCGGCGCGAATCGAAAAAGCGGTCGAAGAGGTCTTGAATGACCGCTTCCGAACCGCTGACATTCAAGAGCCGGGGGCGAAGTTGGTTGGGTGTAAGCAAATGGGCCAGCTCGTTCGCGACCGGATCGCCGAGGGGTGATTGTGAAGAAAGAAAACTACAACATCGCGATTGTTGGGGCCACCGGAGCGGTCGGTGAGCAGCTGCGCGAAGTGCTGGAGGAACGCCAATTTCCGGTAGGCGAATTGCGCCTGCTGGCTTCGGAACGCTCCGCCGGCCAGTTTCTCCCGTTTCAAAACAAGCAGGTGCGCGTCGATATCTTGCAAGAAGATTCGTTTGAGGCGATCGACATCGCTCTGTTTTCCGCCGGGGCCAAGGTAAGCGCCAAGTTCGCGCCGGCCGCGGTCGCCGGTGGAGCGGTGGTGGTGGATAACACGTCGCATTTCCGTATGGAGCCGGACGTTCCGCTGGTGGTCCCGGAAGTGAACGCCGAAGAGATCGCCAAATTCAAGACTCGCGGCGTTGTCGCCAATCCAAACTGTTCAACTATCCAGATGGTGGTTGCGTTAAAACCGATCCACGACGCGGCCCGCATCAAGCGCATCGTGGTGTCCACCTACCAGTCGGTATCTGGCGCAGGCCGTATGGCGATGGAGGAGCTGAGCGAGCAAGTCGGCGCCCTGTTCAACGGGCGCGAGATCAAAAAAGAAAGATTTCCGCATCAGATTGCGTTCAATTGCATTCCCCATATCGATATCTTTATGGAAGATGGTTACACGAAAGAAGAATGGAAGATAATTGAGGAAACGCGCAAAATCCTCGGCGAGCCTGCGCTGGCGATCACCGCCACGAGCGTGCGCGTCCCGGTCTTTTGTAGCCATTCCGAGTCGGTCAACGTCGAAACCGAAAAAAAGCTGACCGCCGCGCAGGCGAAGGCGCTGTTGCGGGAGGCTCCGGGAGTCATGCTGACGGATATCCCGGAAGAAAATATTTATCCGATGGCGATCGACGCGGTCGGTAAAGATGCCACCTATGTCGGCCGAGTTCGCGAGGATCATTCCGTGGCCAATGGGCTTAATCTATGGGTGGTATCCGACAACCTGCGCAAGGGCGCCGCGCTCAACGCCGTTCAAATTGCGGAGATTTTGATCCGCGACTACATTTAG
>DATBMR010000210.1:0-4809 GCA_036554745.1 Binatia bacterium
ACTCATTAGTAAAACTCCGCACACGCAAGTACATGCATGATTACCGCGGTGAACGATTCAACGAGCCGTCATCTCGAACAAAGTGATAGATTTTGAACCTGGCCAGAGTCCGGAAGGGTTGTACGTCGTTCGCCGCCCTGACCGCGAAGAATTTGCTCGACTGGTCGAAACGATAGCAATAACGCGACGATTGCAATACCGCTTGACCCTTGTCCCCGAACAGGAATAAGCTTGGCTAAACTCTCACAGCGAGGTGACCTATGGCACAGGAAGCTAAAGAATTTAGATTCCAAACGACCGAGTTCGAAGGGGTAAAAAAGACCTGGCATGTTTGCAACAGTGATCTCATGAAAGTCCAAGTGCAGATAGTGAAGCACGGCGGCGAAAACAATCTGCACACCCATACCGGCGAGGATGCTTTCTGGTATGTCATTAATGGCGCGGTCAAGTTCTACGGCGAGGGCGACAAGCTGGTCGGCGAATACAAAAAAGGCGAAGGGGTTTTGATCCCGCGTGGCTATAAGTACTGGTTTGAAAGCGCTTCGGCAGATCCGCTGCAAATCTTGCGCGTCACAGCCAAGGACCAGAGCATCGATAACCAGCGCGTCGACCTATCGCCGAAAAAGCAGTGGATGATCGATCAGAACGCTTTCGGCACTCGCCCGTAATCTCAACTTGCCTAGCTCACTCGTAGGGAATGGTTTTCGGCCGTTCCCTACGGGTTCCTTTTGCGGCTGTTTATAAGAGGATTCACGGATATTGGATTTCGGCTTTACCCCGGCACAACACCGCCTGATCGACCGCGTCTCGGCCCTCGTGCGTGAACGGATCACGCCGCGCGCGGCGGAGTATGATTTGTCATTAGAAGCGCCGCTCGCCGACATTCAAGACATCCACCGCGAAGGCTGGTTGTTGGCGAATCTCGACAGACGACGCGGCGGTCTGGGCTTCGGCCTGTACGGCGATGATCCGCTTTCGTTCTTTCTCATCGACGAACATCTTGCTTACGGCAACCCGTCAACCGCCCATTGTTTTCAAGTCCACAACAATGCGCTCATGATGATGGATGCGATGGCCGATGATGCGCGGCTTGCGAAATGGATCGAGCCGACGATCAAGCGCGGCGCCCTGATTCCCGGTGCCGGTGCCGAACCTCATGGCGCCCCTCCGACCACGGCAAGGCGCGTTCCAGGCGGCTACCGCGTCAGCGGTATTAAGCATTATGCGACCAACGCGAGCCTGGCCGAATGGCTCTGGATTGGCCGCGTCGTCTCGGATTCCCAACCGGCACCCGTTATGTTTGTGATGGATCGCGACACGCCTGGCCTGAAAATCGACACGGCGGTCTGGCGCCCAACCGGCATGCGCGCCTGCGTCAGCCCCTGGCTTTATCTGGAGAATTGCTTTGTGCCGGAGGAAAACCTGCTCGGTAAGCCCGGACAGTTTCTCGGCGAGAACTGGATGGGCAAGATAAACTTCGCCTTTACCGCCAACTATCTCGGCGCGGCGCGCGCCATGTACGATTGGGCGCTGACTTATATCCGTGAGCGCGGGGGCGGCAAGGATCCTTACCGGCAGCTGCGCTTCGGAGAACTGAAAAGCATGATCGACGCGTCACGGCTAATTCTCTACAACGCCGTACGCATGTTCAAGAAAGATCCCGACCGTGCCATGGTCGCGGCGCACGAGGCCAAATGGATGACCAAGGAGACTCTGGAGAAAGTCATGTGGAGCACCGCGGAAATCTGCGGCTCAACCGCGCTGTTTCAAAAACATCCGCTCGAGCGGTTTTACCGTGATATGCACCTTCACATGATGCACGGGCGCCATGACATCGCCGTGCAGATTGTCGGCGCGGCGGAGCTCGGCGAGCCCTACGACGTCAATCGAACACACTGAAGATTGGATCATCGGAAGCTGGAGTGACGCAATGACGGCTCCTGGGCTTTTCAATTTCCCGTCGCGCCATTACTCGATTACCTACGGATCAAGGGCTTATGATCCTCCCTCCAACTCCTTCATCGCCTGCCGTGCGAAAGAAAAGTCCCGAACCTCATTGAGCGGGCGTCTCTTGTCGCCGAGCCGCTCGATCAGCGCGTTCAGCTCCCCGTCCGTCATCTGCCCGTCCCAGCTGAGTGTTTTCATCTCGCTCTCGTAGGAGTGCTCGGCGATATCGGCCGGTTGAGGGAGCCATTTGAGCAGTATCTGAATCGATTCCTGCTTGTTCTCCAAAATGTAACGGTGTGACCGCAACAGCGCCTTAATTGTCCGCCGAGCCAAGTGCGGATTTTCACGTATGAGCCGGTCAGAAGTAAACATGCCTGCTACCGGCAAGCCCACTTCCGGCGGTCCGGCCAAGGCTGGATACCCCAAGCGCTTGAGCATCAAGTCATGGGGTGGCGCAACACAGATCGCATCGACCGCCCCGCTCATCAGCGCCTGCATGCGCAACGGCCCGTCGCCTATGGCCACCGCTTGCATCAAGTTGGGGTTGAAACCTTTCCCTTGCAACAACTCTTCCGCATTCAATTGATCCGCGCCCCTGATCGTTGCCACACCAATTTTCTTGCCTTTGAGCTGCTGCACGTCTCTAATCTCCGGACGGACCATGACGTAGTAGGGTCCCTTCTTGAGGTGCACAAAGACCAGCTTCATGGGAAAGCCCTGAAGAATCCCGCGAAAGGTGCTGACGAACGGCGTGGCGAAGGACACGTCGCCATTGGTGACCGCAGTGGCGCCGAGCCGTGGGTTCATCTGAATAATCTCGACTTCGAGCGCCTCAGCCTTGAACAACCCTTTGGTTTGCGCCAAATAAAGCGGCATGGCCGAGCTGCTGCGGCTGGCATAAGCGATCCGAACCCGCGCCGGCGCTTCGGCCGCTATCACCGATGTCGAAAGAACGAGCACGAAGCTCCAACCGGCAGCAGCGCACAAAATGATCTTGCCGATGGCGGTCCTGGTCACAGCTTGTTCTCCTCTACTTATTGAATGCTCAGGTCTTTAGGACTTCCCTGGGCAATCGACTTAGTGGTGCGCAATGGAGTCATGGAATGGCGGATTTCACAGGCGCTTCGATATTCGGCTATCCGTTCTTTTTCACATGGCATAGAACGCCCGTGGATTGTCATACATGATTTTTTGCCGCAGTTGCGATGACAGATCCTCACGACTGTTGAGCACATTGACAAATTGATCTTCGCGCGACGGATCACTGTGCGGGTAGTCCGAGCCAATCAGCAAGTGATCGTCCCCCGTGTGCTTAGCCAGATACGGAATATCCTCGTCCGCCTCGCAGGCGACAAACAGCCGGTATTCGCGAAAGAGCTCGGCGCTCGATGCGAACCGGAATTTTTCTTTCTGCAAGCGGCGCACAAGGTGCACCAGAAACGGTACCCACCCGGCGGCCGCCTCGATAAAGCCGAATCGCAGCCGCGGAAAATGCTCGGGGATCCGATTCGCAATGATGTCGCGAAATGCGAGCAGCGGCATGACGCGCGTGTGACCAAACGTATGGTTCCGCGAAAGATCGAACATCGCGAGGATTTCCCTCACGCCGCAGCCGGTGTGAACGCAAATCGATAGATTGCGTCGCTGCGCTTCCTCGTACACCGGAAACAGATAAGGATTGTCGAGCGTGTATTCGCCTTCAATGCCGCGGAAGAATATCCCCACGGCGCCGTTTTCTTTGGCGTAATAAATCTCGTCGAGGGCGGCGCTCATCGTTTGCAGCGGCAACACCGCAACCCAGCGGATACGCTCGGACGCCTGGGCGCAGGCTTTTGCGAGGAAGCGGTTGTAGGCGCGGCATAGCGCAAGCTCGAGCTTGCGGTCCTTGGTGTTGTAGACCAGAAATAACGTCGGATAAACAACCTGCGCCGCGGTGTGAAGCTTGTCCATGTCCGCAAGGCGGCCGATGATGTCGGTCATCTCCCTAGTCGCCGGCGTAGAGTCTTTCCGCCCTTCCTGAACTTTTTGCACCGACGGCGTGACCAAGGCGAAGCTCCCTTTGCCTGCCGGCTTCGGATAGATCTCGCCGTCGATCAGCCAGAAGGCATTTCGGTTGCCGTACCAGGTATCCTCAGGCACGGATAACATGATCGGCCGACGCGGCTGCATGGCCTTGTCCATCATCGCCCACATCGCTTCGCCTTCGGAGATATGCGTGTCGGCATCAATCACACCGTGCATGACCCGGCTCCTTTCCCTTCATAATTCGCCCCGTCACGAATCATGGCTCCCTGCTTATTACGGAGAAGCAGCAACCGTCAAGAGAACAGCCTTTCAACCGAGGGCAGTCATGATCGGGCAAATGGGCGTCAGTCCGGATTTCTTGGAGAACACAGACAAGCTTGCCTTAAGGCGGCTGTCGGCATTCTCAGCAACTTTTTGGCGTTTGCTTCCGTCCCTGTAGAATATTGGTTCCTGCAACGAAGACGAGCACCCGCCTTGGTACTGCGAAAACAAACATGGCACAAGCCATGCTCTTTGCCGTAGTGGAGGGACTCTTATGGCACTCGATCGGATATCCGCGTCACACAAAACCGAGTGCGCTGATGATAGCTTTAGTTGGGAGGATGCTGATCTAAACAGATCCATCATCCACCGTTTCGAGCGCATTGTTCGCCGGTATCCTCATCGGCTCGCTGTTAAGACTAATGAACAAGAGTTGACATACGACGAACTGAATCAATCGGCAAATCGCCTCGCCCGCCGGATCGTAACCGCTCAAGGAACACGCAACGAACCGGTTGCTATATTGATGAATCAAGGCGCCCCCATGATTGTCGCTATTCTGGGCGTCCTGAAAGC
>DATBMR010000220.1:0-11905 GCA_036554745.1 Binatia bacterium
AGAGCGTTGTCGCAGATGATATTGATAAGACGCGGCAATCCCTTTGAGTAAAAGGCGATTTTCTCGATCGCCTCAGGATCGAACAGGTCGGCGCTGGTCCGGCCAATGGTTTGAAGCCTCGACTCGATGTAAGGCCCGACCTCGTCGGACTCGACCGGTCGGAGCCGGCAACGGAGGACGATCCGCTGCTTCAACTGGACAAGTTCCGGCTGGTTTAATTTTCGTTCAAGCCCCGGTTGGCCGACCAGGACAAGCTGCAGGAGCTTGTGCTTGTCGGTTTCCAGATTGCCGAGAAGCCGCAGCTCTTCCAGACACTGGGTGCTCAAGTCTTGCGCCTCGTCCAGCAGCACCGCAACAATATGCTTGCTGTTAAACTGCTCGAGCAGATAGTCATTGAGCTGCTCCATCATCTCAAACTTATCGTCGGTGGAACTCGGCAATCCCAGGTCCTTTAAGATCAGGCGAAGCAACTCAGTGAAGCTCACCAGCGTGTTCGGGATGTACGCCGCTTTGATGGTGGACGGAAACTCGTGCAGCGCCTTTCGTAGCAGCGTCGTTTTACCGGTTCCGGCTGCACCGACAATCACAACGAAGCCTTTTCGCTCCTCAATCCCATAGCGCAGCGTGGCCCAGGCCTCGCGGTAAACCGCGTTGGAATAGTAGAACTGTGGGTCGGGGGTTACCCCGAACGGAGATTCACGAAATCGATAATAACTATTATACACTGGCCCTCGTAGCGAGTTTTGCGATCCACAAGTAAAACATCAGGATGTTCATCTGCGCCGTTTGCTTCGTTTTGCACGCCATGCGGGCACGCTTCGGCTGAAGACTCCGCCTGCTATATATCCTGAGCACAGGAAAACAACGGGGTCAATGGGGGCGACTCTCGCGGCGTCATTATAGTTGGATAGTTGGCCGCGCCGGCGTTGCGCTGTGCGACAGAGCAAGACTAATTGCGCTCGATTTGACTTGAGAACTGGGGCCATGGCAAGCAAATAATCAATGGCAAAACCACAGACGATCACGCCCGCGGACATTGACCGGTACCGGGCGAACTACCTTGTGGAGAGAGATGGCATCGCTCTATACCGGGCCATGGCGGCTGCGGAAAAGGATCACAAGCGTGCGGAGATTTTTGAGAAACTTGCGCAAAATGAAGAGCGGCACGCCCAGCGTTGGGCGCGGTTGATCGAAACCGGCGGTGGCGAAGTTCCAGGCTACCGGCAGTCGGCGCGGGTGCGATTGCTGGGCTGGCTTGCGCGCCGCTTCGGCACGGAACGCGTGATCCCGATTATCAGCAGTCTAGAAGCAAGAGACGAAGCCGGCTATAGACAGCAGCCTGAGGCCGAAGGCCTGCCGGCGGAAGAGCGGGCGCATAGCCGCACGCTTTGGGCCATGTCCGGCGGGGGCAGCGGCGTAGAGGCGATCGCCGGGACCGAGCGCTGGCACTTGATGGCGCGAGGCGGCAGCCTGCGCGCTACGGTGTTCGGCGTCAACGACGGTTTGGTCTCCAATTTCAGTTTGGTCATGGGGTTTGCCGGCGCAGATGCGCGCCCGGAATACATTCTGCTCGCCGGCGTCGCCGGATTATTAGCCGGTTCATTTTCCATGGCCGCTGGGGAATACGTCTCCGTCAGCGCGCAGCGCGAACTGTTCGAGCAACAGATCGCGATGGAAAAGCAGGAGCTGGAAATGTCGCCCAAAGAAGAGGAAGAAGAGCTGGCGTTGATCTATCAGGCCAAGGGCATACCCGATGACCAGGCGAAATTTTTGGCGAGACGTATAGTTGCCAATCCGAAAACCGCCATCGACACGCTCGCGCGCGAAGAGTTGGGATTGGATCCCACACAGCTCGGCTCGCCATGGATCGCCGCGGCAAGTTCGTTCCTCGCCTTTATCATGGGCGCGTCGGTGCCGGCCTTGCCTTACCTATTCACTGGCGGGACGACAGCTTGGACCGCGAGCACTTTGCTCAGTTGTCTGGCGCTGTTCGGTGTCGGGGCGCTGATTTCTATCTTTACCGCGCGCGGACCGATCACAAGCGGTCTACGCATGCTTGGTATCGGGCTCCTCGCATCCGCGATTACCTACGCGGTCGGGTGGCTGCTCGGGGTTTCGATTGCCGGCTAGAGCCGTCACAACCAACAGGTTGATTGAAAATCTCGGGTTGCCGGCTGCGCCGCGTCGAACCTGTCGTATCCGTGAAACGTGACCGTGAATCCGAACGAGCACGATCGCGAGCCACGAACACGAATGGAAACGGGGCGGTTGAGGCATCCTTCGACGTGCTGCTCAGGGCAATCGGTATCGGGAGCCGGAGTCTTTTTCGTCAGTGCTAGCGGTGGTTACGCTCTTCAAATAAAGCTTTTAGTTTGATCCCGAAATCCACGTTGTCGTAGTACCCCTTGAAGCGCTCGGCGCCGACGCCGAGCGCGGCGACCAGCACCGGC
Source organism: Binatia bacterium (assembly GCA_036554745.1). Lineage (GTDB taxonomy): Bacteria > Desulfobacterota > Binatia > UBA9968 > UBA9968 > DP-20. Next base: position 2,451 of record DATBMR010000220.1, read on the forward strand.
TGATTGGTGTGCGCCGCAGTCTGCCAGTAGATCTGCGTGTTGTTTGCGATCATGGCGCCGAGCGCGTGCGCGGTAAGGTCGGTGAACAGCGTGCGCGAAAGCGGTTGGCGTTTGACGATCGCGTCTTTGAACTCCGGCGCAAGCGTGAACTGGCGAAAATGGTCTCGCATCAATTTGTCAACCGCTTCGGGCGCCGGCTTGCGGCCAAGGATTCGCGACGCTTTTTGCAGCGAGATGTGGATCGACTTGAGCTTCCCGAAATCAGCGATGGTTCCGAACGCTCGATTGTCGCTCCTGGTGCTGCTCAAATCTTTTAACGCCAACGTGAAGCCCAGGCCGCCGGTCTCGTGGTCGGACGTGACGATGATCAGAGTCTCGTGCGGATGCTTGCGGTAAAATTCATGGGCGAGTTCGACCGCGCGATCAAACTCGCGATATTCGTGAATGACCGAAGCGATATCGGACAGGTGGGCGGCCGTGTCAATGTTTTCCGATTCGATGAAGGCGAAGAACCCTGCGCGATTACCCTCGGAGAGTGACCGGATCGTTGCCCGTGTCATGTCGACGATCGATGGCTCGCTACTCTTGTCCCGGTCCAGTTCGAAACTCATGTCGCGCAAGTTGAAAAGCCCGAGCAGTTTGCCACGCGCATTGTCGAGGTCCGCCTTAGTGGCGATATGGCGATAGCCCTTTTCTGCAAAGGCCGAGATCATGTCGTGGTCGTCCGTGCGGCGGCTGCCGGGCTGGCTCTTTGGCAAGAATTGCTCCATGCCCCCGCCAAGAAGGATATCCGGTTCAAATTCGAGGTAGCGCTGGACGATTCCATCGTGGTCGCGGCGATCGGCGACGTGACTGAGCAACGCCGCCGGACTGGCATCGTAAATCGTTCCATTGGTGACCAAAGCGATACGCATGCCGCGCTGGCGTGCTAGTTCCATAGCGGTGATCGCCGGCGTCCCGTCAGCGCACAGTCCTAGCGCCCCCAACTTGGCCTTGCAGCCGCCGGTGAGCGCCGTGGCGGCGGCTGCGGAATCGGTCGAAAACGCGTCGGCGGCATGGGTGGTCATGACTCCGACATGGCCTTCTTTGCCGATTTTGTCGACGATCGCGAAGCCCTCGTTGTGAATGTGCCGGCGGTACTGGCGCGCGATTTCCAAATGCGCCATGCCGGCGCCGTCCGAGAGAAACAAGAAAACGTACTTAGGAAAAAAGGCCGGAACCGGTCGAGGTTGGCTCAGCGTGTATGACGCAGTCAAGCCAAGAACGATGACGCCAACCAAAAATATCGGCGCGTTTATGTGTAGCAACTTGTGCATTCTAATCGTTCGCCGGTGATTTAATCAGACGAAGATATTCGAGCCAAAGCGAGAGCGCCGTATAGTAGGCCGGAAACAGCAGCGAGGCGAACACGATGGCGCGCGGCGGCGGATCCGGTAGATGGTAAATGGCGTAGAAGAGGGCGGCCGCCCAGAACCCGCCGAGCACGTTCGTCAGCAAGCGATAGCGCGGGCTGCGGCTTGGGTAAATGAATCTTATCGGGACAAAAACCAGTGCAGAAAGAGCGATGATCAGAAATGCGTTCAACCACAAGGGGGTTTGTAGCACATAGAGATAGAACACAACGATGTTCCAGTAGGAAGGGAAGCCGAGAAAGAAATTATCGCGCGTCTTGGCTTCTTTGTGGCAGAAACCGTAGGCGCTGGCGATCAGCGGCAGCAGTGCCAGCCACAGCGCATCATCCGGCGGCAGGAGATTGGCACGAAACAGCAACAGGCAGGGCACGATGACGTAATTGAAGTAGTCGACGACGGCGTCGAGCATCTCGCCATCGAACCAGGGAAGAACTACCTTAACGCGGGCGGCACGGGCGAGCGTCCCGTCGGTGGCGTCGAGCCCGACCGCCAGGCCCATCAGGAAAAAGGTTGCGCGAAAATCTCCTGCTTCAATACGGAGAACGGCGATAAACGCGACGACAACACCGAGGGCGGTATAGAGGTGGACGAGCCAGGCGAGGATCAGACTCCAGCGCATCCGGCCGGTTTAAGTGGCGGAGGCGGCGAAACTCGGTCGCGCTTTGAGCCGGGCGATCCACGCGGCTGTGTTTTTTAACTTGTTTGGATCAACCGGGATGCCGAAGCGGTCGAGCAGATCGAAGTTCGCCATAAAGGCGATGTCCGCCAGGCTGAACGAGCCCGCCAGATATTCTTTGCCTTCGAGTTCATTCTCGATTCTGCTGAAGCATGCGGCGATTTGGTTTTTCGCATTGTCGATGCGCTGCGCGTCGCGTTCCGCCTCGGGTTTACGCATTTCGTACATGATGTGCACACAGTAGGGATTGAAATGAGTGTCGCGAAAGTCTTCCATTATCCGCGCCCGGGCGCGACCTTCAGAGTCCGCCGGCATCAGCGCAGGATACGGGTATTCGTCTTCCAGATATTCATTGATGATCGTTGAATCGTAAATGATGAACCCTTCATCATCCAGAGCAGGAACCTGACCGAAAGGATGAATCTTCAGATATTCCGGAGCCTTTTGCTCTCTTTTGGTAAGATCAACGTTAATCCGCTCAAATTCCAACCCTTTTTCCAAGAGCACGATGCGCACTTTTCGTGAGTTGGTGGATGGCGGAAACGTATAGAGCTTGATCATCGACAGCAGCCTCCTTATCCCTTCACCGCTTTTTGCATACTAATTGCATCCTAGCATAACACCGTATTAGCTGCGAGCATTTTTTCTCAATCGAAGGCTTTGCTGGGTGCGACAAGGGCAAAGAACCCGCACGGATGCTAACCTCGGCCAAGTACGGGTTCTCGAGCTCGCAAGGTGGCTTTGACCGTCACAGGTTGGCCGTCGCGTAAGACCACGATGGCCACCTGATCGCCCGGTTTCTGCGCTGCCAGCGCGGAGGTAAGATCCTCAATATCGTGAATTTTTTTATCGGCCAATTGTATGATGACATCGCCCGGACGTAATCCGGCAATGGCTGCCGGGCTGCCGTCGGAAACGCCCGTCAACTCGACACCGTCGCTGGCCGTGCCGTAGGCGGGAATGCTGCCGAGATAGACGCTCAGGCTTCGTCCAGCAGCTCGCGAATCAGCCGGACGGCGCGTTGGCAGGCTGACGAAGTTGATAGGCGCCGCGACGTTGGCGATTGCAAGCACCGTTGCCATGACAAGATCGCTGATTTTGGCCATGCCGTCGATGTTTAGCTTTTCCCATGTATCCGTTGGGCGGTGATAGTCCTGGTGGATGCCGGTGAAAAGATGCAGCACCGGGATCTTCTTGTTGTAAAAAGATAGGTGATCGCTCCGCCCCACCTCGTCGGATTCGGTTAACTCGAGGCCGAGCTGGCGCGCCTGAGCGCTCACGATCTGACTGAGATTCTCTCCCGAGCGGGCGCCGAACACGGTCAAACGGTTGTCGCGCAGCCGGCCGACCATATCCAGATTGATCATCGCGCGGGTAGACGCGAGCGACCCGGTGCGGTCGACAAAGTGGCGCGATCCAAAAAGGCCGAGCTCCTCCCCTGAGAATGCGGCGAAAACAATCGTTCTTGCGGGCTTAACCGGTAAATTGGCCAGGCGACGCGCCAGCTCCAGCAGCACCACGGTTCCCGATGCATTGTCATCGGCGCCGGGATGAACGGTTCCCGAGGCGCGGCGATCGAGCGTGCCATAGTGACCGAAACCGAGGTGATCGTAGTGCGCTCCAATAACGATGTTTTCCTGACGCAGTACCGGATCGGCGCCAGGAAGCATGGCGACCACATTGTCGGCGCGGCGGCGAAGTTCCGCCAGACTAACTTGCATCTCGGCGGTTACGCCGGTCAACGGCATGGACGCCGGCCGTTCGGTGCGGTCGATTTTTTCCTTCAGCGCGGCAAGCGAAGTGCCGCTTACAGCGAGGCGGTTTTCCAATATGTCGCGCTTCACCTGCGCCGCTACCAGGCTCCTACCGCCGCGCCACAAACTGCTGCTCGGCGGAAGCAATTCGTTTTCGTCTCGACGCGGATTACTAAGATCGACCAGGATCATTCCGACCGCGCCGTGATCACGCGCGTTATCCGCTTTGGTGCGCAGCACGGAATGAATCGAGTACTGCGGAAGTTTTTTAAACGGGCTGTTGGGATCCTTGGGCGGCGGTTCGTACCGCAGTACCAGCACCACTTTACCCTTGACGTCGATGTTCTCGTAATCGTCGTAGCCATAATCCTTGGCGGTGATGCCGTAGCCGGCGAAAACCAAATCCGCTGCGACTTTATCGGACGCCGACAACCCGAGAGGAATCCATTCCTCATGCACGCTTAGCGGTTCCCCGTTACCGAGTCGCAGCCCGCTCGGTTGGTTCACTGTGACGCCGACCGCGACATCGAAGGATTGAAAAAAGCCGTTCTCACCGCCCGGTCGTAGGCCATGTTTGGCGAATTCGGCTGCGATATAATCGCGTGCCGAATCGATGCCGTCGCTGCCGACGCCTCTGCCGCCGAGTTCCGCGGAAGCGAGAAATTTTGCGTGGTGTGCGAGATCGTGGCCGGAGCGCTCTGGCGAAATCCGAGCCGCGGGTTCCAGCGTCCAGCCGGTGAGCGCCGCTGTGACCGTGCCGCAGAGCGTCAGTCCGACGAGCAGCAGACGCAAGCAGGATCGCCCGCGCGAGTTTATGTTCATGATTGGTTACTTTAGCATGTTTGCGTAACGCGATTGAAGGTAGAGGCGCTAGGCATTTGAACTAAGCGTTGTGCCGAGAAACAATTCTCGAATGGGCGACACGCTCATGTCCAATAAAGTGACGCGCCTCTAGCGCAATGAGCCAGACCGGGTACGAGAATTTTGCGGAGCAAACGCGTGAATGTTATAAACAATAGGAGTTTGAACTGAGAATAAGGAGGCCGAGCATGGCCAAATCCGTAATCGTTTACACCCAGCCGGGTTGAGGGCCCTGCCACAAAGAGGTAGAGTTTCTATCTCAAAATGGCGTTGTTTTTGTCGAAAAAAATGTCCGTGCCGATCAGGCGGCGTTGAAAGAGCTGCTCGATCTCGGCTTTCAAAGCACGCCGGTGACCATTATCGACGGTCAGTCAATCGTCGGTTTCGATCAAGCCAAGATCTCTGCACTGCTAGGCATTTGAGAAACTTTCGAAGGCGTACCACTACGGTTGACAGAGCGAAGCTGCCGAAACGCGGCCATGGCGCGCGCCGTGGCAAGAATTTTTTTCTGCTTTTCTAGCGAAGCTGTGCTCTCCAGTTTGATGCGCTGAGCATTTTGCCGGTCACCGCTCTCGAGTCGTCGGACGCCAAATAGACGAATACGTCCGTGATCGATTCCGGTTTGCTGCCAACGTAGCCGGTGAGTTTAGTCGCTACATAGCCCGGTTCGACGGAGTTGACGCGGATGTTTGACGATCGGGTTTCGGCGGCGAGTGTTTGAGTAAACCCTTCCAATCCCCACTTGGAAGTCGCATAGGCGCTGAAGTTGGGGTAGGCGCCGCGGCCGATCATCGATGAAACGTTAATGATCGAGCCGCTCTTTTGTCGGATCATGATCGGCAACGCCGCCCGTGTCACGAGAAAGGGCCCGCGCAGGTTAACCGCCATCGTGTAATCCCATTTTTTGACGTCCACTTCGATGAGCGCAGTCGGACGCGTCATGACTCCGGCGTTATTGACCAGAACGTCAATACGGCCGAATTTCTTTATGACGTTTGTGATCAGCGCATTGACCGGCTCTTCGAGCGCTACGTCGCAGGTCCAACCCTCCACCGCCGCTTTGAGACCCCGCAGTTCCTTTACGGTCTGCTCGAGCTCGCTGCCGGTCCGCGCGCATAATGCCAATTGGGCGCCTTCGCGCGCGTAGGCCGCTGCGACGGCTTTGCCGATACCCCTCCCGCCGCCGGTGATGAGCGCAACTTTATCTTTGAGCTTCATGATACCCTCGGACTGATCGGCCGATGCCATTTCGTACGAAGCGATAGTAGCTTCGCTCCCCGGGCTTTTCCAATCAAGCAGCTACCCAGACCAAGAACGGCCGCTTGAGCCCGCCGGCTGGTAAGGATAAAAGAACACACCGAGGGCCCCACTTATGGATGTCTTGAACATTACGGGTTATTTGCGCAGAACACCGCATGTCGTAGCGGAGCACAAGGGTTTCTTTACCAAAGAAAATCTCGAAGTCAGGTTTGATCAAACGACCTACGCGCCGGATCACAATCGCGGTATGGCCGAGGGCCGTTGGGACTTTACCTTGAGCAGCGCCGACACGATGATCGCGCGCACGACCACCGACGCCGTCGACTATATGTTGTTCATGCAAGCTGAGGAAGGCTTGAGCGCGTACCTAATCGGGCAGCCCGGAGTAGATGCCATCGCAAAACTGCGTGGCAAATTGTTGGCCGGCGATCCCGGCGATTCGAACCTCGACCTCATTCGCAAGAAAATTCTTCGGACGCACGGCATCGACGAAATTGAGTACAACATTGAAATTATCGGGAGCTCGCCGGTGCGCTTGCAGGCTTTTCTCGAAAGGCGCGTTGCCGCCGCGATGCTGACACCGCCCGCTTCGGATCAAGCGTTGTCTGCCGGCGGCGTGATGCTCGCCGACGCGGACGACTACGTGCCGGGATGGCCGCTCACCTGTGGCTGGAGCTTGCGCGGTTGGTTAATCGAGCATCGCGAGCTAGTCGTCCGTTTCATTCGCGCCTGGGCGGCGGCGACCGACTGGCTCTTGATGCCCGAGAACCGAGAGGAAACGCTGGCGCTGATGATCGATCAGGAAAAACTCACGCGCAAGTCCGCCGAAGACGCTTACCGAAAAGTGGTTCCGCAGGCGCGCATTAACCCGGCGGCATTGAGTACGGTGATCGCGCTACGCAAGGAGATGGGCGTCTACCAACCGCCCTTCGATCCGCCCGAACGATTCTACGATGCGAGTTATTGGTCGGCAGCGACCGGATCGCCAGCGTGATAGTTTAGCAGCTCACGAGGCGAGAGAGCGCAGCAGCATGTTCACGATGCTCAGCACGATGGCTCCGAAAAACGCCGAAAAAAAACCATCGATGTAAAAACCGGGGACCAGAGCGGCGGCTAACTGGAGCATTAATGCGTTGATGACCAGCCAGAAAATGCCCAGCGTGAGAATGGTGAGCGGCAGGGTGAGAATTTTGACGACCAATCCGATGGTTGCGTTGATAAAGCCGATGACGATCGGAGCCAGGAGTGCGCTGCCTAATCCGGCGACTTCAATGCCGGGAAAGAGAAAGGCGACGATGAGCAGACTTCCGGTGCTGACAAACCAATGGACTAGCAGATCGAGCATACCTGCGAAGCTATCAAAGTGTCCCTAGTGAGACAATGTCACGCCATCGTTAAGCCTTGCCAAGGAATATTCAGAATGTAACTATTGACAGAGTATAATGTTTCTCAAGGAAAGGGAGGGCGCGCCATGTCAAAGCAGGAACTGGAGCAAGTGGCTCGAGCGATGGTGGCCGAAGGCAAGGGAATACTCGCCGCCGACGAGAGCATGGGCACAATCAAACGACGATTCGACAGCATCACAATCGAATCCAACGAGGAGAACAGGCGGGCTTACCGCGAGATGCTCTTTGCGACCAAAGGGATCGAGGAAGCGATCAGCGGCGTGATCCTATTCGATGAAACCATTCGTACGAAGGCCAGCGATGGCACGCCGTTCCCTCAGCTGCTCGCTAAAAAAGGCATCATTCCGGGTATCAAAGTCGATAAGGGGCCGGTGGATATTCCCAATTTTCCGGGGGAGGTCGTGACCGAGGGTTTGGACGGCTTGCGCGGGCGGCTAAAAGAGTACAAGGAACTCGGCGCCAAGTTCGCCAAGTGGCGTGCGGTCATTACCATCGGCGACGGCATTCCGACCTACACTTGTCTCGAAGCCAACGCCCATGCGCTGGCTCGTTACGCGGCGCTCTGCCAGGAAGCGGGAATTGTGCCGATCGTCGAGCCCGAGGTATTGCTCGACGGCAATCATACGGTCGAGCGCTGCCAGGACGTCACAGAGCAAACGCTCAAAGTGACCTTTACGGCGTTGTTTTTGCACCGCGTCCATCTTGAAGGGATGATCCTTAAGCCGAGCATGGTCGTATCGGGCAAAGACAATGCTCGCCAAGCGGGTGTCGAGGAAGTCGCCGAGCGGACGATTTGTTGCCTCAAGCGCACAGTCCCCTCCGCAGTGCCGGGCATCGCATTTCTATCCGGAGGACAAAGCGCCGTCAGCGCGACCGAGCACCTGAATGCTATGAACCAGATGGGGCCGGCGCCGTGGCAGGTGAGTTTTTCCTACGCGCGCGCCCTGCAGGATCCGGCGCTCAAGGCGTGGAAGGGCGACGCCGCCAATGTTGCCGCGGCGCAAAAGATTTTCTACCACCGGGCAAAAATGAATAGCGCGGCGCGGTCAGGCAAGTATAAAAAGGAAATGGAGGCGGCTGCCTAGGTGATCATTTGCGGTGCGCTCGCGTCACGATCAGATCCGGTCGACGGGCGTGGTCCGAGGTTTCTGAAAAACAGCTCCGAATGCTTCGACCGTTCGAGGAGCCTCACGGCAGGATCCTCGACAATCTGGTAGGCGTTCAGACGAGCGGCCGACCCCTTTTGTTCTCATGATGCAACATCACGGCGGTTGTCATTGCGGTCGGGTGCGCTTCGAGGTCACGGCGCCCGCCGAAATTGAAGTGAGCGAATGCAATTGCTCCATGTGTAGCAAGAGCGGTTTTCTTCATCTCATCGTTCCGCGATCGCGCTTTACTTTAAATCGAGGCGAAGAATACCTGACGACTTACAGCTTCAACACCGGCGTGGCCAAGCATCTGTTTTGCAGGATATGCGGCGTCAAATCGTTTTACATCCCGCGGTCCAATCCCGACGGCTATAGCGTCAACGCGCGCTGCCTAGATCCCGGCACCGTCAAAAGGATCAACGTGACACTCTTCGACGGGCAAAATTGGGAAGCGCACGGCGCCGAACTGCGGCATTTGTCCAAGTAATGCTCGGCGCGTTCGAAAAATCTAAACAGAATCGAGAGTGCAATGATCTCGGTCAGCGGAAGCGGAACGCGGCAAGGTTGACGGGTTGGTTGCCGTTTCGTATGTTGCGATAATGATTTAAAGCGATCGATCCAAAGCAACGAGCCCTGGGGGCCTCAACCGTTTTCAGGAGGAAGAGGATTATGGCTTACGATTTGATCATCCGTGGCGGGCGCGTCGTCGATGGCTCAGGTTTGCCTTCCTACGTCGCTGATGTTGGTATCAAGGACGGAAAAATAGCTGAGATCGGGCGTTTAAAAGACAGTGCAGTGCGCGCCATCGACGCCTCCGGTTTGGCCGTATCGCCGGGCTTTATCGATCATCACACCCACCTCGACGCGCAGATGCTTTGGGATCCCTATGGTACTTGCGAGCCGCAGCACGGCATTACCTCCGTGGTGATGGGCAATTG
>DATBMR010000238.1:0-15596 GCA_036554745.1 Binatia bacterium
GCCGGGTAACGAAATCATCGGCGGAAAAATTTTTGATTTCAGCAGCGATCCGGCAGTCAAGCGAGCCTGGATCGAAGAGCGTGATCGCGGCGATGCCACTGACCCCGTTACGCAGGGCGACGCAGTATTCGTCGGCGCCGACGCCGTTGGGCGCCACGACCCCAATCCCGGAGACGACCACGCGGCGTGCTCGCGGATATCTCCTATGGGCCTCAACTTGACTCTTCAGGATCGACATTGTTTCATCTTTGAGCATAACATTCGCGCACAGGTCGGTTAAGCGGTAGGCAGGCTCCACTTGACTATCGCCGGGCCGGGCGCTCATGCGCGCGAGCCAATTTGCTACTGTACCTCACCTTTTGAACGAGACGATGGATTTTGCAGATCGAATCATCCTGATCACCGGCGCCTCCGACGGTATCGGCAAGCAACTTGCCTGTGATTTCGCGGCTCGGCGTGCCATCGTGGTTGGCTGCGGCCGCTCGATCCCGCGGCTCAAAGAGACGCTCAAAGAAGTTCGCCACACCAGCCCCGCATCGGCGATGATCGGTTGCGATGTTAGCGACGCCGAACAGGTGCAAGGCATGATCGCCAAGATCATCGGCGATTACGGCCAAATCGACATTCTTATCAACAACGCAGGCATCGGCATGCGCCGGTCTTTTGTCGAAACATCGCTCGAAACCATCGAAGCGATCACACGCACCAATTACCTCGGCGCGGTTTATTGCGCGCATGCCGTGCTGCCGGCGATGATCGCGCGCGGCCGCGGCCATCTCGTGAACATTTCGTCCGTCGCCGGCTTGATCGGTACACTCAACATGAGCGCCTACTGCGCGTCGAAGTTCGCCCTGAACGGCTGGTCGGAAAGTCTTTACCACGAACTCAAGCCTCTCGGCATTCACGTCTCGATTGTCTGTCCCGGGGCCGTTGCCACCAATTTCGCCCGTGACTTTCGCGACAGCGCGCCCAAGTCGCCGCCTCATTGGGTCGTTTCACCGGATGCCGTGTCACGCGCGGTCATGCGGGTCCTCGACAGTAAACGTTTCGAAGTCGTGTTGCCGCGCCGGTCGGCGCTGCTCGCGGTGCTTCGGCGCCACGCTCCCAATCTATTTCGCGCTCTTGCACAGCGCAAATTTCGCCGTGACCTCGCGCTATCCGGCTCCAGGCGAACGAACAACTGACGGGAACTTATGGCGCCGATAAACGTTAATCAGCAAGAGAATCTCATGTTATCTCGAAAACTCGCCACTCTCGCGTTTGCGGTTTTACTCGCGGCCACGCCGGTCTTTGCTCAGTTCGGGCCGAAAGATGGCGCCGGCTTGAAGCCGACAGACCTCGATCGCGTGAAAGCCGGCCAACCCGCGCCCGACTTTACTTTGGAAAACTTTGACGGCAAGTCGATTTCGCTGTCGGATTTTCGCGGCAAGAAAAATGTCGTGCTGGTGTTCTACCGCGGCCATTGGTGACCCTACTGTGTGGCGCAGCTCGGCGAGCTGCAAAACCTTTTGAACAAGCGGCAGCGCGAAGAAACGCAGATCGTGGCCGTCAGCACCGACCGTCATGCGGATTCCCAAAAGCTGGCGCAGAGACTACAGGCTGCTTCTAAGGACGGGACGAACTTTCCGTTGCTCGCGGATATTGATCATAAAGTGATCGACCGCTACGGGCTGTTCAACCCCGACGGCAGAGGCTGGCCGCACCCGACCACCTACGTGATCGATAAGCGGGGCGTGGTGCGCTGGAAATTCACGGAAACGGATTATCGCGTCAGGCCTTCGAACAAGCAGATTCTTAATGAATTGCGGAAAATAAAGTGAGTGCGACGGCGCACCGCCAGTGGCCGACGGGAGGGCAACCATGGTCCTTCCTCTACTTGCTTAAGCTTGTCGCGGCGTCTTGAGTGATCATCCAGGTCAACGAGCCGTTGGCTGGCCGAACTCTTGCCGCCGGTAGATCGTCAGCTGCCGACCTGCGCAAGACCCGTCCCACGACATCGGCCTTGCCGGAGCCGGCAACTAGAAACATCACCTGCGCGGCGGCGTTGATGACCGGTAAGGTCAGCGTCAGGCGTTGCGCTTTAAGCTTTTCGACGTAAACCGACGCGACCAAGCGTTCCTGCTCGGGAAGCGCCACCGTGCCGGGAAACAGTGACGCCGTGTGGCCGTCGTCGCCGAGGCCAAGCAGGATCAGATCGAAGCGTGGCAGTTGCCCGGGCGCGAGTGCGAAGAATTCGCATAGCTCGTGTTCATAGGCGTCGGCCGCCTTCGCGGGGTCTTTTTCGCCCGCCATGCGGTGAATGTTTTGCAGCGGGAGCAGGATTTTAGCCAGCAGCGCTTCCTGCACCATGCGAAAATTGCTTTCCGCGTGATCAGGCGGCACGCTGCGTTCATCGCCCCAAAATAGATGCACCCGCGACCAGTCGACCCGCTCGCGACACTCGGCAGAGCCGAGCAACTCATAAAACGCCCGCGGCGTCGAACCCCCCGAGAGCGCCACCGCGAAGCGTCCTACGCGTGCCATCGCTCTGCCGGCAAGCGAGACAAATTGCTCCGCCGCCTTGCGCGCCAAGTCAGTCGCGTCCCGGCATATGAGGATTTCAGGCTTGTCCATTGGACAGGAAAGCCCCGTAGTAGGCGGCACCGCGCAGCGCCGCCTGCTCGTTCAAGACGACTTGGACGGGGACGCCTTTTACGAGATCGCCATAGCGTCCTTTATCGACGAACGCACTCATGAAAGTTCCATCTTTGAGTTTATCGATAATCTTTGGCGCGATACCGCCGCCGATGTAGAGCCCACGGACGGATTTGGCCCGCAGCGCAAGATTGCCCGCCTCCGCACCGTACGCTGAGACGAAGAGATGGAGCGCCTGGCTGGCAATCTCCGCCTCGCCTTTCAACGCCGTCTTGGAAATCTCCGCACTCGAATCGTCAGCAATTGCGAGCCGCTCGGTCAGCCACTTCGGTTCTTCGACCCCGCGAACTTCTTTCAGGAAGCGATAAATGTTGAACAAACCGGGACCGGAAACCACACGCTCGTAGCTCACGTGACCAAAGCGGCCCATGAGATGGCGCAGCAATTCGATTTCCACCTCGTTGCGCGGCGCAAAGTCGGCATGGCCTGCTTCGGATGCCAAGGGATGGAAGCCTCGGCCGTCATCGTGCAAGATCGCTTGTCCCAAGCCGGTCCCGGCCGCGATCAAAGCCTTATTCCCAGAGTGCCGCATCGTACCCTCGTTCAGGGTCACGAACTCTTCGTCTTCGAGGGTGAAAATCCCGTAGGCGGCCGCTTCCAAATCATTGAGCAGGGTGACGCCCTCGATCTTCAACCTGCGGCGCACGTCTTCGATAGCGACCATCCAAGGCAAGTTCGGCGTGGTGACTTCGCCGTCCACGACCGCGCCGGCGATGCCGAAACATGCCGCGTCCACGGACGGCTGGCTGGGCGATAGGAAATCTTGCAGCACCGGCACCAGTCCCGAATAGCGCTTGCTCGGAAACACTTGCTCCGATTCGATGAGCAGCTTCTCGCCGTGCACCGAAAACAGCGCTAAATGGGTCTTGGTGCCGCCGATATCACCGGCGAGAATCAAATTTCGACCCGGCATGTTGGCACGATGTCACTTTCAATGACTCGCTATTGGCCACACTTGCTTGCTACGTAATGTGTGTCTGCAGGGCTCGCTTCAAAATCGCTACGAAACAAAAAAACAGAGACTGCGCAGATCCTACGGGTAATCGGCACGGACGGTCACCCGAAGGAGGGATTTAACAAAGATTTCTCCCTTCGGTCGAAATGACAAGAGGTAGTCCATGGGGCTCCTCGCTTACGGCCTGCGCCACCTGCGGCCGTCCTTCTGGATAAACTCGTCGGCCTCTCTCGGCCCCCAGGAGGCCGGTTCATAGTTGGGAAAATTTTTGGGCTTGCTCAAACTCCACACCTGAATAATCGGATCCATCAACGCCCACGCGAGCTCGACCCAATCATGGCGCGTAAACAACGTCGAATCCCCTTCGATGCAATCCTCCAACAGGGCTTCGTAGGCTTCCGGCGGGCTGCTGCCGAAGGCCTGCTCGTAGCTAAAATCCAAACTGAGGGGGCTAATGCAGATATCCGGTCCCGGCGGCTTGACCTCGAAGGTGAGCGAAATACCTTCGTTGGGTTGAATGCGGATGACCAATACGTTCGGGTTCACCTCCTCGACTGCGCACGCTCTGAAAAGCAACATCGGCGGCCGCTTGAACTGAATGGCGATCTCCGTGACCCGCTTCGCCAGCCGTTTGCCGGAGCGCAGGTAAAAGGGCACCCCTTCCCACCGCCAGCTATCAATCCACAGCTTGATCGCCGCATAGGACACGGTGCTGGAATTCCTAGTTACGCCGGGCTCTTCGCGATAACCCGGTACCGGTTGGTTAGCTATTCTTCCCGCACTGTACTGGCCGCGCACCGCCGCATTCGAGACTTCCTCGGGCGCGATCGGCCGCACGGCCCGCAGCAGCTTGCTCTTCTCATTGCGCACCTCCTCGGCGTTAAAGCTCACCGCCGGCTCCATTGCCGTCAGGCAAAGCAGCTGCAGCAGATGGTTCTGAAACATATCGCGTACCACACCCGCCTGTTCATAATAGCCGCCGCGACTTTCCACGCCGACGGTCTCGGCCGCAGTGATTTGCACGTGATCCACGTAACGACGGTTCCAAATCGGCTCGAAGACGGCATTGGCGAAGCGGAACACCATGAGATTTTGCACGGTCTCTTTACCGAGATAATGATCAATACGGTAGATCTGCTTTTCATCGAGCACTTGATGGACGCGGTAATTCAGTTCACGCGCGGTTTGCAAATCGCTGCCGAACGGCTTCTCGATCACTACCCGGGTGCGCGATTCATCTTCGCTTTCTTTGCATGCCACACCCGCCGCGGCGAGCCTCTCAACCACTGTGCTGTAAAGATCCGGCGGGACCGCCATGTAAAATACCCGCACGGGGCGAACCCGGCTGCCGCGATCAAAACCCTCGACGAAGTCTTTTAGGGCCTGATAACCCTCGCTCTCTTCATAACTACCGCGCACATAATAAAGGGTGTTGGCGAACTGCCGCCAGACCGCGTCGTCTTTCAAGCCGGTCCGAGAGAACTCTTTGACCGCGTCGCGCATCTTCTCGCGAAACGCTTCGTGGGTCAGTTCGCTGCGTGCATAGCCGACCACCGCGAAGCGTTCGGGCAAGCGTTTCTCTAGAGCGAGGTTATAGAGGGCGGGAATGAGTTTGCGTTGGGTGAGGTCGCCCGAAGCACCAAAGATCACGAGCACGCAGGCGTGCGGTCGTTTGGTGGTGCGCAACCCATCCAGCGCATACGCATGCGGATCGCTCGCCATCGTCATTCCCTTTTGACCGCATGGCCGCCGAATTCGTTGCGCAGTGCCGCGATCACCTTGGCCGCGAAAGAGTCCTCCTGCCGCGACGCGAAGCGGGCGAACAAGGAGAGCGCCAATACCGGCGCCGGTACGCTTTTTTCAATGGCTTCCTCAACGGTCCAGCGCCCTTCACCGGAGTCCTCGACATAGCCCTTGATGCTGGCCAGCTTGGGGTCTTTGCGCAAGGCGTTCTCGGCCAATTCCAATAGCCAGGAGCGCACCACGCTGCCCTGATTCCACAGATGAGCGATCTTGCCGAGATCGAGTTCGAACTGTGAGGCATGGAGCAACTCGAACCCTTCGCCGTAGGCCTGCAGCATACCGTATTCGATGCCGTTGTGGACCATCTTGGCGAAGTGACCGGCGCCGTTCGGACCGACATGGAGGTAGCCTTCCGCCGGCGCCAGCGTTTTGAAGATGGGTTCCAGCCGATCAACAATCGGCTTTGCGCCGCCGATCATCATGCAATAGCCGAGCTCCAGGCCCCACACGCCACCGCTCGTCCCCGCATCGACGAAATGCACTCCCGCTCGCTTGAGCAATTCCGCCCGCCTAAGCGAATCTTTGTAATTGGAATTACCGCCATCGATCAGGATATCGCCTTCCGCCAGATTCGGAAGTAGCTGCTCGATGGTCTGATCGACCGGCGCACCCGAAGGCACCATCATCCAGATGGCGCGCGGCGGCGCGAGTTGCTTGACAAAGTCAGAGAGCGAGTGGGCGCCGACACCGCCGATATCGACAACTCGTTGGATCGCTTCCGGGCTGCGATCGTAACTGATGACGCGGTGACCCCCGCGCACCAATCTTTCGGTCATGTTCGCGCCCATCCGGCCAAGACCGATCATGCCCAGTTCCATGGTCGCTGCTCCTTTAGTGAAAGGCGGCGATTAGGACTGCACGATCTCCGCCAATCGTGCCAAACCACCTACGCTGTCGTCGCCCAAGTTCACTCTGAGAATGCGCCGGCGCCGCTGTTTGAGCGCGAGAAAATCGCCTACCGCCTGAGCGCGAATTAGCGCGTCGAAGCTATAATCAGTTTCCGGAACCATCAGATTTTCAGTGGGCTCATCGACGATCTGCAGCGCCAGGACGGTGTTGGGACCGCCCTTGTGGAGTTGCCCGGTTGAATGGAGAAAGCGCGGCCCAAAGCCGAGCGTAATTGCAACACCGAGCCGCTCCTGCAGCGCCGCGCACAGCGCCTCAAGTTTCGCCACGTGTTCCGGCGATGGACTGAGGTAAGCTTGCACGGAAACATAATCTCGTGCCTTTTTCTTGCCGAGCCACGACGTCATCGCAGCGCGCAACGCGTCGCCGTCCGCAATAGCGATCTCGCCCTTAATGCGCACCGCTCTGCCGGTGTTTTCACTCATCGCTTTCTTCGCCAAATCCTTGGCCAGTTGCACGTCCGGTTGATTGAACGGATTGATGCCCATGGCGGCGCCCGCCGCTGCTACCGCAAACTCCCAGCGAAAAAATTCTTCGCCGAGATCGTTTTTGTCTTTCAGCTCGACGCGCGCCACCGGGTGGCCGTTGGCTTGGAGCGCCGCTACCTGGCGGTCGAGGCGATGATTGTCATCGCCTTCGAGGCGAAAGTAAACGAAAAATCGGTCGGCACCATATTTTTCCGGGGCGGCGACTGGTTCGTTCGCCACCGGGACGATGCCTTTGTGATGCTTACCGGTGCTCTCGGCGATCAGTTGCTCCAGCCAGGCCGGGAAAGCCGCGATTGAACGCGAGCACAGAAATGTGACCTTGTCCCGCTTCGCCGCTGCCAGCTCAGCTAACACCGCCGCCAAAACAATCCCCGGATGTCTGGGCTCCTGCGCCGCCGGGCCACAGGCTTGGCTCATACGGCGCGCATGGATGAGCACCGCACCGACGTCCACCCCGATCAGAGCCGCCGGCAGCAATCCAAAGACGGTGAGCGCTGAGTAGCGGCCGCCGACATCTTCCGGTGCGTTGAAAACGGCGCGGAAATGCCTTTCCCGGGCGAGCACCTCGAGCGCCGTCCCGGCATCGGTAATGGCGACAAAATGCCCCCCGGGATCATCTTTGAGTTGCTTTAACCAATGCCAAAAATAGTAAAAAAATGAATTCGTCTCGGTCGTCGTTCCTGACTTGCTCGACACGACGAACAAAGTGCGCGCCGGATCGATGCGCGCTTCGACCGCCTTCACCGCCGCCGGATGCGTGCTGTCGAGCACCTGCAGTTCCGGATAGCCCGCGGCGTTACCGAAGGTTTGCTGAAAGACTTCCGGGGCCAGGCTCGAACCGCCCATGCCGAGCAGAACCACGTGCCTGAAACCTTCCACCGTGACTTGCTCGGCGCAGGCCCGCATGCGACCTAGTTCGCCTTCCATGCGCTCGGGCAATTCGAGCCAACCCAAACGATCGGTCAACTCCGGTTGCGGCTGCTCGGACCACAAGGTGTGGTCCTTCTGCCATACACGAGCGGCGAAGTGCATCTCCTGCCATCCCTTCAGCCGCCGTTGGACGCGTCTTTGATATTGTCCCAGATGGAGATCCACTGGCGTGAGTTCGGCACTCATCATGGTTGTACGCTTTTTGTCCAGCGCCACCATCAGTTGATCGAAAGAGGCTGCAAAGGCCGCCACGCCGTCTTGCTGCAGTTTCTCGGTGATCGCGTCGAGATCGACACCCAGACTCGACAGCTGCTTCAGCGCGGCTTCGGCCTCGGCCAATCTTTCTTTGACAGACGAGCCGACAACTCTACCATGGTCGCGAAACGCGTCCATGGTATCCGGTGGCAGGGTGTTGACCGTTTCGGGACCGATCAGATTGTCGACGTAGACAACATCGGAATAGGCCGGATTCTTTGTTCCAGTGCTGGCCCACAGCGGCCGCTGGACCCGCGCGCCGCGCTGCCGCAGCGCGGCAAACCCTTCGCCGTGGAAGATCTCCTGAAAGCGACGATAAACGATTTTGGAATTGGCGATGGCGATCTTGCCGAGCAGCGCATTTGCCTCCGGTGTGCCGAGACTCTCCAAAGCTCTGTCAACCATGGTATCGACGCGGCTGACAAAAAAAGACGCGACCGAGGCGACTTGCGACGGATCGGCTGAGCGCTCCAACCCTTTGATGTATGCGTGTGCGACCGCTTCATAATGCCTCATGGAAAACATCAAGGTCACATTCACGTTGACGCCGACGGCGATTAGTTCCTCGATGGCGGGAATGCCCGCGGGCGTGGCCGGTACCTTGATCATCAGGTTGGGCCGGTCGACGGCCGCACGCAGGCGCTTCGCTTCTTGGATCGTCGCCAACGTGTCGTCGGCAAGATGAGGCGACACTTCCAGGCTAACATAGCCGTCGTCACCGCGGGTCGCGTCATAGACCGGTCGTAGCAGGTCTGCCGCCATTTGAATATCTTCAATGGCCAGTGGCTCGTAAAGTTTCCCGGTCGGGGCCTGGGGGTCTTTGGCGAGCAGAGCGCGCAGCGCTTCGTCATAATCGCTGCTGCCGGCAATCGCCTTTTCGAAAATCGTCGGGTTACTGGTGACGCCGCGGATACCGTCCTCTGCGACGAGCCGCTTAAGATCACCGTTGATCAGCAAGCTACGTCGAATGTAATCCAACCAGATCGATTGCCCCTGTTCTGCGAGTTGCTTCAAAGGATTCATCTTGGCATTCCCTTACCTGATTTGCCGTAGCGGCGCTCCAAATCATGGATTTTCGCGACGCGGCGGCGATGGCGCTCCGCACCATTGAATTTTGCCGCCAAGAAGCTATCCACCACTTCACGCGCCAGCTCGATGCCGATAACGCGTGCGCCGAGGACCAGCACATTCATGTCGTCATGCTCGACGCCCTGGCGCGCCGAATAGGTGTTGTGACAAAGACCGGCGCGAATTCCCGGGATCTTGTTGGCCGCCACCGAGGTGCCTACGCCGCTGCCGCAGATCAGCACGCCTCTGTCGGCATCGCCGTTGACCAGTGCTTTACTAACCGCTTCGGCGAAATCCGGATAATCCACCGGGTCGTCGCTGTCTGTGCCTTTGTCGATCACCTCGTGTCCCAGGTGGCGCAAATATGCGACGATGATCTGCTTCAAGTCGTAGCCGGCATGGTCGGCGCCGATCACGATGCGCATTGGCTATCTTCCTAGCAGCGCCACGGCGCGCTCGACAACGTGGCCGATGGTGAAACCGAATTTTTCCATCACTACATTTCCCGGCGCCGATGCGCCAAACCGCTCCACGCCGAGGACGTCGCCGCGGTCGCCGACGTAACGATGCCACCCTTGGGGCAGCGCCGCTTCGACGGCGAGCCGCGCCCGCACTGAGGGAGGCAACACGGCGTCACGATACGCCTGCGGCTGTTGATCGAACAACTCCCAACTCGGCATGGAGACGACGCGCGCTTGTATGTTTTGCCCGGCCAGCTTCTCTTGTGCCGCAACGACCAGAGATAGTTCCGAGCCCGTGCCGATGAGGATTAGATCGGGTTGGCCGCGAGGCGCCTCGGCCAAGACGTAAGCGCCTTTGCGCAATCCGTTCGCCGCCGCGAACCGGCTGCGATCAAGGGTCGGCACGTTTTGCCGCGTGAGCGCCAATGCAACCGGACAAGCGCGGCTTTCAATCGCGACCCGCCATGCCACCGCAGTCTCGTTGGCATCTCCGGGACGAATCACGATTAGCCGCGGGATCGCGCGCAGAGCGGCCAATTGTTCCACCGGCTGATGCGTTGGCCCGTCCTCGCCAACACCGATACTGTCGTGGGTGAAGACGTAGATCACGCCCAGTTCCATCAGCGCCGCTAGGCGAATCGACGGTCGAAGATAATCGGAGAATATCAGGAACGTTGAACCAAATGGGATGATGCCGCCGTGCGCCGCCATACCGTTGCACGCCGCGCCCATGGCATGCTCACGCACGCCGAAATGGATGTTCCGGCCAGCGTAACTCCAATCGCCCCCGGCTGAACCTTGGCGGTCGGAGAATGTTCTCTGCGGGCATTCGAAATCGCCGAGATTCGCGAGCACCGTAAACGTCGACGGATTGAGATCCGCCGAACCGCCAATCAATGTCGGCAGCTTTGCCGCGAGTGCGCTCAGAACCTTTCCGGACGCGGCCCGCGTGGCGATGCCTTTGGCGTCGGCCGGAAACGTCGGAATCGGCTCGTCCCAGCCCGCGGGCAACGCGCCGCTGACGATTTGATCGAATTCTTTGGCAACTTCCGGAAATTGCTCTCGGTAGGCCGCAAAGCGCTCGCGCCACTCGGCCGCGGCCTTTTGTCCCTTGCGAACCGCCTCGCGAAAGTGCGCGTGGACCTCATCCGGTATAAAAAAGAGCGGGTCGAGCGGCCAACCTAATTTTTCCTTGGTTAGCTTGACTTCCGCTTCACCCAACGGAGAACCGTGCGCTTCGAAACTATCTTGTTTACTGGGCGATCCGTAACCGATGTGAGTGCGTAGCAAAATCAGCGAAGGCCGGGAGGTCTCGGCGCGCGCCGCCTGCAACGCGCCGGTGATCGCTTCGACGTCGTTGCCATCTGCGACGATCACAGTGTGCCAACCGTACGCGTCGAACCGTTTGGCGATGTCCTCACTGAAGCTCAGATCGGTCGCACCCGCCAGCGAAATTCGGTTATTATCGTACAAATATATTAGCTTGCCGAGTTTCAGATGGCCGGCCAGGCTCGCGGCTTCTGCAGCCACCCCCTCCATCAGGTCGCCGTCGCTGACAATCGCATAGATGAAGTGATTGATAATCTCGAAGCCCGGCCGATTGTAGCTTGCCGCCAGGTGCGCTTCGGCAATCGCCATGCCGACGCCGTTGCCAAACCCCTGCCCCAGAGGTCCGGTTGTGGTTTCCACGCCGCGCGCCAAGTCGCGCTCAGGATGGCCGGGGGTGCGGCTTCCCCACTGGCGAAACTTTTTGATCTGTTCGATCGGGACGTCATAGCCAGTAAGATGGAGCATGCCATAAAGCAGCATGGATCCATGACCGGCCGACAGGATGAAACGATCGCGGTCCGGCCAGGAGGGATCGCCCGGATTATGTTTGAGGAAGCGCGTCCATAGGACATATGCCGCCGGCGCGAGCCCCATGGGCGCGCCGGGATGCCCTGAGTTGGCTTTCTGCACCGCATCGATCGCGAGAGCGCGGATTGTATTGATACAGGTTTGCTCGATTGCTTGACTCATAAGAACCCTCTCCCCGGCAACCGCCACCTCCGATCCGCACCGCAGCGCGTCGGTACCCCAAATGCGCGTATCACGTGCGACCGGCAAGAACACGGTCAAGGTAGAAGCGGCGAGTGTTTGGCATTCAACGCGCGAGACTTCGTGCTATCAAACTGAATTGTTTATTAAAAATTCATTCGTCGCAACACATCCGCGGTATTTTTCATGGACTCTTCACCGGCGCGCACCAAGTGACGCATTTCTACCAAATCGGCGGGTGTGTCAACGTCGAACCAGGGCGGCAGTTGCAACGCTTCGAGGTTCATCGCGTTGATTTTTCTGAGTGTTTCGCGGAGCACCTTGTCGTGGCTCCAGGTCATATCGGAAAAAATCTCCGGCGCCAATCGATTCATCCCGATCAGATAATAACCACCATCGCGGCTGGGTCCCAGAACCACGCGCGCTGCCGCCGTGTCGAGCCACGCGAATGCCTGTTCTAAAAAATCCAACGGAAAAACCGGCAAGTCGCCGCCGATGAGCACGATGCGACGATGACCGCGCGCCCATAATTCGCCAAACACAGCCTGCATGCGCGCGCCCAAATCATCGCCGCGCTGAGCCAGCAGTTGGAATTGTCCGCCGGCAAGCTCCGCCATCGGCTCGGCGGCGTGATCCGGCGCAAAGAAAAGATAGTGTTGCGCAACCCTCAATCGCTGAACGTGGCCGAGCAGGTCCACCAACAACGCCCGGGAAAATTCCGCCGCCTGCCGCTCGCTTAACGGCGGCACCAAACGCGTTTTGACGCTGCCGGCAACCGGCGCTTTGGCCATCACCGCGAGAGCGTTAACGGGGGTCGGCATAAAATTGCTTCAAGCGCGCCGGCGACACTCCGGCAAGGTAGAGCGATTTAAGTGTCCACATCCGCAGAATCGTGCGCCACACGCCGTCGCTCTCCCAGCGCCGCGCCGAAGTTATCACCCGGCTCCGTAAACAGGCGATCCGGCCAACCCTTTTGAGCGCGCGGCACAAAGCGATGTCTTCCATCAGGGGGATGTCCGGGTAACCGCCAATGCGGCCGAACACTTCGCGCCGCACGAAAATAGCCTGATCGCCGGTGCCGACCTTGGTGACGCGAGAGCGGAGATTGATCAGGGCGCCGATCAACTTGAGTATCGGATGCGAACCCTCAAGCTCGAGGTCAAACCGCCCGCCGACGCAGGCGGGATCGCCGAGCGCCGCTTCAATGTCAGCGAAGGCGGTTGGCGGCAGACGCGTGTCAGCATGCAAAAACAGCAAAACCTCGCCGGATGCTTGGCCTGCGCCGAAATTCATCTGCCGCGCCCGGCCGCGTTCCGCGGATAACACCTCGATGTCCAACGAATGACAAATTGCCGCCGTTCGATCGCCGCTGCCGCCGTCGACGACGATGGTCTCATGCGGCGTAAATTGCATGAGCGCGCGCAGGATCAGCGCGATCGTTTTCTCCTCATTGAGGACCGGAACGATGACGGAGATGTTCATATCGCTCTCTGTTAAGCTACCGCCTTTACGGCGGGTTTCACACCGGCGCTAAGGCTTCGCGTCGGCGCCGTTCAGCCGCCAGTCGTAACTATGGCGAAGGCCGCCGCTGTATTTTTCCAACGCGTCGGCCAACTGCGGATCGGCATACTTCTGCCAATGGTCCATCAGGCCCTGGGGATCCTGGCCGAAATCTTCCTGAAACCAGACATAGATGCTGGAAACCTGAAGCCGACCACGGTCAAACGTTACGCCGCGCGGGTGGTTGACAAATTCGCGCGCGGCTTGGTCCAACAACGCTTCGGTGTTGACTCCGGTAAAGGCCAGCGGCTGCAAATTCGGACAGCCGAGGCTGGCACAGTTCACCGCGTAGTGCACCCGGCTGTCTTTCCAAATCGGCCGCAGAATGCGATGCTCGATGTCGTCGAGCGAAAGCCTTTCGCCTTCGACGCTGAACAATTTCGCGCCCCAGGGACCGCGCGCCAAAAAGCCTGGTGAAATATTGATGTCGCGAATCGATGCCACCGGCAAGCGGGACAAAATCAAATCCACCGTCACGGCGTTATACACATTGATCCAATACGCTTTCTGCTCGGGGCGGTTGTAGTTGGAAATGGCTACGCCTTGCATCGCCTCCAGGTAACTTTTCAGATCGCGCAGATCTTCCGGCATGACGGCTTGATAGCGCACGCGATTGATACCCGACGGATGGTCAACGACAAATCGCTTGAGAAACTTGTCCCAGAGGCCATGGTCGATCTTCTGCGTGCTGCCGGGGTCATACTTTTGCCAACGCGGCCACAGTTCCGCTTTCGGCGCCGCCACCGCCAGAGCGGATCCCAAGCAAATCACAACCAGCGCCAAACTTGCAATTGCAGCCGTGCGCATCCTCATCTGGCTAGCGTCGCCATGCCAACCACATACTGAAAACTTTTTTCACCATCGGTGTTAACTTCGTTCGCATGTAAGCATCGCCAATCTTCCGCAGCGCCTCCGCTTGTGTCGGATACGAATGGATCGTTGAAGACAACATGCCCACCGCTTGCTTCGCGGTCATCGCTAACGTCAGTTCGCCGAGCATTTCGCCGGCGTGGCGCGCCACGATTGTGCCGCCGAGGATGTTACCCGTTTTCTTGTCAAAGTGAACGCGCGCGAACCCTTCGTCCTCGCCATCGAGCACAGCGCGATCCACCTCGTGCAGCGGCTGCGTAATGGTTGCGATATCGAAGCCAGCCTGGCGTGCGTCCTTTTCATAGTAACCCACATGGGCGATCTCCGGATCGGTATAGGTGCACCAGGGGATGACCAGGTCGGTCACCTTACGCCGCGCCAGAAAGAGCGTGTTGGCGATGACAATCCGCGCCATGGCGTCGGCGGCGTGGGTGAACTTGTAGCGCGAACAAATATCACCGGCGGCATATATCTTGGGGTTGGTCGTCCGCAGCCGATCATCCACCGTTACGCCCTGAGCCGTGTACTCAATCCCGGCTTCGTCCAATCCCAATCCCTCCAGGTTCGGTCGGCGCCCGCCGCCCACCAGGATCTCATCGACGACGATGTCGTAATGCTCGTCGTGGGAATCCACCGAAAGCCGTTTGCCGCCGTCGGTTTTGCTGATCTTCAGATCCTTGCCGCAGCACATAAGCTTGATGCGGTCGCGCTCCATCATCGACCTTCGCACGATTTCCGAGGCGTCGGGATCTTCGTTGGGCATGATGCCGTGCAGCGCCTCGATCAAAAACACTTCGCTGCCGAAGCGGGCGAAGGCTTGCGCCAGCTCACAGCCGATCGGCCCGGCGCCGATGACTGCAATGCGGCGCGGCAACGAGGTCAAGGTAAACACAGTTTCGTTGGTAAGGTATCCGGCTTCCTTCAACCCCGGCACTGGCAAATCGCTCGCCCGCGCGCCGGTGGCGATCACGGCGCGGTCGAACTCGAGGCGCTGGCCATCGACTTCGGCGGCGTGCGGACCGACAAAGCGGCCGTTGCCGATGAAAACGTCGACACCGAGTTTCGTAAATCGTTCGACGGAATCATGGTCACTGATGCCCGCGCGCAGCTTGCGCATGCGCTCCATCGCGGCGCTGAACGCGACCGTCGGCTCGCAGTCGAGATGCACGCCGAACTCTGCGCCGTTGCGCGCCTCATAGGCTGCGCGAGCGGCGCGAATGAGACCCTTGGACGGCACGCAGCCGACGTTGAGGCAGTCCCCGCCCATGAGATTGCGCTCGATGAGCGCCACTTTGGCGCCCAAGCCGGCCGCGCCGGCGGCGCTGACCAAACCCGCGGTGCCGCCGCCGATCACCACCAGATTGTATTTTGACGCCGGTGTGGGATTGACCCATCCGCGCGGATGACAATTCTCAATCAATTTCTTATCGTGTTGATCATCGGCCAGCATCATTTTTTCAAAGGACACCGGCTTGTGATTTGGATCGAGCCGTGGCTTACCGGTTACCACGCTGCCGTTTTGCGCTTGTTCGGCATCGCGTAAGGCTTGGCGTGCGACGCGTGTGACGA
>DATBMR010000241.1:0-2153 GCA_036554745.1 Binatia bacterium
GAAACATGAATCGAAGCGCCGGCGACGATGCCGCCGAGTGACGAACCGATGAAGCCGAACGAGTTATAGACGCCGGCGGCCGCGCCGCGACCGTTCACCGGCACCCGCTGGGTTAAAAACGCGGGCAGGATCGGCTGGTAAATGCTGTAGCCGAAGAAAAATGCGGCGCCGCTCAAGTAAAGCAGCAGATCGTACTGGGCGCCGAACAAGTAAACGCCGTAACCGAAAGTGGCCGTGACCCAACCGATCAGGATTGGAGCGCGAAAACGTCCGATTCTTTCAACCCGCCGCATATACGGGAAGACCAGCAAGACACTCGGCAGAAATATGATCAGGTAGACTTTCCAAAGCTCGGTAGTGGCAAGACCGATACCGCTCCAGCTCAACGGATAGGTGAAAAAGAACAGATTCAGAGCGAATGACAAAACAAAGGTGGCTATGAAAATCGGCCGGAGGTGGTCGTGCAGCAAGATCGGCTTGAGCGCAGTGCGCGATTCGTTGCGCGCTGCACGCCGCTCTGCGGGAAACAGCGCGGCGGCGAGCAGCAATGAAACACAACCGAGCAGCGCAAGCAAATAAAACAGCCCGCCCAGGCCGATTTGCGCTGCTAAAAAAGGCCCGGCTAAAAGGCCGAATACGAATGAAGCGCCGATCGCGATGCCGGTAATCGTGTACGCCTGCGCGCGCACACCGGGACGCGTGAGGTCCGCCAACGCGGCGAATGCCACCGCACCGACCGCGCCGGTACCCTGTAAAGCGCGCGCCACAATCAAGGCGTAGATGTCGGTCGCCAGAGCGCAGGCGATGCTGCCTAGGATAAAGAGCAGAAGGCCGACCATCAAAACCGGTTTCCTGCCCCAGCGGTCACTGGCCCAGCCCAACGGAATTTGAAAAAAACATTGAGCGAGCGCGTAAATGCCGAATGCGAGACCGGCGAGCGCGGCGGACGCGCCCGGATAGTGTACCGCATAGACGCTGAAGATCGGCAGCGTGAGAAAAATACCGAGGAGCCGGAGCGAGGAAATCAAACTGACAACGATAACCGGGGCGATTTCGTTGCGCGTGAACGAGTGTGGGCTATCGACCAATGTGGCGTGCGTGCTCCAATGCGGGCGAAGTTCGTCGGCTCAATGTACACCGTTTGGCGCAAATAAAAAGAGCCGAATTCGCCGAGTTCTGCATTTACGATGCTGACGGCGGAGTGAGTGCCGGTTTGGCAGGGGCGGCCGGCGCAGCGGCCGGATCGAGGAGCCCGGCTGCGTGCAGGTCGTATTTCAAGCGCCGCCGAAACTCGCGACTGACAGAATACTGCTCCGCGGCGCGGGTCTTGAAGCGCGCTCTGATCGTGACGGTGGTTTCCGTAAAATTCTCGAGCCCGAATACTTCGAGAGGTTCCAGGATCACACTGGCAAATTCCTTTTCAGCTTTCATCTCGGCGCCGATTTGGCGCATGCTCTCGATCACCCGATCGGTGTCGACGCGGAAGGGCAGTGTGACGTCGATGACGGCGGCGGACCAGTCCATCGTCGCATTGGCCAGCGTATTGATCGTGCCGTTGGGGAACACGTGAACCACGCCGGCCTGGTCGCGCAGGATCACGGTGCGAAAGGTGACGGCTTCGACGATGCCGGTTACGTTGTTGATGATCGCGATGTCGCCGACGCGAATTTGATTCTCGATCAAAAGAAAACAGCCGCTCACCAAATCGCGCACCAGGTGCTGCGCGCCGAAGCCGACAGCCAAGCCGAGGACGCCGGCGCCGGCGAGGATCGGGCCGATATTCACACCGATCTGACTGAGAGTGATGAGCACGACCACAAACCACAACAGGCCGACGCTGAGGGTCCAGATGACGCTCGACAGGGTCCTGATCCGCTTGCTAGTCGCCAACGCGGTATCTTCGCTGCGAGCGGTCGTGCCGATCAGGAAGGCTTCCAGACGGTTGAGCCCGGCGCGCAGCAATCGGACAACAAAGTAGGCAATCGCGATGATGATCGCGATGCGAATCAATCCTTGTACGGCATTGACGCCAATCTCTAACAGCCTGGCGACAAATGCCTCCCAAGTTTCAGCAGCCATAATGACCCCTCTCCCCTGATTTGTCCTTCTCCGGTTTGTCGCAAAAAAATCCAAAAGATGCCAGCGCGACGGCC
>DATBMR010000287.1:0-5834 GCA_036554745.1 Binatia bacterium
GCGCGGCCGGCGGGTCGCCTTGTTTTACGAGTTCCTTAGCAGCGTGTCCCCAAGCAGTTTTCGCAAAGTCGCACGAACACCACGGCCGAGGCGATCTAGTCGGTGATGTCGTATGGGATATTTGTCGGTCCGTCGATCCGACGGACGGTATGGTTATCCTTATCGTAACTCCCTTGCAAAACTTTGCCGGCCACCCGCTCGGAGCGAAGAATGACCGCGACGGAACGGGTCGGACCGCCTTGTTCGGCGTGGATGTCGAAGGGCGGCACGAGGTCTACTTTTCCCGGATGTCCTTCGGTGACGCTTTCCAGTTCCAGTTGGGCGTAGCCTTCCTTAGAACCGTCGTCGACCCGGCGAAAGCGTTCCAGAGTCTCGGTACCATCGAGAACGCCATAAGCGGTCCAAGCATGGGCATGATCATGAATGCTGCCTTTGCGTCCGGGAACGCGGACGACGCCGTTGATCGCGAAGCCGTAATCGGGATCTTCATAAAACAATAAATTTTTCCGGCCTTCCGTTGACGGCCAGGATTTCGACGCTGCGCGCAGACTTGGATCCTTGACCAATGCTTCAAGCAGTTGCTGGCCTCTTTTCATGCGCGCTGCCATGTCCGGCAGCTCAGCCCACGTGGTGCGGAGATCCCGGATAAATCTCTCGAAGGCGGGCGGTCGTTTGGTGCTGGACATGGTTCCTCCGATAATTAATATTCATTTCCCCTGCCGTATTTCATCGAGCAAGCGAAAGTCGACGATCTTAGCGAGGGGAATTTCGCCGGCGATCTTATCCATTCTTTGAATATGCTGGGTGTGAAATCGCAACCCGGCCTCACTGGCGATGCCGTCGCGGCTGAACGACTTCGTCAACGAGGCGTAGGATTCGCGCGCGACGGCATTGTCCACATTCCATTCGCGCTCGATGATCTGGATTGACTCACCGGCGTGCTCGCGGGCGAAGGTTAGGCCGCGGTAGAGCGCGCGCAGCACACGCTTGGTTAACTCCCGTTTCTCCGTCAATTGCCGGTCAGAGGTCGCGTAGCCGTTGCTGGGAAATTCGACGGCGTCGCCGAGGAAGACCAGCTCGCGAAACCCTTTCTGCTTGAGCAAGACATTGTCCGGCGGCACCACAATGGTGGCGTCGATGGAGCCCGCGGCGAGAGCCGAAACCCGCGTCGACGGTAAGCCGATCATGATGGGTACCGCGTCGCGTTGCAGATCCAGGCCTTCCCGATTGAGCGCGATGCGGCTGGCCAATTCGACGGTATCACCAAAGCGAGCCATGCCGATGTACTTGCCGCGCAGTTCGCGCACCGATTTGATTTCTGGCTTGGCCAGCAAAAAATAATTGGGGCGGGTGGCGCCGAAGAAGATACTCTTTAGAGGCGCGCCTCTGGCGGCCAGGCGAAGCGCGGAGTCGGCAACTCCGTGGTAGTCGATTTCGCCGGACAAAAGCGCGTTGTGCGCCAATTGCGGCAGCATCATCGGCGTCTCGATAGCAATACCATCGTCTTTGAAAAAGCCGCGGTGCAGGGCAACGAACAAGGGCAGATACCCCATGGATTTCGCCGGGAGCGCGAGGCGGACTCGATCCGCCGCAAATGCCGGCGGAATCCACAACGGCGCCAGCGGCCAAAGGACCAGGACGAGAAATGCCGCCAGCGACCAGCGCCTCATTGTCATGAAGCGCACCAAATCAGGATTCCGCTCTGGCTCTTGCTTTTTTGCCTTCGGGCGCCTTGATCTTGTCCAGATTTCGCTTGGCAAAGTCGCCGTGTCCGACCTCTTCGTCTTTGGCGTTGAATCTCGGATTGGCCGCCGGCTCAGCACGTGCGCCGAGCAGAATCATGTATTCGTCGCCCGTGTTGTCGAGCTGATAGAGCTGGCCAGCGGGAATAGTCACGAGCATGCCGGGGTTGAGAGCGCGCGCCGTACCGTCAGGAAAATGAAACGTGCACTGGCCTTTGACGCAATAGAATTGCTGGTCGGCGGTGTGTTTATGCATCGGTCCTTTGGTGCCGGGATAGTCGCCGTGCACCCAAGTGTGAAAGTGATCGGATGAGAAAAGCACCTTTTTGCTGTGGCCGATCTCCAGCTCCTCTATTTTTAGGATATCGATGAACTCGGCTGTCATGGGTCAATCCTCCTTGTGGTTACGATCGCTAGATTCTTTTTTACCGACGCAATGGCGTTTTGCAATGATGCCACAACGAAATTATTGCTTCGCGCCTTGGGCGGCGGCGCGCGCGGCCTGCATGGAAGTGCTGTCGCCGTGAATGCCGACGATCGTGGCTACGTCCAGGTTCAGCCGGTCCAAACCGGCGACGAATTCCTGGACCAGCGGCACCGGCCGCACTTGCCCGCCGCGCGGGCTAACGTGGTCCGCCTCAATCACCATCTTTTCTCCCGGCAAATAAATGACGACGTTGTCTTCGGCATGGCCAGTCGGCATGGGGTGCACTTCGACGCGCCGGCTGCCGTCGGTCAGCACCCGCGGCCCGCCGCCGAAGGCCTCGATCACCACGGCGCGTTTGTTTCGCTCCAGGCTGTCGGGTTGTCGGGTGTGCGGCGCCCTGGCGACGCGCAAATAGAAGTCTCGCGCGACAAACGGCGCGACGATCGGCGCGCCCTCGGACATGAAGGCGCGGATGCCGCCGGAGTGATCGAGATGATGATGAGTCGGAATAACCGCACGAAGAGGCTTGGACGGAAAGCGCTCTTTGATCGACCTGACTACCGGCGCCGTGCGCGCCTCGTAGAGCGGTCCTTCGACGGCAATCAGGTGATCGCGCATCTCGACGACGATCGTCGCGTGAGAGCCGCCGGCGACCTTGTACACGCCGTCGACGAGTTTGATCCATTCGATGCTGGGTGCGCGGCCGAAATCCTGATAGCTGACGTTGCCGGCGATCCGGCGCAGGATCCACTGGGAGGCGATCGGCGTCGCGTCTGCCCTCTGATTGCGAATCATTTCGGGGACGGCGAAGGCATCCGTGGTTAGCGCCGCGTTATGGTGGATTGCTTTTATCTGTTCTTCTTGAAACGGGCGACCGTTGATCTCGTAGCGAGCGCTGAAGGGCATCGACACGGCGCCGACTCTGCGCCAATCGCCGTAGCGCAGCCGATAACTGGTGTCGCCTTCGAGGGGATCGCTGTCGAGAACGTCGGTCTGGGCCGGCAGATGGGTTTTGGCGTCGAGATAGATGTGGAACTCATCGGCACCGTCCTTGAACGACAGCACCCGGTGCGTGATCCCGTCGACCTCACGATCGGCGAGCCGTCGCAGGGATTTTTGCGCGCTGGCAAGTTGCATCAGCCGGGCTGGCGATCGTTTTCCGTCTCGTAATCGGGTCGCCAATCGGCCCGGGTGTAAACGGCCGGTCTTGCCTGCTTCCTGAAGAACGCCGACGCCGCCGTCGATGACCTCTACGAAGCGAATGTCTTCGTTCCGGGTAAGATGGCGCGCCTCCCACGCCAGGCGCATTCGCGGTTGGCTTAAATCGCGCGTCAACATGTAGCGAAAGGAAGTGATTTGCCGTCCCGGTTTGGGCTGCAAGGGAAACGCGGCGTCGAACTGCCTTCCCTCCGCTTCGACGACCTCGTTCTTCAGCGCGCGCAGCGCTGCCAAGCCGCCCATCGCCTGGGCGGCTTCACTGAGTAGAGTTTGCGCCGATTGCCCGTAAGCAACTCCGGAGGACACAACAGCGAGCACAAGAAGGAGAACCAGATTGGCGGTGGTTTTGCTCACAAAGACCTCCAAGAACTTGGAATGCGGCCAGAAGGGAAATAGCCGAAACCGGAAAAGTTATCAACGTGAAATCGCGCCGCTATCACGTCCGCCGGAGGGTTGCTCGACCGCCTCGCACGACTTTTTGTTGGACCGCTAAGGTATGCTGAGCGGCGGCTTGAACGCTTGCTTCTGGTTGGTCAGTGTAGGAAAGCTCATGCCCTGATCGACCTTTAGCACTTTGTAACCTGTGGCCGCCGTGCCTTCCAGCGTCACGCGATAGGAAAATTGTTGATCTTCGTTCCGCCCAGTGAGAAAAACATAGATCGCTTTTTCGCCCGCCATAGGCTCGAATTCGAGCGCGGTCACTTTGGTGGGATAGTTACGCGGATGCATGGCAGCGATGGTTTGCCGGAACTTGTCCAGCGGTACATGTCGTTTGCCGCCCTGACTCAGCATTTCGTAACCTTTTTGCGGATTTTTCTCGAGGAACACCGTCCTGGCGAAGTCGAGAGCGGTCTTGGCGGCTGCAACTTCATCGTGTTTCACCGATTCAGCACAACTCACCACCGCGATAGTCAGCACAGCCGTGATCCAGCAGGTCAAGCGGAGGCTTGTTGGAAGGGTTTTGCTCATTGTGTTGCCCGTGTTTCGCCTGCTTCATTAGCAATCATTGGTTCGACTCGGCCTTCGACTCGTCGGATGACCATATCATCCCAGGTTTACCCCGAAGAGACCAATCATTACCACTACTGGCGCAAGAGTCCGAATGGATGTTGCTTGCGCAGCTTTGCCGGACATTGAGCCAGATTGTCGATGGTTTTTCCATACTGGCGATCGTTCGCGGCATATTGCTTGCTTTCCTCAATGGCCAACTGAATCAGGAGGCGAGCTGTGACTAAATTCAGCCTAATTCTGCCAATCTGTTTCGCCGTAGTTTCGGGATGCGCTCTTTTCGACAGTCAGGAAGTGGCAAGCGAGCCGTCCCTGGCAATTCCGGCGCGAGAAAATGAACCGATTGCGACTACGCCGATCGTTGAGAGTGCTCAGCCCGAAGATCCCCCGATGCCGCCCCGGCGTACTCTGACGAACGATGATGTTCGCCGCCTGCAGGCGGGTTTACGTGAGATCGGGTTTGATCCGGGCCCGGTGGACGGCGTCGTGGGAACTCGAACCAAGAGCGCCTACATTCGACTGCACACCGTCTGCGCGAAGGGTGGCCCAGCGCTAGAAAGCTTCAATGTGCTGACCGCAGAGAGAGAAAGCTCCGGGGCAACGCTCCTTATAGATAAGCGCCCCAACCGAGAGGAGACAAGAAAAATTCAGAATCAGCTTCGTAGCGCAGGCTTTGATCCTGGTCCAGTGGACGGGATCTTCGGCAGCAAAACACAATCAGCGCTGCGTCAGTTTCAAAGCGGGTGTATTCTAGCTAACGGGTTTGAGGCTTTGTTGGACGATCGTGTACCTGCGGCCGTTACTGCAACAAATAACCTCAGGCCGCCGGAGGCGACGATGTCTTCAGCGAATTCGCCCTCGGACTACGTCGAAAAGCATTCGGCTGCAGTCCAACCACGCGAGGAGGTTCGCATCCTTCAATTGCGTTTGCGCGACGCGGGATTCGATCCCGGGCCGTTTGACGGCGTGATGGGCCGGAAAACGAGATCTGCATTGGCGCAGTATGAGGCCAGTCAGAGGGGTAAGAAAATCAAGACGAGTCTAACCGGCGCGGGTATCACCGGACAGTATTGAACGAGTTTTGCCCGATGCAAAAGGAGGATTCAGAACAATTCCGAATCCTCCTTTTTTTTGGAAATCGCTTATGAACGGGTGCCCGAGCTATTCTTGCCCAGGCAAAACTACGACGCTCGTCCATCGAGTTGAGCGGGCGGCTTCGCTTCAAACCGTCTGAAAAAGAAACTTACTGGCTGCGCGCCGAAGGCTTCGCCGCGATCACATTTCGAGTGGTGCGCGACCTAGCAGGCTGCTGAAAAAGCCTCATATCCTGCGTTGCGCTCGATCGTCTCGCTACAACGTACTCGCTAAGTACGCCTCCGCTCGCCGATTTTTCGCGCGCCTTGGCTCTGAGGTCTTTTTGAGCAGCCTGCAATCCGGGT
>DATBMR010000288.1:0-16145 GCA_036554745.1 Binatia bacterium
CGCGAAATAATTGCTTTGCGCACCGGCGTCGGATCCTGCGAAGAAGCCGACGGCTAGCGCCAAGATGAACTTGGACAGTGATTGAATTCTATAACGCATACTTTCATCTCCCTGATGATGCAAATTTTTCTAGACCTGTGAAAAGTCCCAGACACACAGGTGTGTCTCTGTAGTGGCGAGCCGGCTAATCCGATGCTAGCTACCCGCTCACGGAAGTGCCGAGACCCTGCGCGATTGTCCCACCTCTTAGACCGAAAACGGCCAAGCAAGTCAACCAGCAGCGCTGATTATTTCGGTTCTCACCCGTTCGGCTATTTCTTTGCAACCATGCTGATCAGCCGCTGGAGATAACGTTCCAAGTGGGCGGAAGCAAAGACCAGCGAGAACGAGGATTACGACAACACGGCCACTACCGGTAATCTTGCGCCCATTGCTCTCGTCTCTGCCGCAGTCGCTCCATCAGCTGCTCTTTTTCGCTTTGCCTTTCCAGCCTCTGCCGCTCGCGACGGTCTTCGGCTTCGTCGAATCGCTCTCGCTGAAGCTCACGCCTGGGCGGTGGCGCCACAGGCGCCGGTTTGGCTCTTTCGCCGAACAACCAATCTTTGATTGTGCCGAAGAACCATTCTCTGGCTGCATCGAGATAAGGTTCCAAAGCAAACTCCTCCGGCCTCGCGTAAGGGAAGCCAGTGCGGCCATCAATTAATCGCGCTTCGAGAGCTTGGCGGAAAAAATCACCCACCAAGAGCAAAGCGTTCTGACCGCCACCTCCCCAATGATCGCTGCGCATGGTGACCCGCGAATCGTTAAAACCGACCCATGCTCCGGCGACGAGCCGTGGATGCATCAAGATAAACCAACCGTCGGTGTTATTCTGCGTCGTTCCGGTCTTCCCCGCCAAATCCGCGCGCAGGCCAAATGTCGAGCGCACCGCTTGACCGGTGCCATGATCGACTGCATCGCGGAGCGCATTGATCAGATCCGCCACAGTTCTCTCCGACATGACAGCCTGACGTTCGTTGGCGAATTGCGCGAGCACGCGGCCATGCTTGTCGGTGACGCGGGTGATAAAAATCGGCTGCCGGTATTCGCCGCCGGCCGCAAGGGTGCTATACGCGGCGACCATTTCCAGTGGCGTCACCGGACTGGTGCCGAGCGCCAGCGACGGCACTTCGTCGAGCTTGCTTCGGTTCACTCCCATGCGGCGCGCAAGCTCCGCCGTTTTTCTCGGCCCGATCTCGTGCATGACCTGCGCCGTGATTGTGTTTTTCGAAAATACCAGACCCTCGCGTGCCGTCATGCGCCGGCCGCTTGGCGCCGTCTGATCGGCCGGCCGCCACACGCTGCCGTCGGGCAAGGAAATCTCCACGGGTCTATCCGTAAAGCGTCTATCGGGGGACATGCCGTGTTCGAATGCGGCTCCGTAAACGAACGGTTTAAACGTCGAGCCCGGCTGGCGCCTCGCTTGCGCTACATGATCGAATTGGTCGGTCGTGAAATCGCGGCTGCCGACCCACGCTTTCACTTGGCCGCTAGCCGGATCAATTGCCACGAAGCCCGCTTCTAAACGGGTCTTGTCGGCCCGGAGCTTGGCCATAAATTCACGATTGCTCTTCAGTTGCGCCATCGCCGCTCGCGGCGTCGCGCCGGCATCCATCGCCTTGCGATAAGCCGCCGATTCACGAACAAATGTATCGAGCAAATCCGGCTTGGTTTTCCAAAGATGGCCGAACGGCTGCACGCTTCGGCGCCGCTCGATGTAGTCCCTTGTGCTCGACGAGAGCAGTCGCCTGGAGCTCATCCCCCACTCGACGTCAGCGACTGCTTGCAACGCATCCATCTGGCGTTTAACCGCGCGGTTGGCAATCGCCTGCACGCGGGAGTCAATCGTGGTGTGTACGATCAATCCGTCCGAGTAAATGTCGTGGTCGTTACGGTCCGCCCATTCGATCAGCCACTTACGAACGTGGGCGGCCAAATGAGGAGCGGGCCCGATTCCTTCCGGCTGGCGTTCGAAGTCGAGACGTATTGGCCGATCTTTTAGCCGCTCGAATTCGGTCGCGCTCAACCCACCGCGCTTGAGCATTTGCGACAGCACGACGTTGCGGCGCCGCAGCGCCCGCTCGGGATTGAGCACGGGGTTGTAGTAGCTCGTGCCCTTCAGCATCGCGATGAGCGTCGCGCTTTCCAGCACGTTGAGTTGGTTGGCGGACTTGTCGAAGTAAGTCCGCGCCGCCATCTCGATACCGAACGCGTTGTAGAGAAACGGGATGGTGTTGAGATACGTTTCGAGTATTTCCTTTTTGGTGTAAGCGTACTCGATTTTGATCGCGGTGATCGTCTCCTTGATTTTCCGGGTAATCGTCCGCCGTCGGCCAATGTGCTCCGGGTACAGGTTGCGCGCGAGTTGTTGCGTCAGAGTTGAACCTCCCTCCAGATCGCCGATGAAAACCCGCATGATACCGGCGGCAGTGCGCCGCAAATCGATCCCGTAATGCTGATAAAAGCGGTGATCCTCGGTGGCGATCAGCGCATGAATCACGTGCGGCGAGACTCGATTCAAATCGACCCATTCTCGGTTCATCGGCTTGAAAGTAGCGAGCCGCTTGCCATCTGACGAAATGAGTACGCTGGGCTGATCGATTTTGGCCTTTCGTAAATCGGCAATCGTTGGCGTGAACGGTATTAAAACAGCGGCATAGGCGAGCAATAGCGTCAGTGCGAGCACGCCCAAAGTCATCAGTCCCTTCGCGCCGCGCACAATCCTCTGGGGCGGAGTTAGAGCAGGATCAATAGCAGCTTTGAACTGGGCCGCGAGATGCAGGCACAGCCGCTCGATTCCACCGAGTAACCGTAATTTTTTAGCCACTATTGCTTCCTGGATTGTTCGGCGTGGGAAATTGCAGAGTATCGAGGTTGCAAACCGATTGATCGCGCCGGAACTTTTCGATCGGCTCTCGTGCCGCGCTCTGGGTCGGAATTTTAAATCTCAATTCCCCCACAGAAAAGCATGCTGCGAGAGCGCTCGCAACGGTTCCCTCTCACCACATCTTCAAGCTCCGATCACGTCAGCGCCGGCCCCGCGCTGAGTACCTTTAGACGGATAGTCCATAGCCCACGTTAACGCTACGCTTTCGGCGGCGGTCGTTTCACTGGTCCGGCTGGTCGCTTGGTTGAGCGGCCACCTCCGTCGAGCGCTACTTCACTATTTCCCGACTTGGGCATGCGGTTCTCCGCGTCCCAATTTAGCGAAAGTTGTTCAACTTAAAAGGCAGCGAGAATTCGTACTTTTCTCTGCCTATTTTTTGGGCGATCCGCTGGAAGCCGCAATTTTGGCTGGTCTGCCTGACACCCCGAGCCAGTAATCAACAAACTTATCCACAAATTTTGTGGGAACTTGCTTTTCGCAAGTTGAAAATATTGCGCTTTTTCCTTGTCGGGATCCGTCGCCGCCATTCTGTCCAAACCTGAAGAATCGTCTAAACCCAAAAAAATCAAACCTAGAATTCGCGCTGTAAGCGTTGCCACCGACGCGTGCGTATCGCTCGCATTCAATTCCTCGCTCGGTACCAAGATAACCGATGTGCGGCGAAGTACTGATAGACGAAGTACTGATAATTGATGCGGCCAGACGCTCGTGTTAAAGAACTGGTTAATTTTCTCTGCGAACAAACATCATCATTTGGCGCGACCTGCAGGCCGGCTGGGCAGTTCGGAGGAGACCAATGCGTGCCATCGACGCTGACGCTCATGTAATCGAGACGGTGCAGACCTGGAGTTATCTGGCAGAAACCGATCGTCGTTTCACGCCTCAGCTGATGACGCAAACTTCCGGCGCGGAGCTTCTCAGCAATGAAGGTCTCGCGGTACGGGATTTTTGGGTGATCGAAGGCCGGGCTCACGGCAAAGACCGCAACGTCGGCACCGACACATCGAAAGAATCGCGCGAGATGCTTAGCGTCGAGGCGCGGCTCGCCCATATGGACGCGCTCGACATTGAGATCCAGGTGCTTTATCCGACGCTGTTTCTCCGGCCGATCGTGCAGGACGCCGAGCGCGAGCGTGCGCTGTGCCAAGCCTACAACCGCTGGATGGGCGATCTTTGGCGCCAGGGGAAGGGACGGTTGCGCTGGGTCGCCAAACCGCCGCTACGTTTGTTGGAGAAAAATCCCGCTGCAGTGCGGCACGAGCTGGAGTGGGCGAAGCACAACGGCGCCTGCGGCATCTTCATGCGCGGCCTGGAATGTGAGCGCGCTCTCGGCGCACCGTATTTTTATCCGCTGTGGCAGATGTCCGGCGATCTCGACTTGCCGGTCTGTGTTCATTCCGCCAACGGGAGCTTTCTGCATCACGACTTCTTCGCCGATGACACGACTTTCACCAAATTCAAGCTCGCGGTTGTCGGCGCCTTTCATACGCTGCTCGAAAAAGAGCTGCCGAAAAAATTTCCGAAGGTCCGTTGGGGCTTCGTCGAAGTCAGCGCCCAATGGGTGCCTTACGTCCTAAACGATTTGGCCGACCGCTTTCGACGCCAGGGAAGGCCGTTTCCGAGCGACGCGCTTAAAGCAAACAACATGTGGGTGGCGTGCGAAAACACCGATGATCTTCCCTATGTGCTGAGCCATGCGGGCGAGGACTGCCTGATGATCGGCACCGACTACGGTCACCACGATCCATCCTCCGAGCTGAACGCCGTTCATCT
Source organism: Binatia bacterium (assembly GCA_036554745.1). GTDB lineage: Bacteria > Desulfobacterota > Binatia > UBA9968 > UBA9968 > DP-20. Next base: position 4,700 of record DATBMR010000288.1, read on the forward strand.
CCTGCGTAACGACAAGCGGATTCCCGCGGCGACAGTCAAGAAGATCCTCGAAAGCAATCCGCGAAATTTCTACGGCTTGGATTGATCCCTGCGCAGGTCCGAGCGGTCAAACGTTCCATAATGAAGGCTGCTCCCCGCTCTCCCGAGCGGCCTTTGTTTTGATCGTGATTCACGATATACCCGCGTGATATGGAATTCGGGATCTTCGATCATCTCGACCGAAATGATTTGCCGCTAAAAGATTTCTACGAAGCACGTCTCAAACTGATCGAGGCCTACGAAGATGCCGGTTTTTATGCCTATCACGTGGCCGAGCATCATTCGACGCCGATCGGCATGGCGCCGTCGCCGAGCGTGTTTCTGTCCGCTATTGCGCAGCGAACCCAAACGCTCCGCTTTGGACCGATGGTCTATGCCCTTCCCTTGCATCATCCGCTGCGGCTCATCGAAGAGATTTGCATGGTCGATCAACTGAGCGGCGGACGGCTCGAGATCGGGTTCGGCCGCGGTTCATCCGCCACGGAAATTTCATTCTATGGTCAGGATCCCGCCAAGGCGCACGACATCTACAGCGAAGCACGCGAGCTGATTCTGCGCGGCCTGACTGAAAGAACGCTTAACTTTGAGGGCAAATTTTTCTCGTTCAAAGAAATCCCGATGGAGCTCGAGCCGCTGCAAAAACCGCATCCGCCGATGTGGTACGGCGTCCACTCGGTCGAAGCCGCGGAACGCGCCGCGCTCCAGCGGCTCAACATGGTCAGTCTCGACTCGGCCCCGGACACGCGCCGCTACAACAACCGCTACCGGCAGGTGTGGCGCGAACTGCACGGATACCAGCCCCTGCCGAAGCTCGGCTTGAGCCGGTTCATCGTGATCGCCGAGAACGGTGACGCCGCTCGAGCGGCCGCTCGGCGCGCCTATCCGATCTGGCACAAACACTTCTACTATCTTTATTTCTTAAAAGGCGGGAAGCCGGCGCACCCCAGGCCGGACACGTTCGACAAAATGATGGCGATCGGCCACGCCACTGCCGGCGATCCCGATGAAGTCGTGAGGTTTCTTCAAGGACAAATTGACGAATCGGCGGTCAATTATCTGGTCGGACAATTCGCCTTCGGCGATCTCTCGCTCGCCGAATCGCTACGCTCGGTCGAATTGTTTCAAAAGCATGTCATGCCGCAGTTAAGAGCACCGGAGTAACACTCACCACGAGGCACGGAGGCAAGCGGAACTGCCGCATCTCAATGTGCAAACAATTCACGCGAACCAATCTGGCGGTCACGTAATCGTCCCGGCACTTATATGGCACTGTTCGATTTCTTCGCATCGGGTGTTTGGAAACTCCGCTTTCGTATCCAAAAGGAGGGTGAAAATGGAACGGATTGGCTTTGTCGGCACAGGAGCCATGGGCACTGCCCTGCTTTCGCGATTGAAATTATCCGGCGGCCGCGCGCTCGCTTTTGACATCGCGCCTACGGCGCTGGAAGCTGCGCGCAGGGAAGGCGCGGAGATCGCGCCTTCGTCGAAAGCCGTGGCGCAAGCCTCGACGATCATCGATGTCGTTGTCCGCACCGACCAAGAAGTGCTCGACTGCATGCTTGGCAACGCGGGCGTCCTGGAAGGCGCGTCGCCGGGCTCGCTGGTCCTGCTGCACAGTACGATTAGACCTGCGACGACTAAAAAAGTCGCAGAACTCGCAGCCGATAAGCGGGTCAATGTGATTGACGCCTGTATGACAGCGGTTCCCAGCGTCGTGCGCCAGGGCGGATTGACTTTTCTCGTCGGCGGCCAGAAAGCATTTTTTGACCGCGCAAAGCCGCATTTGCTGAGCATGGCCAAGGACGCCGTCCACATGGGACCGCTCGGCTGTGGCAACATCACCAAGCTGTTCAAAAATATGGTCACTGCCGCTGAAGCGTTGGTTGTCTACGAGGCGCTGCAGATCGCCAAGGCCGGCGGTGTAAGTTATAAAGCGGCGCTTGAAGTCATGCAGAAGACCCGCTCGCAGCATATCCTCGACCGCTGGGAAACGAGATTCGTTGTCACTGACGGCGAGTTGAAGTTCAATTCCGGGACTAACTTGTACGACAAAGACCTGCCGCTGGCTGCAGAGGTCGGCAGGACGCTTGGCGCCGATATTCCGGTTGTGGAAGCACTGAGCAAGCTCGGAATCAAGTTGAATTCCGGCAAAGTGAATGTCTAGAAAGTAGATCCTTTTGCGTGGTGCGAGTCAGAACCTACCGCGGCCACCGCGTAGAGCTTGAGTCCGAACAGGTTCGCGGCCGGGAGTGGCTCGCGCGGGCGACGATTGTCATCGTTGACGGCCGGAAAGAGAAACGGATCCCGATCTACGGCAGGCGCCAAGCCACCTTCGATGCGAAGAACAAGGCGGACGCTTATGCGCTCGAACTGGCAAAACTGTGGATCGACGGCAGAACCTACGGCGCCAACGGGCACGGCTGAAGGCTAATGGCTCAAAGAGGATCCGCTGCGGGGGCGTCAGCCACGATCGAACGCAAGCCTCGTGTCCGAGTCGTCGATCTACGAGACACCTTCTCCTGAGTCGAGAGTTCCGCGCGCTGTCGTACTGAGCCGCTAAAGGACCATCGTTTATTCGGAGATTTCAGTGGAAGAGATCCGCATCGTCGATACTACGCTGCGCGACGGCAACACCAGCCTGTGGGCGCACAACATGACCACCGGCATGATGCATCCGGTTTTGCGTCACATGGATCAGGCCGGCTTTGACAGTATGGAGTTCTTCGTCAGCGGCCGCTTCAAAAAAGTCGTGCGCGAACAGCGCGACAATCCGTGGGACTGGGTGCGCTACGGTCAAACTGAGATCAAGCATACCCGCCTGCGTTATCATGGCGGCCTCAGCAGCGGCTTCACCTTCACCCCTCCTTGTATTTCGCGCCTGGTCATTCAGCGGGTGGTTCACTACGGCATTACGCTAACGCGGCTTTCGGATCCGTGGAACGATTACGACGAGTTGAAAAAGGAAGTCAGCGAGCTGAAGACCCTCGGCATGGAGTCGGTGGTCAACATTATTTACTCGATCTCGCCACGGCATACCGACGAATACTACGCCCGCAAGGCTCGTGAAGCTGCCGCGATCGCACCCTACCGGGTTTGCTTTAAGGATGTCGGCGGTATGCTCACGCCGGAGCGCGCCCGAACCCTCGCCCGGCTGATGCTCGATAACGCCGGCAACGTTCCGGTCGAATTCCACGCCCACTGCAACAACGGCCTGGCGCCGTTTAATCTCTTGGAAGTCGTCAAACAAGGCATCGGCATCGTGCATACGTCGATTCCGCCGCTTGCCAACGGTTCGGCGCAGCCCTCCGTATTTAACGTCGCCCAGAATCTCCGCGCCCTAGGGTACAAGCCGTTGGTGAACGAGAAGCTGCTGGCTCCGGTCGAGCAGCACTTCCGGCGGGTGGCGCAGGCCGTACAACTGCCGGTCGGTGCGCCGCGCGAGTACGACGAGACTTGGTATCGTCATCAAGTTCCCGGCGGCATGATTTCCAATCTGCGCCACCAGCTCAAGATGCTGGGCAAAGAAGATCGGATCCAACAAGTCCTCGAGGAAATCGTGCAGGTACGGGCCGAGCTCGGTTATCCGATCATGGTGACACCGCTTGCGCAGTTCGTCGGCAGCCAGGCCGCCATCAACGTCATGATCGGTGAGCGGTATAAGGAAGTCACCGACCAGGTGATCCAATACGCGCTCGGCTTGTGGGGTAAAGAGGGTGCAGAATACATGGACGCCGAGGTCAAAGCCAAAGTGTTGAATCGGCCGCGCGCCCGCGAGCTGGAAGATTTTGCAGCACCTGACATACCGCTCGAAGAAGTCAGAAAACGATACGGCGGACCAAGCCTGTCGGATGAAGAATTGCTGCTGCGCTATTACGCCGGACCCGAGTTTGTCGACGCACTCAAATCGGCGCCGCCGCGCAAAGAGTATCTGGACGCGCGCAAGCCGTTGATTAAATTGATCGAAGGTCTGGTAAACAAGCGCTCGGCGAGACATGTCTATATCCGCCGGGAGGATTTTACTTTAGCAGCCGGGCGACGCTTCTAACTCCGCTGTCGTGTAGCGCAAGATGAAATCGAGCCCGCGCCCGTCGGTTTCCAATGCTCCTAGCGGCAACAGCTCGCGCCGCCACAAAACATCGATCCGCTCCTCGTTCGCACGTTGCATCCAGTACATCGCAACTCAGCGGTGGCTGCTTGAAGTGCCGCGGCGGACTGGGTAGACAACGCTATGGATAAATTGCGCTCGCTCCGTGAGGCCATCGCGGTCGACATCCACGACGGCATGTCGATCGCCATGGGCTGTGCGCTCGAATCTCTCATCCCGTTCGCCGCCAGTCACGAAATTATTCGTCAGCAAAAGAAAAATCTGACGTTGATCGGTCCAATTTCGGACATGCAGTTCGATCAACTGATTGGCGCCGGATGTGCTCGCAAAATTATCGCTTCCTGGGCCGGTAATGTCGCCGCGGGGCTGGGTCACAACTATCGTCGCGCGGCGGAAGCCGGTATCCCTTGCCCTATCGAAATCGAAGAGCATTCTAATTTCACGATCGGGCTCGGACTGCAGGCCGCGGCGATGGGCGTGCCGTTCCTGCCGACCAGGACCATAAAGGGCAGCGACTTTGCCAGAAGCAAGCAATTCAAACTGCACCGCTGCCCATTTACCGGTGAAAAGCTGATCGCCGTGTGTGCGATTCAACCGGACGTTGCGATTTTGCACGTACAGCGGGCGGACCGGCAGGGCAACGCTCACATCTGGGGTAATTTCGGTGTCATGCGTGAGGCCGCGATGGCGGCGAAGAAGGTGATCCTTACCTGTGAGGAGATCGTCGGCCACGATGTGATCCTTGGCGACCCCAATCGCGCAGTGATTCCCGGCTTCGTCGTGTCCAGCGTGGTCCATCAACCTTTCGCTTCATTGCCATCGCCGACTCAGGGTTACGCCCGGCGCGACGATGATTTTTATTTTGAATACCACCGCACCACGCGCACACGCGAAGGCTTTGAGCGGTGGTTGCAGGAATGGGTTCTCGGCGTGAAAGATCATGCCGACTTCTTGCAGCGTTTGAGCCGAGCGCGCGTCGATCGACTAAGACCGCAAGAATCTCTGTTTGCCCCCGCCGTTAACTTTGGTTACTAACAGGAGGAAATATGAAAACCGTGTCAACAATGAAACTTACCCAAGAGGGCTGCGACATTATCGTCAATGCGGCCGTCGATAAAGCGAAAGAATTGCAACAGATCATAAGTATCTGCGTTGTCGACGCCGGCGGGCACCTGATGGCGTTCAAACGCATGACCCACGGCCGCACTCACAACACGCTGATCGCGCAGGCCAAGGCCCGTTCCGCCGCGCTCACTACCGCGGCGACAGGCAAAAAAGGCCGCGACGGCAGCGAAATTCCCGATCATCAGGTGCTGGCGCAGACCCTCGCCGTAGGCCCGGGCTGGTTTATCAGCATCGAAGGCGGGTTGCCGATCACCGTCGAAGGACAGTGCATCGGTGCGGTTGGGGTCAGCGGCGCTCCGTCGGCCGTCGATCGCCAAATCGGCCAGGCAGGGATCGACGCGTTCAACCGGGCGTGACAACGTGCCCGTTTCCAGGATTGATCGTTACGCACGAAAATACTCGATCGTTTTCAGCTCTGCACCGTTCCCCGAGGCCGCCGAAGCGTGAACGGCAGTTTTGGCAACCTGTTAAACGGTCAACGCCCGCACCATGAATTATACCCGCCGGGAGCTCATGGTCGCCGCCGCAGCGCGGGAGATCAGCGACGGAGACAAAGTCTTCGTCGGCATGCGCCTGCCGTTGCTCGGTTTTGCCGTGGCAAAGGAGACCCATGCGCCCAATGCCGTCGGCATTTTCGAAAGCGGCGTCATCCGCGATTGGCCGGCGCTGGAATCAATTTTCACCATGAGTGATCCGCCCAATGTCGCACGCTCGCTCTACTGCGGCGGCCTCAACGATGTCATGTCGCTGCTGCAAACCGGCCGGGTCGATCTCGGCTTTGTCGGCGGCGCCGAGATCGACCGCTTCGGCAACTTGAATACTCACTGGGTAACAGAGAACGGCAAGCGCACTCGTTTGCCCGGAAGCGGCGGCGCGGCGGACATCGCCGTCATGGCGAAGCGCTGCATCATTATTATGAACCACGAGAAACGACGCTTCGTTCGGAAGGTTCAATACATAACCTCTCCTGGATTCGGGCGCGGCGGCGATTGGCGCCTTCGGAAGGGCCTGTCGGGAGGCGGCCCGGGCCGGGTGATCACGAGTCTGGCGACCTTTTCGTTCGATACAGATTCCCGCGAAATGGTCCTCAGCTCTTACCATCCCGGCGTCACGATCGACCAAATCAAAAGCGAAACCGGCTGGCCGTTAAAGATGTCCGAGAACCTAGCAGAGACTCCGTCGCCGACCGATTTGGAATTGGCGGCGGTGCGAAAATATGATCCTAGAAAAATTTGGACGTCCTAGCCCAGATGATTCATGGACAGAGGAATACGCGTGGCAAAGAGCAGACGAAAAGCATAGAGAGCGCACACAAGCGGCGAAAAGCCTCGAAGACTCCCGACCAGCATCAGCAATTTATTGCTCATCACTCCATTCCTTACGTCTCCAGCGTCACTGAATGAATCACCACGGCCTCGACGGGCACGTCGTCATGGTAGCCTTTTCGTGCAGTTTTGACTTTTTCAATGCTTTGCACCACATCCATGCCGCTAATGACCCGGCCGAATACCGCGTAGCCGTATTCCGCCGGAGCGGAACTGCGATGATTGAGAAAATCGTTATTCTTGACGTTTATGAAAAATTGCGAGGTCGCGCTGTCGACCACATTGGTGCGCGCCATGGAAATCGTCCCCAGATCGTTTTTAAGACCATTGGCGGCTTCATTCTTGATCGGCGCCTTGCCCTTCTTCTCTTTCAGCTGCGCATCCATGCCGCCACCCTGGATCATAAAGCCTGGAATAACGCGATGAAAGATTAGCCCGTCGTAGTGCCGTTCGCTTACGTAATCGAGAAAATTCTTCGTTGTGATTGGGGCCTGCTCCGGGTCGAGCTCGATTCGAATATCGCCCTTACTGGTGGTCATCAACACGACCGGATTTTTTTCCGCCATCAGAACCTCCTGACATAGTTTCTCGAAGACTTAACATCTTTTTCGCACGGGCGATAGGGTGGATTTATAAAAGCGGTTGCGATATGGATACCGACAAATCGAACCAGCGCGAACTCGAAAGGAGGCTTTTATGCCGAGCGACAGAAAGATCGAAGGAATCTTGATGCCGATGCCGGTGGCGTTCAAGCACGACGGGGCGATCGATCACAAGGCGACCGATGCGATCATCGATTTTTATCTGGACGCGGGCGTCCATGGGTTTTTCCCGTTGGGCACCCACGGCCAGGGCATGGTGATGGAGATCGACGAACGCAAGAAAGTTGCCGAGCAGATCGTCAATCGCGTCAAGGGCCGCGTGCCAATCGTCATGCATATCGGCACGGCCAACACGCTTTCATCCATCGAGCTCGCCAAGCACGCGGTCAGTCTCGGGGTCGATGCCGTCGGCGTGGTCCCGCCCTATTACTATCCGCACGATGACTGGGAAGTATATGCCCACTACAAGGCGATCGCGAGATCGGTCCCCGGCACGCCCATGTTCATTTACGACAACACGGAGACGACGTGGGTCGAGATCACGCCGGCGAAGGCCAACAAAATTATCGAAGAGATCGCGCCCAATCCACTCGCCGGTATCAAAGTGTCTTTCATCGCTTACGATAAGCTCCTGGGATACGTTTATCAGTTGCCGAAGTCCGTGGGGGTTTTTCCCGGTGGTATTTTTTCTCTCTACACCGGGTACTCGGTGGGCGTGCGCGGCGCGATTCATCCGCCGTCGACGCCATTTCCCGAAACCTGCGTAAAGATGTATGAAGCGCTCAAGGCAGGCGATTTGAAGGGAGCGCAAAAAGAACATGATCTGCTCACCCGACTCATGCAGGTTGTCGGAAAATATCTCCGCACCCATGGCCGCGGGGTCTTCTGTGAGCTGATGAAACTGCGCGGCTTGCCGGTCGAACGCTTCCCGCGATGGGCAACGCTGCCGTTCACCGACAAGGACAAGGCGGATCTCAAGGAAGGTCTGGCGAACGCGGGTTACCGTCTCTAAACCGGGTCGCAGCTTATGGCTACCGAAGAAAAACCACTGACCTTAGAGATCGGCAAAAAGCTTTCGCCCACCGACGCGAAAGCTTTTACCGACGCATTGAAAAGTCGCATGTACGCGCGCTGGAACGAAAAGATTTTTGGTGGCGAGTTCATGCGCGCGCTTGAGGCCGGCACGTTGCCGTTCGAGACCATCAAATTGTTCTGGCGCCATTGGTACAGCTATCCGGTCGAGATCAATAACTTTCATCTGATTATTTACCAGCGCCACCAGGGCGTCTTCGCGCGCCACCGCGACCTGCTCGCCCCCTATGTCGGCAAGATCAGCGATGAGTTGGTCAACCCGAGCATCCCCGGCCATATCCAAGTTTTAATCAAGCAAGGCGAACAGTTCGGCGTCGGGCTCGACGAGATGGTCAACTGTGAAGTCTTTGCCGAGTGCCGCGCTTTAACCGAATTTGCCCGCGGCTTGGTCTACGAAGGGAGCATGATCGAGTGGTGGGCGCGCTCGCTGAATGAAGAGATGTTCGGCCACTGGTCGAAACGCTGGCGCGCGGCGTTGCTCGGCAGATACAAAATCAAGGATGCCGATCTGCACTACTTTCAAGTGCATGAAGAGGCCGATCTGCACGAGCATTTGGACGGCCTGATGGCCCACGGCGAAGTCGCGCGCCGAGTCTTCGAGCGGCTGTTGCAGGATGGCAACACGTGGTACCGCCCGGGTTGGGGGCCGGAATATTGCTGTCTTACCAACGCCGATTGCGTCGCGATGTTTCATGACGGCATCTTCAGACACGCCAAAAGACTCGGGCATTTTTGAAATTAACGACAGTCGATCCGAGGCTCTAGGGGGGGTTCGAGTTCGCCTATGCCTTTCAACGATCTACGGGAATTTATCGTCGCGGCGCGCCACATCGGCCAAGTCAAAGAAATTCACAACGCCAGTTGGGATCTGGAGATTGGCGCCTTGACCGAACTGTTTGCATTCAAGGAGCCGTCGCCGCTAGTCCTGTTCGATCACATTCCGGGCTATCCCGCGGGTTTCCGCGTGGCGTCAAATCTGATCAACACGCCCGCCCGGTCGAGCTTGACCGTCGGCATGCCGGCGGATGCCAAGCCGCTCGAGCTGATCGCCAAGTGGAAAGAGCTCCTGAAAGGCGTGAAGCCGATTCCGCCTCGTGTCGTCTCGAGTGGACCTATCTTGGAAAATGTGAAGTCTGGCGCGGATATCGACATGGCCGCCTTTCCGACGCCGCACTGGCATGAATTGGATGGAGGCCGCTACATCGGCACGGCCGATTGCGTGATCACCGGCGAGCCGGAAGAAGGGGGTTGGGTCAATGTCGGAATCTATCGTGTGCAGGTGCATGACAAAACCACCCTCGGATTGTACGTTTCGCCCGGCCACCACGCGCGCATCATGCGTGAAAAATATTGGGAAAAGGGCAAGAGCTGCCCGGTCGCGGTGACTTTTGGACAAGACCCACTGCTTTTCCTCGTGGCCGGACAGTCGGTTCCCTACGGCATGTCGGAGTTTGACTATTGCGGCGGCCTCCGCGGTGCGCCGGTCGATGTGATCCGCGGGGAATTCACCGGGTTGCCGATCCCAGCGACCGCCGAAATCGCTATCGAAGGCGAGGTGCCACCGCCCAACGAACAGATGCACATGGAAGGTCCGTTCGGCGAGTGGCCAGGCTACTATGCCCACGGCGCGGCCCGCGAGCCGGTGATCCGGGTAAAGAAGCTCTACTACCGCAACGATCCAATTCTCTGCGGCGCACCGCCGCTCAAGCCGCCGTTCGTGACCTTCGGCGTGCCTATTGGCGCCGCCGCTATTTGGAATTATCTGGAGAAAGCGGATATTCCGGACATTAGAGGCGTGTGGTGCTCTATCGGCAGCTCCGCTGCCGGCGGTGGAGCGCCGTTCATTATCGTGTCGCTAAAGCAACGCTATCACGGCCACGCCCAACAAGCCGGCATTGCCGCATTGGGGTCGCGTGCCGGCAATTACCACGGCCGGTTTGTCATCGTCGTCGATGACGACATTGATCCGTCGGATATGAAGGACGTCATCTGGGCTGTATCCACACGCTGCGACCCGAAAAGCGCGATTACGATCGTCGATGGCTGCTGGAGCACGCCGCTCGATCCCGCGATGCACCCGGACCAGCGCAATGCAGGCAACTTCATCAACAGTCGGGCGATTCTCAATGCGTGCCGTCCCTACGCGTGGCGCGACCGCTTCCCGCCGGTTAATGCGCTCAGCCCGGAGCTAAAGCAAAAAATCATCGAGAAGTGGAAAGACGAGTTGGCCTGACATTTCTGCCTCGGCTAACCGTGCATGGCCGCGGGGCGATCCTGAGCGATTCATAACCTCGCTCTGGACCGATGGGCAGAGCGGGTGCGCAATTTCACGTGCCCGCCGATTTTTTTTGTCCGATCCACTCTAGCAGCAGGCTGTCCGGTGACTTGCTTTGTGCTCGCGTTTATTTTGGCCATGATGCCGCGACGCAGGTAATTGGGGTCGAAGTTTAAAATCTCGCAAACATTCAAAAACGAAAACGCGTCCTTTTCGTCGTGAGCGAAGAGCCACTCCTGCGCCTCGTAGAAAAGCTTGGCCCGCATCGGAACGGGTTCGTTGCAATATTTCAAAATGCAGTCGATCGCGTCGGTTAGAATCGCCAGCATCAGCTCCTGCTCGGGTTCGAGATTGTTGGTTCGGCTGAAATTTTCAAGATACTGCTCCGGCGCGATAACATCGCCTTCGAAAAGCCTTCCGGAATTTTCCATAGTTTCCTCTCTGAAATGCTCTGCCGTGGGCAACGGTCCCGGGCCGGGATATTTAAGTGATGCCGCGGTCGCGACCGTTGCGCCTACAATAAAAGGGACCGTGGATCTCGCTCGAGATCCACGGTCACCAAGAAGAGAGCTGAGGGGAGAGATCTGCTAAATCCGAAAGACTTCCTGAAACCGGAAGATATCGTGGATTAGGAGCCGGGATTGAGCTGGTAGTTCATAAAGGACAAGTGGCGGGGGTGCCAATATGACTCGCCGAACCTTCATGCCAAGGATCAGTTTGCCGGTGACCTTCTCGCGCGCCGACCAGTTGATGGTCAGGCCGGGTTGGGTAGCATCGCCAAAATCATCGAGCAAATCGAGTGAAAAATATGATGTCTCGATTTCCAACGGAAAGGTGATTTTTTTGTGCGCCACTCGGCCGTAGGTGTCTACTGTTGATAAGA
>DATBMR010000300.1:0-4041 GCA_036554745.1 Binatia bacterium
GCCCTGAGTTGCTGGAGACGGGTGACGTGAAGTTTTTGAGAATATAAGTCGTCGTCAAGGAAGCTCCATTCGGAAGGTAAATTACCTATTTTCCGTCAGCCGAGCAAGCTTCGAGATCGCTTGTTCGCATCTTTGCCAAAATTTTTTTCTAGCGACCGATATCAAAGCGATACCCACGCTGTCGCACAGCGCGACGAGCGATTTGGATTGCTCGTCCTTCCCTTTTAAGCATGGGATTCCTCCTCATGCGCGTAGGCAATCCCCTACATTGATGGCGATTTCAGTTGGCCCTTTCGCCGTGAAGCTCAGTCCGCTCCGCAAGTTAGCAGTCGGGGAAAAAGTTGGTACGGCGATTGCCAATGGATTCCGCTAGTACTGGTGTTCTAAGAAAGGATGCAAGGATGGAGCAGGTAAGCCTCATCTGGATCGTCGGCGTCGCGATCGCGATTGCTTTGTTGTTGGCCAGCTAATAGGGCGCACACCCGAATTGGATCGCTTCGGTCTGCAACAGCAAATTCATGAGAATTGAATTACAGCGAACAATTAGAACGTCCTTGCCCCGAACTAACGATTTGGCACAAAGATCAAGAACGATTGCCGGTCTAAGAAATCGAACCCGTGCTGCAACTTGTAGCCCGCCTGTTCCATTTCCCGGCTAATGAACTCGCTCGGGGTGTAGTGACGCAGCAGACCCTCCAACCAGCCACGCCGATCAAATTCAACGATCGCTACCCGGCCCTCCGGAAGTAGACACTGACGCAAATTTGCAAAATAGGCGACGCGATTTTTGATGTGATGATAAGTATTGGAGGTAAAGACAAGATCTAAGCTTGCTTTCGGCAGCGAGGGATCTTCGGGCTTAGCGAGGATAACTTCGATATTCCGCCGGCCCTCCTCGGTTGCACGTCTGGCAATTAGATCGACCATGTCCCGGTCAATGTCCACCGCATAAACCTTTCCGGTCGGGCCCACAGCTTCCGCCAATCTAAAGGTAAAGTAGCCGCCACCCGACCCTAGGTCGGCAACCACGTCACCGGGCTGCAGGTTGAGCGCGGCGATAACTCTCTCCGGTTGTTGCCATTCGTCCCGATTGATGCCCGCGTAAGCGCACTGCTTGAGTTGGGCGCAGCCCGCCGCCAGCAGGCAGGTCGCCAGGAGCAATCGGAAAAAATTTCGCCGCTCGCTAACCAACATACCGAAAACGCAGCGAGAGTTTACGGCGATGGCTCCAGCGCCGCTACGTGTTCGAGGGCACGGGCGACTTTTCGACGCAGCTCGACGACATCGAAAGGCTTGCCGATAAAATCGAATGCGCCGCTCGCCATCGCTTTGCTTGCCAGCTGTTGCGAGTTGACGCCGGTCAGGATGATGACCGCACAGCGAGGGTGAATTTCCTTGATACGTCTGAGCACTTCCAGGCCATCGGCTTTAGGCATCAGCAGGTCAAGCAGGACTACATCCGGTCTTGCTTCATCAACCGTGGCGATCGCAGTATCGACCGAGTCGGCTTCGAACAAGCGAAAATCCTTGCCGAAGACCATCTTGAGCGACTCACGGACGCCGATCTCGTCATCGACCAGCAAAAGCGTCGACAGGCTCATGGTTTTCGTGACACACTCAGAAAAACCACTGGGACTCTGCGGCTACTGTCGCATTTCGAGCCTGATGCCACAAGAGCTTAAACCCTTTGCAACTCCACGAACGGAAAGCGCTGCTCGCTCAGCCGAGAACACCATCACCGCCGCACGAGTTCGGCACAGTGCGCCGGCTGCGGCAAATGATCGGCGCACTCTCTGGTGATCTCTGCAGGTGACTTTTCAAAGGTGCCGGTGAGATAGTCGGCGCTCAGGCGAACACAGGTGATTTGATCGCCGTCTTTGCTAAATGTAGCGCAGAACGGCAGCGCGTAGCGCCCGTCCCAGGTGTTATCGATCAATGCGTAGACAACGCCCTGCATGCACGCAAGGCGGCTCTCCCCGCTGACCATTTCGCATTTCTGTGCTGTCGTCCGGACATTGCCAACGCGCACTTCATTGGAGAGATCGCGGCCGACGGACAGTACACACATTTGGTGGAATTCGCCGGCTTCAGCGCACTCCTTGAAGATTTCCTCGGTGGTAAGCCCCATCTCGGTCATGCGCGATGTCTGCATGGCATAGCATTCACCGCGGTATTTGGTCGGTAAACTATTACAGGGATAGTGGTAGTCGGTCGGGCTTAGATCGCGCCGTTCCGGTGTGGCATTGGAAATGTTCTCCATGAACACGCCGCCATAGCAGGAGCTACGGCTCCAGTCCCCGGGCAGACCGTCGCAGGCTCCCAGAGACGATAACAACTGATAGCGTGAGAAAAACATGAGCGCGTGACCGAGTCCGTGGAGGCACTGAAAATGCAGACGCACGGGAAGATTCGGATCGCACGCAACCGCAGCTTTTTGCTTTAACTCCGCGGTGCTCGGATGCTTATCGACTTGGCTGTAAAGACTCTCACCACGCAAGAAACGTTCGACCGAGCCATGATAGCAACCCGAGTGGCAGGTTTGGTCACAGGCCGAGAACGATTCATGAATATTGCCTTTTATTCGGTAGGTCTCCCGGCCGATGGCGTGCACCACGGGATGGCAGTCGCGCCTCAGCTCTGGGTCTTCCTTCTCGAGCCGCTGGATCAGCTGCATAAGCTCAAATGTCGAATGCGTTATGAGCGCTTCGCCAAAAAGTCTATCGAGGCATTCGGCGCCGTTAGCGTCGTTCAAGCAGGATTTAATTGCCTCAATGGTCGGCAAGGTCGATGGGGGCGTCGTGGGCTGTTGAGCGAACACCACAGTCGGGATGGCCAATGCAATCAGCCACATCCTAAGCGGTCCTTGTGCTCTTTTGCAGATGTCCAAGAACATTTGCCGTTCAAAATTCAAGACATAGTAGCCGGAACCGAAAACGGCTGCAATCGCGAAGCGGTTGGGGATAGGGTGTCGCCGCCGAAGGATGGCACGTTCATGGTCCTTCGCCCGGCGCTACTGACACATGTCTCTTGCTTTTTGGTGGTAAAAAAACGCCGTGATTCGCCCCCGGCCGAAAAAGAAGATTAGCAAAGGAATCCTTTTATGGTACTCTTAACAAATAAACTATTTCCCCATTTAAGCGTCTAAGTATCAGGCATGTCTAAAGTCAGACTCCTTGCTGCGCTCAGCATTGTTTTCGGCTTTGTCCTCTATTCCGCTTCGATCGCCGGAGAAGCGATGATCAAAGCCGATGCGGTGCCGATGTATCAACCCAAGTATTTTCCTTTTGCCGAGGGTGAAAAGGAAGTTTATCACGCCACGTGGAACGGCATGATCTCTGTTGCCACCGCCGAGGTTCAAACTATATCGACAATCGTCAACGGCAAAAAGGTTTATCATGTGCGGGTCGAGGCGAAGACTTCACGGGCCCTCGATCTCATCTGGAAAATGCGCGACACGATCAGCTCGACATTTGACGCCAAGGCGTTGCTGCCGGCGCAGTTTGTCTTCAAACAACGCGAAAACTCCCGAATCATCAACACCAATGCCCAATTCGACCACGTAAACAAACGCTGGCAGGTCAATCGCCAGCAGGTCGGCAAGCAGCCCAAGGTGTATCAGTTCAATTCCCATAACACGCTTGATCCGATTACCGCGGTTTATCTTGCACGCAGTACCGAGTTCAAGGTCGGCGACAAGCTTTTTTTCAAAGTTTTCGGCGGCCGCTATCAGTACTTGCTCGAGCTATTTGTAGAGAAGCGAGAACCCGTCACCCTTGCGTCGGGTCAAACCGTCGAAGCCTATCGGATCATTCCGCGCATCCAGAACATTAGCAAAAAGGGTTATGCCAACCGATTTAACGAGGCTGCCATCTGGATCTCTGCCGACGAACGGCGCTTGCCGGTAAAACTCAGCAGCAAAATCGCTTTCGGCCGTGTCCAACTAGAACTTGCGGATTACATCGGCGACAGCCAAGAAGCGGCGGCCCAATCTCAAAAACCCGCCTCTTGACTTCCCTCAAATGCGCGGGGAGCCGGCACTGA
>DATBMR010000314.1:0-10334 GCA_036554745.1 Binatia bacterium
GTTGATGAAAATCGTATCGAGGTCGAGGCCGTGCTTCTTCAAGATGCCCGCCTCTTTGGCGATCCAGTAGATGACCGACGAGTTTGTCGAATCGGAAATATAAGCGATGTAGCTTTTTGCGTGAGCGACACGCCCTGGTAATAGCCAGACGAATAGCAACGCGAAAAAGATCAGCGACCGAACTCGAATGTGCATGAGGCTCTCCTTGTTTTCTGTCAGTGGACTGATTCGCAGTTTCTTGCGCCCCTCGCAAAAGTGTCTCCCGGTAGTACGGGAGCCGCCGCTTTCGGTGACCTATTCGTTCCGCGGGCTGGCCGTGCCTAGGCTTATCGCAAGCCGCGCGGCTCGACAAGAGCTCCGCCGATTTCAGGCTGTCACTGTCGGCTTGATCAGCCCGGCGGATTACGTAGCCCGCCCGAATTAATGAGAGCGAATATCAGTCCCGCCGTTTGCAGGGCGGTCAAAAATAGAAACATGCCAACGTAGCCGGCAATCTCGATGGCGCTGCCCGTGATCAAGGAACCGATGCCGTAGCTCAACGGATAAGCGACCGAAAAGGTCGCCATCTGTTTGCCCCGGCGCTTTGGATCGGCGCGTTCCACGGCGAGCGCGAGGGTGGTCGAGCTGCCGATCGCATTGCCCAGCATGTACAAGGCGCCACAAAAAATTACGCCGGTTAAAGTGGCCGTCAGAGTCATGAGTAGCAAGCCAGCGATCTGCAGCGCGAATCCGGTTGTGACCGAACGCGCGCGGCCGATCATATCCGACACGCGGCCGAGCAATGGCCGTCCGAGCATGCTGGTGGCGCCGAGGACGATGAAATAAGGAGCGAAGTTGCCGATGCCGAGCTCGCGTGCGTACAGAATAATAAAATTGGTGATCGACGGCAGCGAGAGATTGAGCAACAGAAGCAGCACCGACGGCAAAAAAATTTCCGGTTCGATAAAGCGGAAGATTTCGCGCCACCATTGCGATTGTTCGCGCGCAATTGATAGGCGTACTGACCGCGACACGGAAGGCGCCATCAGGAACCCGGTGATGGCGCCGGCAAGGGAGAACATGGCGGTGACGGCAAACACGAAGCCGTAACCGCCGAAAGGGGCGTAGAGGAGCCAGAGAGCGACGGGCGGAAACAAAATTTGCGCCGAACTTTGTACACCGCTATAAAGTCCCGACGCCGCGCCGCGCTTGCTTTCGGGCGCGATACGGGCGAGCAGCGAATAGCCGCCGGTGTTGAGCCCGGCCCAGCCAACGCCGCGCAAACCGTTGGCCAGGGCGGTAGCTGGAACAAACGGGATGAAACAAAGAAAAATGGTGACGCCCTGAAACACCAGGCCAGAGATCATTACTCCGGCTTCGCTCCAGCGGTCCGCCCAGTGGCCGACGACCGGCCGCACCAGGACACTGGTGACGGCGAAGCACGCGAGGACGATGCCGACGACGACCGGTGAGCCACCGAGTTGGGTGATGTAGAGCGGCAGTACCGGTGCCAGCATGAAATGCTGCGCGTAGCCGAGCAATTGCGACGCGCAGAGAAGAATGAAGGTCTTGGTCCAAATGGATTCGGCTGGATCGCTGGTCATGGTCGTGGCCGTGAAAGAATGCGTGATCGTGGTTGTGCTCGTGTCCGGATTCCATTCTGAATTCCATCACGATCGCGTACACGAACACGGATGCCAAATACTGCAAGCGAAGTGGACAAATTATCTCAAACGCTTTGGGATGAACAACGCGAGCAACACGCTCTCGTGCCTATTTTAGATACGCGCGGTTGATGACGGTGATTAACATACCGCCCCAGGCGATGGCGGCAGCCGTGAGATACATCCAGAAGAATCCGACCCATTGCACCATCCCGCCGCAGAGCAAGGCGCCGACGCCGTTGCTCAAGGGAAGAGCAACCGAGAAAGTTGCCATGGCTCTGCCCCTGCGTTCGGGTTTCGCCTGCTCCATGGCGATCGCCAGAGTCGTCGAACTCGCCATCGCGAGCCCTACCATGTAGAGCACGCCCGAGAGCATCAAGCCTACAAGATTTGCTGCGTATGCCAGCGCCGCCAGCGCCAAAGCCTGCAGAACGAAGCAGCCGACCAAAGCGCGGCGCCGCCCGATGCGATCCGAGACCCTGCCCAAGAGCGGCCGGCACAGCAAACTCGTCGTGCCGCTGGCGACAAAGAACCAGCCGAGGTTCTCGATCTGAAGTTGCCGCGCGTAGAGAACCAGAAAGCTCGCCACCGCGGGAAAAGTGACATGGGACGCGAACGATAAGATCGATGCGAGAATGATTTCCCGATCCAATACGTGCAGGATTTCGCGCCACCACGGACCGGATGCAACGGCACGCCGGTCGTGCGCCGCCAGCGGTGCAAGGCGATGAAGCATCGTGCCGAAGCCAGCGCCGATCGCCGCCAAGGCGATCGCGACGCCGAAAACGACGTTGAATCCGCCGAAAGGCGCATCGATGAGCCAGAGCGCCACGGCTGGCAGCAGGATCGTGCCGCTGGCCTGCACGCCGCTATAGTATCCCGAGGCTTCGCCGCGGCGCTGCGGCGGCGCGCTCAAGGCCAGCAGCGAGTAGCCTCCGGCGCTCAGGCCGGCCCAGCCGATCCCTCGCAGCGCGTTGGCGAACATGGTCACGTGCGCGAAAGGAATGAAGCAGAGCAGCACGGCGGCCGACAGCAACAGCAGTCCACAGGTGAGGACCCGAGATTCCGACCAGCGGTCAGCCCAGCCGCCGATAAGCGGCCGAAATACGACGCTGGTCACCGCAAAGCAGGCGAGCACAAAGCCGACCTCGAGCGGCGTGCCTCCGAGGGAGGTGATGTAGAGCGGAAAGGTCGGTTGCAGCAAGGCATGCTGCGAGGACCCGAAAAACTGCGCGCAACAGAGCAAAGCAAATGCCGGAGTCCAAAGGGCCTGGGATCTTGACGCAGTCATTCGGGTATTTTGAACCGCGAGGATTCTCTGCGCGGGCTTGTCGATCTCAGAATCAGGCGAGGACCGCAAAGCGTCCCAAACTAGCATGAAGCGAGCCCGGAAGCGAGTTAGCGCTGCAAATCGGCATCGGGGATTTGCGTGAAATTGGTAACGGCGGGCGTTTGCAACGAAGAGAATTGTTGTGCTCCTCAGCGCTCATTCATCGACCGTCTCATTGCTGAGAATCGGTTCGCATTGACGACGCGGCATATTCCTTGCGTGACACGAATGCAGGAGGATTCTTTATGAACGAACCGCAGCAGATTCCAGTTCGGATCTATAACCGTGACGAACACATCGTGTTGGCAGCTCCGCTCCCCGGCCTTGAACCAGATAACATTTCGATCGATATCGCCAAGAACAGGGTCGTCATCACGGGCGAAGAACGCGGGCCGCGCCAGCATGGAGACGATGTGATTACTGATGAATGGGCGATCGGCCCATACTACCGTGAAGTGTCTCTGCCCCAAGACGTCGATGGCTCGCTTACGAACGCGACCTACGGGAACGGAGTCCTGGTTCTTTCGATGCCCAAGTGCAGGGAGGGTGAAGCGGGGTCAGAAGCGAGCTTTCAGCTCCATCCGATCTCAGCCACGCGTGGCGAGCGGGTAGGCCATGCCGGTAGGGAGATTCATCCGAGCACAACTATGGAGCACGAACTGAAGCACCAATCAGAACAGCCATTTGACGCCAAGCGCTAACGCTCGGCGCTTAGACAAGCGGATTTCTCGGCGAGAGGCGGTCACTCAGCTTGCCAACTTCGCAGCGGGTGTTGCATCGTTGAGCAACCCAAGGCCGTGATGTCGCGACAGTGCGACGCTGCGGCGCGGCAGCCCGCGCTATTGATGATCTATTTACGGGCAGAGAAGAGGCCATAGCGCATCGCGCCGATGCGATAAGCTACCAGGATCCGGAAGATCGTCTTCGCAAAGATTCGGTTGGCAAAGCGAGTGTCTAAAAGCCGCCGGCGTAGGCTGGGGTCGACAATGGAGCGCCGTACAAAACGGCGCGCACAAACGGTCCAGGTCTTTTTCACGCGCTCTGTCAAGTCGAACGACTCGATGTCGCGAAAGCCGGCTTGCGCAAGCAACATTCGATACTCCTGAGCCGACGCCATGCTTGGCAATCGACCTTCTCTGCAAATGGGTTCAAGCAGATGCTTGGACTCCCATGAGCCGGGGCGCTCGCGTGTCAGCCAAGCTACCACCACGCAACCCCCACCCGAGCGCAACAGGCGATGGGCCTCGGAAAAGAATCGCGCCTTATCGGCCACATGTTCGGAGCTTTCGATCGCAACCACGGCGTCGAAAGCGCATGGCGGTAGCTCACTTTGCGTCGCGTCCCGAAGGAAGAACTCCGCACCACGATCGCCGGTCGCACAGGCTATGGCGTACTGATACTGTTTTTGTGAGACGGTGAGTCCGGTAACCTGGGCGCCATATTCGCGACGCAGCGTGAGTGCGACCACACCATAACCACAGCCGAGATCGCACAGCCGGTCGCCCGGCCGAAGCGCAGCTCGCTCCGCGACGAGCCGAGTCAAGTTGGTGGCGGCTTCATCAGAGGATTCCCGCCCGGTGATCCAGTAACCGTGATGCAGATTGGTTCCCCAAATGCTGCGATACAGATCATCGAGCTCGTCATAATGAGCGGCTACGGTGACAACGTCGGCGATTTCATTGCCTGGGACGATCACGATGACCTTCTGCGTTACGAAAAAATTGCATCAGCTGCTCAATTGACCTGCAAAAACTTATAAGAGGTGCAAGTCTTGCGCGTGCGCATTGCTACACCGCAGTTCAAACCTGACGCTTTCAGTCCACTCCGCTAGTCGGGCGCTGTGACTCACCGACAATCGCGCGCAGCCGCTTCCAAACCTGGTCTGCGACGCTCGATGAGAACTGATCCATGTGAGTCGCCAGTGTGTTTCGGACCGATTCGTCGCATTTCTTTCGCCCGTCCGCAATCAGCCTTTCATAGCGACTGGTCCAGAGAGCGACCCGTAGAACGGCCGCCGGGAGAGGCACGTCTTTCAGACCCTGCCGAATTCTGCTGCGCCCTAGCGCGAGTACTCCGAAGGTTGCCACCAAGCCTCCGATGGCGCCGATGAGCCATCCAACTGGGCCTGATTCCACCAACCCCACGAGGAGGGCGATACCCAGCGTCTCGCCGAAACCACCGCTGATTGTCCCAACAGCTATGCCAACCGAACCCGAGACGACGGTCGTCACTAGCGTCGTGAAATCACCGCTGACCCGATCACCGGTGTGTGAAACAATCAACGATGAATCGTTGAGTTCGCCGAAGACCCCTTCGACCGGTCGCATCGCGACCTTTTCATTCTCGCCCAACAGCTGTTTGATTCGGGCCGCCACCCTGCGCTCTAGCTCCTCACCGGCTTCGGACATCCGCTGTTGCAGCTGCGGGCCAAATGAGCGGCATTCGATCCGAATATCATCTTCGAGCTGGCGCAAGGTCCCGCCGGTTTCGCGAAATCTGTTTAGTCGCGCTGTGATACGAGCATCGTACAGCTCGCTGCAAACAAACTCGGCCAACTGATCGCCGACCCCGAGACACTCATCACGCACCGCGTTTCGCACCCTCGCTTCCAATTCTTTGGGGCGCACGTTCCGACCTTTCTCTAAAACCTGCGCGTAGTAACTGGTTTGGAGATTCAATTTTACGTCCCGGCGCTGGTGGCGAAGTCGGCTGGTCGCGGCCAAAGCCAGAAATCCTCGCGGTATGACGATGAAGAGCACTGCCGAAACGGCATAGAGATGAATCCAGGCGGCGGCGTAATCTCCAGCCGGACTGAAAAGTGGAGCGACGGACTCTGCCGTCGGAAGTGGTTGGCCAAGAACTATGGCAGCAGGTCCCAAGACATACCGCAGTATCAGTGCCACCGTCTCGGGATCCCTGATGAAAGTGCTCTCCCAAGCGACGTTGTAATCGAAGAATAGCCCACGAACGTACATACCGAGGATAGCACCCACCGCAATGCCGATTGCCGACAGATGTAATGTGCGGCGAAGCCATAGGCGCACGATCGGTCGCATCTGGGGCCACCAAAGCGCGGCGAATCGCTGAGCAACCTTACGAAGACCGCGGGCGTGCTGGCGCATCTCGTCCGCTTCGGCTTTCACTCCGAGCATCCATGTGAGCGCGGGCCCGAGAATCACTCGCTCCACCAGGCTCGGTCGGTAACTGTGAAGATTTGCGGCTCTGCGCCGGAAAGGCAATGTCGAGCTTGCCGAATCCCGCGTTTCTGCCGGGTGAACCAATGCTGCACGGGCCGCCAAAGCGGCATAGACCACCGCATTCCATGCGATCAGTATCACCATCGGATTCCAGATGACGTGAATCTTGTCGGTCGGGCCCAGATAGTTCGCGGCGAGGCCGGCAGCCGTCGCAAAAGCGATGAAGAACCCTGCTCTTGCCGGCGACTGTATTCGGGATAGTACGACCGCATAGGGTGCCAGGCGGTGGTCGATCAGATAGCGAGCGCGACGGGCGATCCACGGCGCGCCTTCGTTCGGATCGCCGGCGGCGATATGCGCGTCTAATAGCAGTTCCGGGGGAATCGCATCCGGGAGCACTTCCTCAACTGCCCGAACGAGCAACACCGCGGCGGCATCATCGTGCTTCATAGGCTCGTCGATGCCCGCGACATGCAAGCTAATCTGTTTCTCGCCGAAGAGGCCGCTGTGAACGTCTCCACACCCGAAAGTATACGGATGTCTATGAGGTTTTCCCAGCCGGCGGGCGTTGCCGGACCGCCGGTTTTCAGACTGGAGCAACTTCAATCAGGCATGCGCAAAGCCGCAACCGAAGCGCGCCTTAGCGTCGCCGGCCGCGCACGCATGCTGGGCGTCGCGTTTGGCACAGGGAGGAAAGAGAATCAGAACACCCAGGGGTGTTGCAGTGAAACGCGGTATTAGCTCGACTCAGCGTAAGCTTTCATCGCTTTCCCGCCAGGCGTCGCTCTGAAACCCGCCTTCGCTATCTCGATCACAATGACAATGCCGATGCCCAAGGCAACGATCATCCCAAGATCCGACGCCGACGGGATAGTGATGCCGAACGCATCACGGACCGCCGAAAACTGAATCAGCACGACGATCAGAGCAAGCTCCCAGGCGATCGCGAGCAGCAGCCATTTGTGCGGCGGTGCCTGGACCAGGCTGTATCTCAGAGAGCGAAAATTAACCGCGATGATGAGCTCAATGAACACGAACATGAAGAAAATCAAAGTCCTCGCGAGTTCCATATCCGGTTGCGAGCGAAAAAACATCCAGAGGAAGATGGGACACTCGATGATGACGGCCATCAGGATCAGCGTTCTGATATCCTTTGAAAACACACTTTCCCGAGGATCTCGCGGAGGCCTCTGCATGATATCAGGGTCCGCGGGCGCCACACCCAGAGCCAGAGCCGGCAAACCATCGGTGGCCAAATTGATATACAAGATGGCGGCCGGCAGAAGCGGCAAGTAGGCGGGCCCCATGACCATGACAACGCCGCCGAGCACGATCACTTCGGTGATGTTCGCCCGGAGAAGGTAAGTCAGATATTTTTTGATGTTGTCATAGATCCATCGCCCGCGCTCGATGGCGCGGACGATGGTGGCAAAATTATCGTCGCTCAGAACAATATCCGCTGCCTCCTTGGCGACTTCAGTGCCGGTGATGCCCATGGCTATCCCGATGTCGGCGTGTTTCAGGGCGGGGGCGTCATTGACGCCGTCCCCGGTCATGGCAACCACTTCGCCTCTATTCTTCCAAGCTTTGACGATCTTGAGCTTGTCGAGCGGCGACACCCTCGCGTAGACGGTGACTTTGTCGACCACGCGCTCGAACTCTGCATCGTCGATCTTACTCAGGTCTTCTCCAGTAAGTACCAGGTCGCCATCCCGGTGAATTCCGAGTTCCTTTGCTACGGCGACTGCGGTGAGTTTGTGATCCCCGGTGATCATGATCGGCTTGATCGCGACCTGACGGCAGACGCGCACCGCCTCGATCGCTTCCTCTCGCGGCGGATCCATCATGCCGATTAAGCCGAGAAAAACGAGCTCTCTTTCGATCATGTCTTCATTGGCGCCGTCGACCTCGGAAATGTCCCTGTAGGCGATGGCGAGAACCCGGAGCGCCTCCGTCGCCATCGACTCGTTTGCCGCGAGGATTTTTTTACGCTCGTGATCGTCCAGCGCGGTCACCTGGTCGCCGTTCAAGAAAAAAGAACAGCGGTCGAGGATCACTTCCGGCGCTCC
Organism: Binatia bacterium; assembly: GCA_036554745.1. Taxonomy (GTDB): domain Bacteria; phylum Desulfobacterota; class Binatia; order UBA9968; family UBA9968; genus DP-20. The sequence goes on from DATBMR010000314.1 coordinate 8,240, forward strand.
CTTCACGAAGGCTCTTTGCTCGCCGTCATCAAGCCTGTGGATGGTGGTCATTCTTTTTCGGTCGGAGCTGAAGGGAAATTCTCTGATCCGCGGGCATCGAGCTTTGACCTCATCCCTTGCAAGCCCCGCCTTGGCTGCCAGAACCAGCAGGGCACCCTCGGTGGGATCGCCTTTAATGGACCACTTGCCGCCTTCCTCAAAGAGAGTTGAGTCATTGCAGAGGATTCCACCCGTAAACAGCGCGTTCAGAGACGGATTATTGGAAGCTGGAGTCAAACCCCCTTCGGGCGCATAACCGACGCCGCCCACTTCCACCGATCTTCCTCCGCCAAATACGCGCCGAACCGTCATCTCTCCCTTGGTCAAGGTGCCGGTCTTGTCGGAACAAATGATCGTCGCGCAGCCCAGAGTTTCCACCGCCGGCATTTTTCTTACCAGCGCATTGCGTTTGGCCATTTCGTGCATGCCTATCGCCAACGCGCCGGTCACGATCGCGGCGAGCGCCTCCGGGACCGCGGCTACGGCGAGAGCGATCGCAAACAGCAGCATGGTTAAGGTGAATTGCAGATCCAGGCTTCCGCCGATGGCTTCTCGGATGATGCTGGTCACCACAACTAGAACACAGACGCTCACGGCAATGATGCCGAGCCACTTGCCGATCTCTTCGGTCCTCTTTTCGAGCGGCGTTTTTTCCTGGGTAACGGTCGCGAGTTCTGCGGCGATCTTGCCGAACTCGGTTTTGACTCCGGTGTCGGTCACGACCGCCCTACCCCTCCCGTAGCTGACCGCGGTACCCGTGAACACCATATTTTTTCGATCGCCGACCGGCATGGCCTCGGGTAAAACTTTGAGATCTTTTTCCACGGGAAAGGACTCTCCCGTGAGCGGCGCCTCGTCACACTGCAGTGAGTGAACTTCGAGCAAACGGCCGTCGGCGGGTATCTTATCTCCAGCCTCGAGCAGGATGATATCGCCGGGGACAAGTTCCTTTGACGGAATTTCCGCTTCCCGCCCTTCTCTCAGCGCCGTGATCGTCGGCGTCAGCATTTTTTTTAACGCATCCAACGCGCGCTCCGCGCGATATTCCTGGACAAACCCCAACCCGGCGCAGAAGACGATGATGGCGAGAATGATACCGGCATCAAGCAGATCTCCGATGACCGCCGAAAGAATGGTGGCAATCGCCAAAATGGCAATGAGCGTGTTCTTGAACTGGTTGATGAAAAGAAGGAAAGGAGAAGCCTTCGTCTCCTTCTTCAATTCGTTGTAACCGTATGTCTGAAGGCGCCGTCGAGCCTCGTCGGGGGTCAAGCCTTGTTGCGGGTTCGTTCCCAGCTGTCCGAGGATGGAATCAACCTGCGTGGCGTGCCATTGTGTGTTTGCCATAGATCCCCCGTGGTTAGCTTCTGAACTCGACGTGCTTCAATCCATTACGAACGAATTTATTGTGACGCCGGCGAACTGCCGGCTCGCGCTTGGTTCATTCCCATGTCTGCTGTAGACGGAAGGAATTTCGTCCTTGATGCCTCTCACCTTTTGCAGAGCTTCGTAGGCAGAGAACACGGCCTGACGATAGCGCCGCTCTCCGAGCGCCGACCAGGCGTCGGCGAGATAAAACTCCGCCTCTTGAACGGCGGGATCACGAAAGGCGCGCTTGGCGGAAAACAGCTCCAGATGCGCGACGCGGATCGCTAGGATCGCATTGCTTGCGGTGGTTTCGCGGATCGATACGATGCTCGCGATGCCAAGCACACAACCGATCGCGCTCACACAGATCCATAATTTGAACAGCGCCATCCTCTTCATAGGTCGACTGCTCTCGTCGAAACGGCTGGTTTGAGGCTCCGATACCCCACGGGGCGCTGGCAGCGGTTGACGCCGGTGAACCGGATCAAAAAGAAAGTAAAGCGACGAGCCGTGGGCAGGCGGGCGGTCCGGGATGAATCGTACGCCCAAGCCCCAAAGACGAATTCGCGAGGGGTTTAAATTCTGTAGACGTTTATCTGCTGATAAACGGTCGATTTGGAACGATGAGCAATGAACGGTGTTTCTCTTACCGGAATCAAGAAGGAATTTGCATGCACCGGCTTGTTGG
>DATBMR010000012.1:0-3249 GCA_036554745.1 Binatia bacterium
ACTTTCCTTTCAAGTGCCTAGCAAAGGCGAAACTCTGCTCGTTATCGATCTGGTCGTCACCGACTTCTCCGACCATCCACCGCGCGGCTATGAACTGAGCATCAAAGGTTTCGAACTCTTCGCTAACGGCAAGCTCATCCAAAAAATTCCGCCGGGATAGAGTCGGATAGACAAACCGGGCAAGGACACGATCGCTGAGACAACTCTCCCGGCAGTTTAAACGGTCACCAAGCCGTTGCTCGGAGCGTCGCACGCGAAGCCGACTACGAGCTGATTTCCTTGACTTTAACGGTCTTTTCACTATAGTTCCCCAACCCCGAGAGAGAAGCTCCGGGAGGTTGATGTGTCCTTCACCAACCGCCAGGACCAAAGCCGATCTACGGGTTTTCGATCATCGTCTTAGTTTTAAGGTAATTGCCCGTGGCGTCTCAACGGGGAAGAAAGGAAGCCTCAATGAGAAAATTTATTTTTGCCTTCTTATCGCTGATGCTAGCAAGCGCGAACGTCCATGCGCAGGATGATTTTTATAAAGGCAAAACCATCAGAGTGATCATCGGGTACTCCGCGGGAGGCACCAACGATTTGTGGGCGCGCACGGTCGCCCGTTTTTGGGGCAAGTACATTCCGGGAAATCCCGACTTCATCGTGCAAAACATGCCCGGCGCTGGCACGATGATCGCGGCCAATTACATTTACGGTGTCGCTAAACCCGACGGGCTCACCGCCGGGCTGATTGCGCCCGCGCTCTTCTTCAACCAGCTAGGGGGTAAGAAAGAAGCCAAGTTCGACTGGGCAAAGTTTGCGTGGATCGGATCGCCCGAGGAAACCAGCGAAATGCTGTCCATGCGCGCCGACAGCCCTTTCAAAACTTTGGATGATATTCGCAAAGCAACCACACCGCCGCGATGCGGCACCACTGGCGCGGGCACGCCTGGCCATTACTTTCCAAGATTGCTGGAAGAAGTTTTGGGACTGAAGTTTGATCTCGTGACCGGTTATCCGGGAGCTTCTGACATCGATCTGGCGATCGAAAAGGGCGAAGTCATATGCCGCGCGGGTACAACCAGCGCCTTCTTCGGTCGAGAACCGGGGCGCACTTGGGCGAAAACCGGATTTGTCCGCATACTTGTCATCGGCGGATCAAAGCGCGACTCCAGGGCGCCCGATGTGCCAACGATCTGGGAGATGATGGAAAAATACAAAACACCGGAATCAGGCAAACGTCTAACTACGGTTCTGCTCTCGCCCGGCTCATTTGGGCGGCCCATTGTGACTGGCCCCGGCGTTCCCGCTGACCGTGTCAAAATACTCCGGGAGGGATTTTTGAAGGCGATGCGCGACCCCGAGCTTTTGGCGGAAGCGGAAAAACGCCGCTGGGAACCGGATCCGGTTAGCGGGGAGAAGCTCCAATCATTGGCACAGGAGGTCGTGGCACAGCCTCCCGACGTGATTGCGCGCATGAACGCTGTTTTGGCAAAGTAACCGCGTCTTTCCACCTTGTGGGCAGCGGCTCTTTGATCACGTGCCGTGGGCCCAAGAGGAAAGATACTGTTCTTGCGCAGACGTTAAAGTGTCGATGCGAATGCCCATGGAGGATAGCTTCAGCTTCGCGACCCAGTTTTCGACATCCACGGGAACCTTATAGACCTTCGGCGTAAGGTTGTCGCGATTCTTCACCGCCCACTCGGAAGCCAACGCTTGAGTGGCGAAGCTCATGTCCATAACGGACGCCGGATGACCCTCGGCGGCGGCAAGATTGACCAGCCGGCCCTCGCCGATGAGATAAATCCTTTTGCCGCCCGGCAAAACATAGGCGTCGACGAAATTGCGCACGTTTTTTTCGACTTTGCTGGCGAGCTTCTTCAACGCCTTCAAATCGATTTCGATGTCAAAGTGCCCAGAGTTGCAAATCACCGCGCCGTCTTTCATCGTCTTCAGGTGTTCCTCGGCAATCACGTGCATATCGCCGGTGAGCGTGATGAATAGATCGCCGATCCTCGCCGCTTCCCTCATCGTCATGACTTCGAAACCGTCCATGGCCGCTTCCAAGGCGCGCACCGGATCGACTTCGGTCACAATGACCTTGGCGCCCATGCCGCGCGCACGCGCTGCGACGCCCTTGCCGCACCAGCCGTAGCCGGCGACGACGACCCGCTTACCCGCAATCAACATGTCAGTGGCGCGGATGACACCGTCGATGGTCGACTGGCCGGTGCCGTAGCGGTTATCGAATAAATGCTTGGTCGCCGCGTCATTGACGGCAATCACCGGAATCTTAAGCGCGCCGTCTCTTTCCAGCGCGCGCAAGCGGATCACGCCGGTGGTGGTCTCTTCCATACTGGCAACCAAATTGGAGGCGAGATGAGCGTATTCGGTGTGCAGTAACGAAACCAGGTCGGCGCCGTCGTCCATGGTGATCACCGGTTTGTGATCGAGTGCCGCTCTTAGATGGCTATAATAAGTTTTGTTATCCTCGCCCTTGATCGCAAAAACCGGAACCTTGTCATGCTTGACCAGGGAGGCCGCCACGTCATCCTGCGTCGACAGCGGATTCGATGCACACAGAACCAAGTCCGCGCCGCCCGCTTTCAACGCCTGAATGAGATTGGCGGTTTCAGCCGTCACGTGCAGGCAAGCCGAGAAACGCAGGCCGCCCAGCGGCTTTTCTTTTTGAAAACGTTCCTTCACCCGTTGCAAGACAGGCATGTCCTGACCGGCCCAGCGAACGCGCTTGCGCCCGCCGTCGGCTAGACGCAAATCTCTGACGTGGTATTTTCTTACCGCCATCGTAACCTCTTCCTCCGCTTGATTTTAATCTAGACCCGACCCGCAGCCTTCTTCAGATCCGCCGCCCGGTCGGTTTTCTCCCAGGTAAACAGACCGTCTTCAGGCGCGCGGCCGAAGTGGCCGTAAGCCGCCGTGTGGCGATAGATGGGCCGTTTGAGATCGAGGGTATGGATAATTCCTTTGGGGCTTAGATCAAAACTGTCCTGAACAATCTTGGCGATCTTCGCCTCCGACAGAGCGCCGGTTCCAAACGTATCGACGAGCACCGATACCGGCTGCGCGACCCCGATGACGTAGGCTAGTTGCACCTCGCAGCGCTGTGCCAGTTCGGCCGCGACGATATTCTTCGCCACGTAACGCGCCATGTAGGCGGCGCTGCGATCGACCTTCGACGGGTCCTTTCCGGAGAACGCCCCTCCGCCGTGGCGTCCCATGCCGCCATAGGTGTCGACGATGATTTTC
>DATBMR010000016.1:0-5671 GCA_036554745.1 Binatia bacterium
CTGGCGGTGGCACCCCTCAAGCTCTCTGCCGAAGTCCGCGAGTTGCTGGCGCAGCGCTGCGATCGTCTGCGTTGACGTCGTTGCGGCAGCACGGCGTGGTTTTGTGTTTTTGTTCTTAGAGCTTTTTTTGGTAGCCATAAAACAAACGGCCGGAGGATGCTGGGCGCGGGAGAAACTGGAGCGAGATAGAGATACGCTAAAGACAGCAGGTTTCCTCCAGCAGCCGAGCTGAGTCTTACTTCAGGTGGTCAGCTCGCGTCAATGATCAGATCCGGCCCGCTTGGTCTCTTGGCATGATCAGATCACTTATTTCAGCCGTTCGACGCTAAAAGCTCATGTGCGGAAGACCCGGCCCCTGTCGGCCGGACGCCTTTCGTTCCGAAGCGGAGCGGTTTTTTACTTTGATGGAGGAAGAGAAACAACTTCTGTTAAAGCTTTATCCGCCGACGTGGCAATGATTGGCAATGCCGCGCGTCCTTAAAGCGGCCAAACATAAGGCTACATACCGAAAGCCGCAGAGCGCTCGGCTCTCACTCTGGTCTTTGGGTTTCCGTCGACACATGCTATTTACGTCCAACAAGGAGAAGCCATGGCTCGCGACCTCGAACTAACCCTGCTGCTCGCCGACTATCACCGCACTCGCCCGCTTCTTTCCGGAGAAGTGACGGCGGAGGGAGTCCGGCTCCAACCGCGTCGCGCCGAAACCGGCGAAGCCTGCATGCGGCCGGTCTATGAGGAATTCGACATCGCCGAAATGTCGCTTTCCTGGTACATGATGGCGCGCTGCCGCAATGAACCGGTGATCGCACTCCCCATTTTTCCACTGCGCATGCAGATTCATCCTTATATCTTCTGCTCCACCGCTTCCGGTATCGAGTGCCCCGAAGATCTCAAAGGCAAGAAGATTGGCATGGACGAGTACCGCCTGACGGTCGGGCTTTGGGCCAGAGGCATTCTTCAGGAGTACCACGGCGTGCGACCGGAGGATTGCGCGTGGTTTACCTCGGCGCCGGAGGGAGCTGGCTTTGCACCGCCCAGCGGAATTAAAATCACGCTCGTAAACAAACCGACCGAAGCGCTCTTGCTGCGCGGCGAGATCGACGCGCTGATCCCGCCCAACATCGTCCCGTCGTTTCGCAGCGGCGATCCGCGGATCCGCCGGGTTTTCAAAGACATCCGCGCGACGGTGAACGAATATTTTCAGAAGACCCGGATCTTTCCGATCACTCACACTCTGGTCATGCGCCAGTCGCTGTTCGACGAGCATCCCTGGCTTGTTTCAAGTCTGCTCAACGCGTTCAACGAAGCGGAAGAAGTTTGCCGGAAATCCTACGATTACGCCAAGCGTTTGGCTTTTCCGAGCGCGGTATTGATTCTGGAAGAAGAGGAGGAATTATTCGGCACGAACCCTTGGGGTCACGGACTGACTGCTGAGAACCAGATCGTACTGGAAAAATTTATTCAGTACGCGAACCAACAAGGCTACATTCCAACATCCCCGGCGCTGAGCGAACTGTTTGCGCCAGTCGGAAACTAAAACTCGCCGTGCGCGCAAGTGTGGAGCCAGGACTGGAGAAAGCGAAGACCTTTTCAATAATCCTGCCCTCTGGCTCAGGGATGACCTCCACTCCATACTCGCGGATGACTCCGATTTTAGATTACGCCAGTTTGCACCGGCCTACTTATGAAACTCTTTGGTCGCCGCACAGGCACGCGGGTTGACAAATGCGTGCTCTTGCTGGTACCTGAGCACCGATCTCTGCAGCTCGACGCTCAGATTATTTTGCTTGCGGAATCTCCACTTTTCCGACGCGTTTGATCGCGTCGGCGAGCATCTTGGCATCCTTGTCCCAAAATTTCCGAAACTCGGGCGCATCCAAGTAGGCGATCGGTGTCTGAAGTTTTTCCATCGCTGCTTTGAACTCGGGCGTGTTCACCGCTTGGCGTACTGACTCGCGGATGGTTTTCATCACCGGTTCCGGCGTCCCACGCGGTGCGAAGAGCCCCGCCCAGATGTAAAATTCAATATCGTAACCCAATTCTTTAAAAGTGGGCACATCGGGCAAAGACGCAACCCGCTTGGCGCCCCATCCTGCCAACGGCCGCAATTTACCTGCCTTGATGTGCGGGATCACCACAGCGGGTCCAGACGCGAGCGTGTCCACATGGCCACCGAGAATCGCGGTGAGGGCCGGCCCCGCGCCTGAGTAGGGTACGTGCTTCAAGCTCACTCCGCCGGCGTGCGAGAGCATCTCCATCGCCATGTGCAAAGTTCCGTACACGCCGGACGAAGAATACGAGATCTGCCCCGGGCGCTTTTTCGCGTCATTGACGAAGTCCTTAACATTTTTCCACGGCCGGTCAGCGCTGACGACAAAGATCGTCGGGTCGGCCGAAATCAAGGCGATCGGACTGAGTTGGTCCATGGTGTATGCGGGTTGGCGCTCAAATAGTTTGTCCGCTTCGGGAATGATCGAGATACTGGAAAGCGCCATGAGCAGGTTATAACCGTCCGGCTTGCTGTTGGCGACGTAAGCCATTCCCACCGCGCCCGCTGCGCCGGTTTTGTTGACCACCACTACCGGATTTTTTAATACCTTTTCCATCGCCGCCGCGACCGGGCGCGCCGTAAGATCGGCGACACCGCCAGGCGGAAAGGGAGCGACAACTGTAATCGGACGGTTCGGATATTTCTCTTGAGCCGTAGCGTCGGTCGTGACGACGAACAGCAAAACGAGCAGAATGGTCAAACAAACGTGCGGGTAAAAGCCTCGCGCGCCGGGTACACGACGATGAACAGGCATTTTGAGTTCGCAAATATGCCAAACCTTCGTGACGTTTGTGTTATTCGTAACTAAGTAGCGTTGCAGCGAAATGGCCGTCATTTTTCACCTCCGCGATCCGCAGATAGCGAATCGAATTTCCTCCCGTCGGCTCACTATTGTTTAGCTCCGGGCAAAACCGAGTCGTTGCCGCCAATCTGCTTTTCTCATGACAAACGTAATGATGCTCGCCAGCAACAGTGCGATACCGACCGCCAGTAACGCCAGAGCGATGGGCCTGGTGATGAAGATGCTATAGCTGCCCGAAGACATCGATAAAGATTGTCGAAAGCTCATCTCCATCATCGGTGCCAGTACCAGTCCCAATACTACCGGCGCGGTCTCGAAGTCAAACTTACGGAGCAGGTAGCCCAGCGCGCCCATCACCGTCATTATGCCGACATCCACAACGCTGCCGTTGACTGCATAGACGCCGAGAACGCAAAACATCAGGATCCCGGGATAGAGAAGCGGATAGGGAACTCTCAGGAGATTGACGAAGATTCCGACCAGCGGAAGATTCAAAATCAAAAGCACGACGTTGCCGACGTACATGCTGGCGATAAAACCCCAAAAGAGCTCCGGCTGCTGTGAGATCAGCAGCGGGCCCGGCGAGATCCCGTGTACCATCATCGCCGCCATCATGACCGCTGGAATTGGCCCTGAAGGGACGCCCAACGCAAGCATCGGCACGAAGGCGCCTGAAGTTGCGGAGTTGTTCGCCGACTCCGGCCCGGCGACGCCCTCGATCGCGCCATGACCAAAGCGCTGCGGATACTTTGACACACGACGCTCGAGCGCATAGGAAACGAATGACGAGATGATATGGGCCGAGCCCGGAATGATGCCAATCAAGAAGCCAAGAGTGGTCCCGCGGCCAATGGGCCAAATTGAAGCACGCCATTCCTGACGCGACGGCAGCAACTCTCGTAGCCGTGGTTTTGTCACCTCTGGCGCTGTCGCCTGGCCCGCTGTCAGTAAAATTTCCGAAAGTCCGAAAAGCCCCACGGCCACCGGAACCACGCCGATGCCGTCGCCAAGCTCGACTAGTCCAAAACTAAAACGAGAGAAGCCCGTCATCGGATCAATACCAATCATGCCGAACAAGAGCCCGAGCACCGCCATGGTGAGCGCTTTGAGCATGGAACCGCTACTCATGTAAGCGAGCGCCAGCAATCCCAGAAGCAGCAGCGCAAAATATTCCGGCGGGCCGAAGCGCAAAGCAAAGCTCGCCAGAGGCGGTGCCAGAAACATGAGAGCGACAACGCTGATGGTTCCGGCGACATAGGAACCTACCGCTGCAATGGCCAGAGCCGGTCCCGCCCGGCCGTTGCGTGTCATCGCATAGCCATCGATGCAGGTCATCACCGAGGCCGCTTCCCCGGGAATGCGCATCAGTATCGAAGTCGTCGATCCGCCATACATGGCGCCGTAATAAATCCCGGCAAGCAGGACAATCGCCGACGTCGCATTCAGGCCGAAAGAAACGGGCAGCAGCAAACTGATGCCCGCAAGCGGACCCACTCCGGGCAACACACCGACAAGCGTTCCGATAACACAGCCGACAAAGGCATACATCAGAACACTCGGCGCCAGCGCGACCGAAAATCCGACATAAAGGTTTTGCAGAGTTTCAGTCATCGGCGGGGCGATTTCTGAAGATCAAAGACGAAAGAACGAACATCGGTGTCGTCTATCTTCGCCGCTCAACTCCTTCGTTGAAAAGCAGTCACGCCTCCCTAGAAGCCGAACGGTCCTAGCGGCAGAGGAACACGGAGCAAGGTATAGAACAATGAGAACGAGCCAAATGCTAAAAAAACCGCAAGACACGCGGTCAGCAACCAGCCGCGCCTTTCGACGACTTTGAGCAGAAAGCTCAGCACGAGCGCCAAAGTGAGTCGATAGCCGAGACGCTCCACGGCAAAGACGGCAAAGGCACAAGCAGCCAAAATCGCCGCTGCGTGACGCCATTCGGGCCAGCGAATCGTCGAAAGATTCGTTGCGCGACCACCGGTAGCGGCGAGAAAAACTCCGAAGATCAACAGAAGTAACGCCAACAGGATGGGAATGTAAGCGGGCCCGGGGTGGCGAAAAGTGCCGAGCGGCAGAGCGCTGCTCTGCCAGATCACCAGAAGTGAGAAGATGACTAGCGCCGCGCCTGAAATCCGGTCTGTGGTCAACGTCTAACTCGCTGCAAGTTGGGATATCGTGTTTTTAATCCCCATTTAACCAAAAGGTTTGTTCGTGACCGTCGTACCCTAGTTATGTCCTTCGCGCCTTTTGCGCCTTTCCGGGAGACATTCCGATTTTTTGGTTGCGCACTGCCGCCGCAGCCTCGAATACCCCGGTTATAGCACATCCGCTTATTTGTGAAATTCACGCGTGCCGGCGTAGGCGCGCGGGTTGACCAATGTGTGCTCTTCCTGCATCAACCAGGCGATCTCCGCCGCCAGTGGGACGCTCGCCGCTTCCATGGAGGAATGCGCTGCCAATTTGCAGTATTTTAGTGTGACCTTGTCGAACTTGCCGATCTGCTCACCCCACTTCCATGCTTCGTCTTGCAGTCGCGCATGCGGCACGACGCGATTGATCAACCCGGCCGCCATCGATTTCGGCGCGTCCCAGTTTTCGCCGGTGAGGATCAATTCGAATGCCAATTTCGTCGGAATGAGCGTCTTAAACATCGTCGCGATAATCGGATACGGCAGGAATCCGCGCTTGATCTCAGGCAGACCGAATTGCGCTCTATCGGACGCGATCGCAAGATCGTGGGGGAGGAGCAGTGTGATCCCGCCCCCCAAACAAAAGCCGTTGACGACCGCGATCGTGACTTTTGGAAACGTGCGGAT
>DATBMR010000027.1:0-15070 GCA_036554745.1 Binatia bacterium
GCTATTCGTCAACCGCCCTGAAGCGGTGCCGGAAAGTTACCGTCGGTACCTGATCCATCAGCTGCGTGAGCAACTTGGCTTGGAAGATGCGCCGATTCGGCTCCATCTAAGAGCGCGCCGCGAGGCAAAAAAGCCTGGACGGTTCGGCGCGGGCGGTCGGTAATGCGCCTGCGCGCAATCCGCTGCCGATCATCATTCCCTGCCATCGCGTAGTGCGGCGCGACGGCACAGTGGGCCCTTTTGTGCTCGTTCCCAGGTGGAAAAAGAGACTGCTCTGTTTAGAAAAAAGATTTGTAAAAACAAAAACTTTGCGCCGCCGGGGCGCGGTAGTGCCGCACCTCTTCTAGCCTTCCGCAGAAATTTGCCTTATCATTTCCATCTCGTCTCCCTGGCTCCGCACTGAATCATTGACTCGCGCGCCAGTTTGACAACGTGTGAACATATATGGTTGGTCCATCGTTATCTTTCACGAAAGGATATTGTGCCGGCGTGCCGATGCGCGATGACTATGCGCCGTGGCTGGCGCTCGGGCGGATAAAAGGACTCGGCGGTGTGGGCTTCAAAAGGCTTGCTGCGCATTTTGCGGATCCGACTCAAGCATTTTCCGCGTCAAGCGCGGAGTTGGAAGAAGTCGAGGGCCTGCAGCGCGAGGTGATCGACAGGCTGGTGCACTTTGCCGATTGGCACGAGATCGACGAAGAGTTGCGCCGAGTTCGCGCAGCCGAAATCGCTATCATCCCGTTCAATGACCCAAATTATCCGGCGCGTTTGCGCATGATCCCGGACCCCCCGGCTGTACTCTATGTAAAGGGCAGGATGGTCGCGGAAGACGAGCGCGCGGTCGCGATTGTTGGCTCGCGCAGTGCCAGCGATTACGGCCGGCGGGTGGCATGCGCATTGGCGCGCGGCTTGGCTTCGTCGGGGTTTACCGTCGTGAGCGGCATGGCCCGGGGCATTGATGGCGCAGCGCACGAAAGCGCGTTGCAGGCGGGTGGTCGCACGGTTGCGGTTTTGGGCTCGGGTGTTGAACAGATCTACCCGCCCGAACACGAAGCGCTTTACCGGCGGATCACCGAGAAGGGCGCAGTGATCTCAGAATTGCCGGTCGGCACTCGACCAGTCTCGTTCAACTTCCCCGCGCGCAATCGTCTCATCAGCGGTTTGTCTTTGGGCGTGGTGGTCGTCGAGGCGACCGAAAGGAGCGGCTCGTTGATTACCGCGGCAGCGGCACTAGAACAGGGCCGCGAAGTGTTTGCCGTCCCCGGCGAAGTGGGTGCGAGTCGCAGCCGCGGCTCGCACCGGTTAATACGCCAAGGCGCCAAACTGGTCGAGACCGTCGACGACATCCTGGAGGAAATCGCGCCGCAACTCGTGCGCCGCCGCGGCGGAAGCGAGGCGCCGGCGCGATCGTTGCCGCCGAGCACCAGCGCGCCCACGCGAAAAGTTTTAGAACTACTGCAAGACAATTCCTTGCAAGTGGATCAGGTGATTGAGCGCAGCGGATTACCGGCCGCTCAGGTTCTGGAGATTCTCTTGGACCTGGAATTGCAAGGATTCATTCGCCAAGTGCCGGGTAAAATTTACGCGGCGGAAAGATAGATTAACACAGCTCGAGGCAGCACGCTCAGAAAGAGTTCATCCATATGGCAGCAAAGAATCTGGTCATCGTTGAATCTCCTGCCAAGGCCAAAACCCTGGAGAAATATTTAGGTCGAGATTTTCTCGTCAAGGCTTCGGTCGGCCACGTTGTCGACCTGCCGAAAAGTAAACTCGGCGTCGACGTCAAAAAGGATTTCACGCCTGACTTTACCGTGATTCAGACGAAGAAAAAGGTTATCGACGATCTCAAGAAAGCGGCCAAGGGCAAGGAAAACATTTATCTCGCTTCCGATCCGGATCGCGAAGGCGAGGCGATCGCTTGGCACATCGCCGATCAAGTGGTGAAAAACCACAAACGCGTGCACCGGGTCCTGATTAACGAGATCACCAAAAAGGCGGTGCAAGAAGCGATCGCCAACCCGCTCGAGCTCGATCGCAACAAGTTCGACGCACAAATTGCCCGGCGGGTGCTCGACCGTCTGGTCGGCTACAAGATCAGTCCCCTGCTATGGAACAAGGTGCGTCGCGGTCTCAGCGCCGGCCGCGTGCAGTCGGTGGCGGTGCGCCTGGTCTGCGAGCGCGAGAAAGACATTCGCGCGTTCGAACCGGTGGAGTACTGGTCGTTGACCGCGCTGTTGGAAGGGCGGCTCCCGCCCTCGTTCAAGGCCAAGCTGGTCCAGTGGAAAGAGCAAAAAGTCGATAACAAGAAGTTTCGCCTCGAGAACGATGCCACCGTTCAGGGGATCATCAAGTCGCTCGAAGGCGCATCGTGGGTGATCGGCGAAGTCGAAAAGAAGGAGCGACGCCGCTATCCAACGCCGCCCTTCGTCACCAGCAAACTGCAACAGGAGGCGGCGCGCAAGCTCGGCTTTCAGCCGAGGCGGACGATGCAGTTGGCGCAGCAGCTCTATGAAGGCGTCGAGCTTGGCAGCGAAGGATCGGTTGGCTTGATCACTTACATGCGCACCGACTCGACGCGCGTTTCCAACGATGCGCTGGCCGCAGTGCGCCAGCATATCCAAGCGCAATACGGCAAGAAATATGTTCCAGGCAAACCGAACACGTTTCGCTCCAAGAAGGGCGCGCAGGACGCGCATGAAGCGATTCGGCCGACCTCATTGGACTACAGGCCAGAGCGCGTGCGCCGGTATCTCAGGCGCGACATGTTTCAACTTTACTCGTTGATCTGGGACCGCTTTGTGGCCAGCCAGATGGTGCCGGCGGTGTACGACCAGACCGCGTTCGAGATTCCCGTCCGAGAAGCGCTGTTTCGCGCCACCGGCCAGCAGATTAAATTCGACGGTTTTATGAAAGTCTATACCGAGGGCCGGGACGAGCGCCCGTCTCAGCCGAACGGTGCGGATGATGAGGACGAGACCCAGGACACCGATGGCATGCTGCCGGATCTGCAAAAAGGCGATGCGCTTAAACTGCTTTCGGTGGAACCGCGCCAGCATTTCACCCAGCCGCCACCGCGCTACACTCAGGCTTCGTTAATCAAGGAGCTCGACGAAAACGGCATCGGCCGGCCGTCGACCTACGCGGCGATTATTTCCAATATTCTTGACCGCGAGTACGTGGCGCAGAATGAAAGCCGCCAGCTGGTGCCCACCGATCTGGGATTTCTCGTGACCGATCTGTTGGTCGAGAGCTTTCCTGATATCTTGAACGTCGAATTCACCGCCAGCATGGAGGACGAGCTCGACAAAATCGAAATCGGCAAAGAGAAGTGGACCAAGGCGATGAAGCGCTTCTACACGCCGTTCGAACGCGATCTCAAGAAAGCTGAAAAGGAGATGCGCGACGTCAAGCGGCAGGAAGTGCCGACAGACATCGACTGTGACAAGTGCGGCGCCAAGATGGTGATCAAGTGGGGACGCAACGGCGAGTTTCTCGCTTGCCCGCAGTACCCAGAATGCAAGAACACGAAAAATTTCAAACGCAGCGACACCGGCGAGATCGAAATTGTCGCCGAAGAAGAGGTCAACGAGAGCTGCGAGGAGTGCGGCCGGCCGATGCTCCTACGCTGGGGAAAATTCGGCAGGTTTCTCGGTTGCAGTGGCTACCCCGAGTGCAAAAATATTCAACCGCTGGAAAAGCCACTCGATCTCGGCATCAAGTGTCCCGAGTGCAGGCAAGGGAACCTGAAGGAGCGCAAATCGCGCTGGGGCAAAGTTTTCTACGGCTGCGACAGATATCCGGAGTGCAAGTTCGCTTCCTGGGATAAACCGTTGCCGACGCCTTGTCCGGAATGCGAAAGTCCGGTGTTGGTGGAAAAAATAACCAAGCGCAATGGTCGCACCCATCGTTGTTACAAAAAGGAATGCGGCTACTCGATTCAGGTGGCTGAGCAATAGCCCGATGATCCGCGCCGAAGCGCGTGACGATGAAGCATTCGACGCTAACGCCTTCGCTCCGCGAGGGTGACACTTGAATAGCGCAAAGCGTCATCACTTTAGCTGGTACGTAATCCCGGGTATTACGTTGGCGACATCCTAGTCTCGGCGCGAGATCGATTGCAGGCGCGTATTTTCGCTAAGCGCTAAGCCGAGTAGCGCTTCATCCGTCTGTCATGGTCACGGCAAACATTGTCCGCGTTATTGGCGGCGGACTGGCGGGCACGGAAGCAGCCTGGCAGCTCGCCCGCCGCGGTGTTGGCGTCGAGCTATTTGAGATGCGCCCGCAACGCATGACCGAAGCCCACTCCGGCGGCAATCTCGGCGAACTGGTATGCAGCAACTCGCTACGTTCGGATTTGTTGACGGCGCCGGCCGGCTTGTTGAAGGCGGAGATGCGCCAACTCGATTCGCTGGTGATTCGCTGCGCCGAAAAGACCCGCGTGCCGGCCGGCACCGCTCTCGCGGTTGATCGTGACCGTTTCGGCGCCGCGCTCACGCAAGCGGTCGAAGAGCTCAAGTCGGTGCGGATCATTCGACGGGAAGCGGCATCGATCCCGGCCGACGGGATCGTCATCCTCGCCACGGGTCCGCTCACCTCGGCGACTTTGTCGGGCGATCTGGCGTCGCACCTGGGCGAGGAACATCTGTACTTTTATGACGCGATCTCGCCAATCGTCACCGCCGAATCGCTCGACATGGGCGTGGCCTTTCGCGCCGCGCGCTACGACAAGGGCGGTGACGATTATCTCAATCTGCCGCTGACTCGTGCTGAGTACGATCTTTTCGTCGCCGCGCTGTTGAGCGCCGAACGGGTGCCAACGCACAGCTTCGAGCGTTTTGTGCCGTTTGAGGGTTGCATGCCGATCGAAGAGATGGCTGAGCGCGGCCGCGAGACGCTCGCTTTCGGCCCCATGCGTGCGGTCGGACTCAGTGATCCACGCACCGGCCAGCGTCCTTACGCTGTCGTGCAGTTGCGGCAGGAAAATACGGAACAGACGCTTTACAACTTGGTCGGTTTTCAGACCAAGATGACCTATCCAGAACAGCGCCGCGTGTTCGGGTTGATTCCCGGGTTGGCCCACGCGGAGTTCGTTCGCCTGGGCAGCCTCCACCGCAACACGTTTATCAACGCACCCAAGCATCTTTTGCCCACACTCCAATGGCGCCAGCGGGCGACGTTATTTTTCGCCGGGCAAATGACCGGCGTCGAAGGATATATCGAATCGGCCGCCACCGGGCTGCTCGCCGGCATCAATGCCGCCCAGGTGGTCGCGGGGAAGCCGCCCCTGGTGCCGCCCGCCACGACGGCGCTGGGCGCCTTACTGCGGTATATCACCGATCCGGAGCGCACCAGGTTTCAGCCGATGAATGTGAACTTCGGCTTAATCCCGCCGTTGGCGGAGCGTCTGCGGCGGAAGGCTAAAAAGGAAATGATGGCGCGGCGGGCGTTAGCCGACATGGCCGCATGGTTGCGAGAAACAGGTAACGCGTTCACCGTTGCCGAAGCGATGGCTGCCCGATGAGTCCACGCCGCAGTGCCTTTATCGATATCGGCACGAACACGATTCTTTGCCTGATCGCAGAGATCAGAGACACCGGGCGATTTAGGGTGCTGGACGATCTCGCCGAAATTGCGCGTTTAGGCGAAGGCGTTGACCGCACTCGGTGGATCAGCCCCGAGGGCGAGCAGCGCGCTTTGGCCGTGCTCGAACACTATCGCGATCGTTGCCGCGATCTCGGGGTCAAAGAGATCATCGCAGTCGGCACGAGCGCGTTGCGCGATGCGGAAAACAGCGCCGCAGTGCGCGCCCGTTATCGCGATAAGCTTGGCTTTGACATCCGAGTGATCTCGGGCGGTGAGGAGGCCGCCTATTCTTTTCTGGCGGTGCAGCGCGGTCTGTCGCTCGATGGCGGTGCGTTGCTGGTGATCGACATCGGCGGCGGCAGCACCGAGTTTATTCGCGGTGACCGGTCGGGCGTGACGCGGGCGGTCAGCCTCGATATCGGCTCATTGCGGCTGACCGAGCGATTTCTTCACAGCGATCCCGTGCGCGACGACGAAGTTGCGGCGATGCTTGCGGCAGTCGACCAGGAAATCGTGCAATTGCCTGAACTCGGTATTGCAGCGGATGCCCATCTCACACTGGTCGGCATCGCCGGCACCTTTACGACACTGGCCGCATTGCACAAAAAGTTGCGACGGTATTCCCACAGCGATGTTCACGGCAGTTGTCTCAGCCTCGCCGAACTGCAGCGGCAAATCCATTCGCTTCAGGAGAAATCGATTGCCCAGAGAAAAACCATGGTCGGGATGGATCCGCGACGGGCGGATGTACTTCTTGCCGGCGCCTGGTTGATCGAACGGATCATGAAGTTATATCGCGCCGAACATGTCATCGTCAGCGATCAGGGAGTCCGTTACGGTTTACTCCACGAAGCCGTAGAAACGCGTGACAAGGGTTGACATTTGTGACCGAATTGGAAATGATCGGCCTTCGTTTTTGACGATCGAAATTATTCCTTGCCACTCTGAACCAAGGCTCATTTGTTTATGGGGAGGGGAGAGTCATGACCAAGGCAGAGTTAATCGAGGCTGTTGCCAAAAGCGCTAACATTAGCAAGCTCACCGCGAACGAGGCGGTCGACGCTACATTCGAAAGTATCGCCAAAGCGATCAGGAAAAGCAGGCGTTTCCAGGTGCCGGGTTTCGGGACGTTCACTGTGCGCTCGCGCAAGGCCCGCAAAGGCAGAAATCCGCAAACCGGTGACCTGATGTTCATCCGGGCGAGTCGCACGGTAGCCTTCAGAGCCGCCCCGGTACTCAAAAAGGGGCTTTGAGCCAATCCGGTAAACCGTCAAAGGCCACGCGGATCACCGGTGGCCTTTTTTTTCGCCCGCTTGATGAGCAGCGCGCAGCCACGTAATATAGGGGGCGTCATCGACGCCGATTGAGACTAGATTTACGCCAATGTCACTGAAGACTGAAAAAATCTGGTTTGACGGAGAATTGATTCATTGGGAGGACGCCAAGGTCCATGTGTTGACCCACGCCCTGCACTACGGCACCGCTTATTTCGAAGGGATCCGCTGCTACGAAATGGCGGATGGCAGATCGGCCGTTTTTCGTTTACCGGAGCACATGCGCCGGCTCGCTGATTCGGGCAAGATTTTAGGCTTTCCCTTGCCTTACACGGTCGAACAAATGTGTGAGGCGACGCTCCAACTCATCCGCGCAAATCGGTTGAGAGCGTGTTACGTCCGGCCGCTCGCCTTCGTCGGGCTTGGCGAACTCGGCATTTACGTGCCCCACAATCCATTGAACGTGTGCATCGCCGTGTGGCCCTGGGGGGCCTATCTCGGCGACGACGGGCTGAAAAATGGCATTCGCGCCAAGGTATCCTCTTTTACCCGGCATCATGTCAACGTGATGATGACCAAGAGCAAGACCGCCGGCAACTACGTCAATTCGGTGCTCGCGAAAGCCGAAGTCAAAAAGGCCGGCTACGACGAAGCGGTCATGCTCGACAGCGAAGGTTATGTTTCAGAGGCGAGCGGCGAAAATGTTTTCATCGTGCGCGATGGCATCATCAAAACTACGCCGCTCACGTCGATCCTGCCGGGGATCACGCGCGATTCGATCATCACGCTGGCGCGGGACAAAGGTTACGAGGTGATCGAAGAGCGGTTTACCCGCGACGAACTTTATATCGCCGACGAAGCGTTTTTCACCGGTACCGCGGCGGAGCTGACGCCGATCCGTGAGGTCGATGACCGTTGCATCGGAGCCGGCCGCCGCGGACCGGTGACCGAAGATATCCAGCAGACGTTTTTTAATGTCATCAAAGGCAAAGACCACAAGTACAAAAAGTGGCTCACATACGTGTAGCCAGCGCGTGCGATCCTGCCTTCGGCTATCTTGCTGATCGTGTTCAATGGTGCGCCATGCCGGATGCCGCCGACGCAACCCTACGTATTACCATGCTGCCGCGCGACACCAACGCGCGCGGCACGATTTTTGGCGGCGTCATTTTGAGCCATATCGACTTGGCCGGAGGCATCGCGGCCTCCCGGCAGGCGCCGCGGAACTTTGTCACGCGAGCGATGCGCGAGGTAGAGTTCATCGCGCCGGTCTATGTCGGCGACGTAGTGAGCTTCTATACCTCGGTGCTGTGCCAGGGCCGGACTTCGGTCACCGTGAAAGTGACCGTGGAAGCCGAGCGTGGCAGGGAGCCACGCCATCGCGTTAAGGTGACTGAGGCCGAAGTTATTTACGTGTCTGTCGATGAGGCTGGAAAAGCGCTACCATTAAAATGATGTCGAAGCGAGTCATTTCGCCCTTGGCGCTGATCGCGACGCTCTTGCTCCTGGCGATGCCGAGCATCGCTGGCGCCGCAATGGCGAATCTGGATGGTGGTCCCGGCTGTTGCCGGCAAGACGGCGACACCGCGCGCTGGCATAAGCTCGCCGATGGACTCTACGCCCAGTTCAAACCCGCTGAAGCGATCAGAGAGCTGCAAAAGATCCTCGACGTCGACAGCCGCGACTTTCAGGCGTTGATCAAAATGGCGCGTGCCTATATCGATATCGGCGATACGGTTGCGGAGAACGGCGAAAACTGGAAAGAGCGCAAGCTCAAAGAGTACGGGATTGCCGAAGGTTATGCCCGCAAAGCGATCAGGGTAGATCCCAATTCCACCTGGGGCCATTTTTGGCTGGCTGCGGCACTCGGGAATGCGGCGATGGTGTCGCCGATTGGACGGCAACTGGAGCTGGCCAGCGAGATTCGCGCCGAGATCGAGCGCGCGCTCGAGTTGGATCCGAAGAACGGTTTCGCTTATCACGCCTACGGCGTATGGCATCGCAAGCTCGCCGAGATCGGTGGAGCGAGCCGAGTGTTTGCGTCCGTGGTATACGGACAGTCGGTACCGACGGGGAGTCTGGACAAATCGATCGAATACTTGAAAAAGGCAATCGAGCTCAACCCGATGGTCATTATTTCGCGCTTGGAGCTGGCGCGGAGTCATGCCGCCAAAGAAGAGTGGGAGCGAGCGCGGGCTTTGCTCAAGACGATCCCCGGCTTGCCGATTCAGTTTTCCGACGACGCCAAACATAAAATCAAAGCCGAGCAGTTACTGGCCGAGATCAAAGATCGTTAGCGGCCAGCTGCGATTCTCCCCCGGACCGGAAGCACATACCACTTGGCGGCTCGTGTCTGCGCTCCTAGTGCCTACTCCTCGTCGACTGTCCATCATTTGTTCTGCCGCGCCGAGAATTCTCGGCGACTGCCGCTTCTCTTGATCGGAGCGAGTCGAGCGTTTGCGCCGTGAAGAGGCATTCAGTAACAATGAACCATGGTCCGGCCGGACGTTTTGTGCTGGCTTGCGTTAATCCTGTCTTTATTGGCGGCGTGCCGCGGCTCGGCACCGAGCAGGACAATGCTGCGCGTCGGGTTTGTGCCTTCCGAGGACGCCCGCCAGGTCATGGAGAATGCTCAGCCGCTGGTGGAGATCCTGCGCAAAGAGCTGAATATGGAGGTTGAGCCGTTCGTCGCCACCGACTACACCGGCGTGGTCGAAGCCCTGCGGGTCAATAAGCTCGACGCGGCGTTTCTGACGCCGGCCTCCTACGTCATGGCCAAGAACGAAGCAAACATCCGAGTCGTGCTCAAGTCCGAGCGCAAGGGCATCCCCTTTTACTATGCGGCGATCATCGCCCGCGCGGATAGCGACATTTGGACGATCGGCGACTTGCGCGGTAAGACCTTTGCCTTTGCAGATTCACTGTCCACCACCGGCCACGTATTTCCGCGGAAGATGCTTAAACAGCACGGCATCGATCCAGTTCGCGATTTCAAAAAGATTCTTTACGCGGGCGGCCATGACGCCACCGTACTAGCGGTCTTGAACCGCAAGGTGGACGCCGGCGCGACTTATGCCAATTCGCCGGACGGTGAAGACACCGCGTGGATGCGCTATCTCAAAGATCCCGCCGAGGTCATGAAGATCCGTCCGATCGCATTTTCTGAGCCGATTCCCGCCGACAATCTGGTCGTCCGCGCCGACTTGAACCCGCAGATCACGGAACAGATCATCGATGTCTTCATCCGTCTGAGCGCGGATCCAAACGGCAAAAAGATGTTTCGCGAGCTTTATCAAATCGATGGTTTCGTCACCGCCACCGACCAGGATTACGACTCAGTGCGCGCGGCTTTCAGCGCTGCCGGAATCCAGCTTAAGTCCGCCCTGCGAAAAGCACCGTCGTGACCATCCTCGACGTTCAGGGTCTTCAACAATCCTATACTCCTGGCGTTCCGGTATTGCGCGACGTCAATTTCAAAGTCGCAGCGGCTGAATTCGTCGGCATCATCGGCCTTTCGGGGGCCGGCAAATCGACGCTGCTGCGCTGCATCAACCGGCTGGTCAAGGCTTCCAGCGGGCGCATCCTGATTCCGCAAACGCTGCTCACCGGCCAAAACGGCGCGGCGATCGATGTTCTGCAGCTGGATTTGCGCGAACTGCGCCGGCTGCGCCGCAGGATCGGCATGATCTTTCAGCAGTTCAATATCGTGAAGAGGCTTTCGGTGATCGATAACGTGCTTTCCGGCGCGCTGGGTGACCAGCCGGTGGTGCGCGGTACGCTCAGGATCTTTTCCCGAGAGGCGGAGCGCCAGGCGCTCATCAATCTCAAGCGCGTCGGTCTGCTCGAACTCGCCTACAAGCGCGCCGATGAGCTCAGCGGCGGTGAACAACAACGGGTCGCGATTGCACGCACTTTGATGCAGCGCCCGGCTATCATTCTTGCCGATGAACCGGTGGCGAGCCTGGACCCGAAACTATCCCGAGTGGTTTTGGATATTCTGCGGCGCGTCTGCCAGGAGGACGGCATCACGGCGTTGGTGAGTCTTCACACGTTGGAGCTGACGCGGGAATACGCCGACCGGGTAATCGGACTACGCGCGGGAAGGATCGCCTTCGACGTCGCGACCAGGCGTTTAAGCGATCAAGAGATTGACCTTGTGTACCGGCACAACGACTAAGATCATTGATGGACGGGGAGATAAGCTAATCAAAAGGAGAGGGCTGTGACAGAAACTCTGAGCCGGATAGAAGGGAGTGACATTTTTTCTGAAGCGCCGCGCCAGCCGCGCCGTAGCAATAAGTTCTTCACCGCAGTCGTATTGGCGATCATCTTGCTCGTTTGGTCTTTCCACGGCGCCAAGATTCGCCCAGGAGAACTGCTCGAAGGAATCCCGCAGATCTTGGCCACGCTCGGCCGCATGTTGCCGCCCGATTTCACCAAACTCACGGACCCCGCCCGTTATTACTTGCCGGAAGAACTGACATGGATGGAGTTAGTATGGCCGCTCCCGCTCGGCGCATCGGCGTCGCGGGCGCGCGAACGGTGGTGGAACAATACGTTTCCTCAGACCGTCGTTGGCGCGACGTTGGAAACCGTCCAGATGGCTCTGGCCGGTACGTTTCTCGCTTTGGTGGTGGCTTTTCCTTTGGGATTTCTGGCTGCGCGCAACACCACGCCGCATCGCTTCGTTTACTTCGGTGTGCGTGCCGTGCTCAACCTGGTGCGGACGGTCCCCGATCTCGCGCTCGGCTTATTGTTCGTCGCCGCGGTGGGATTGGGCGCTTTCGCAGGAACCCTGGCGTTGGCGATGCATACGGCTACGGTGCTCGGCAAACTTTTGTCGGAGTCGGTGGAAAATATCGACGAGGGCGTGGTCGAAGCGATCCGCGCCACCGGCGCGGGCTATCCCCAGGTCCTTTCGTTCGCCGTCCTGCCGCAGATTCTGCCCGACTTGATTTCGTTCACCTTGTACCGCCTGGAGACCAACATTCGCGCGGCGTCCGTGCTCGGGTTGATCGGTGCGGGCGGTATCGGCTACTTGATGAACACGAGCTTTCGAACCTTTCAGTATCAGGAGGCGGCGGCGATCGTTTTGGTGTTGATCGCATTGGTCATGGTAGTGGACTACCTGAGCGCCCGCCTGCGTAAGCTGGTTGTCTAAACCTCCGGATGCCGCCGATCGATGCGGATTGCGACCACGGTTGATCCCCTGGCTGCGTTCGATTTCAACGAATGTTCACGCGATGGAGTGTTGTCTCGTGGACATTTTTTTATCCGCTGTGATAATCTCGCGCAGGAGCAACTCGAGCGATGATTCGTACGGTCGGCATAGTCGCGAAGTATCAAGAGCCCAAGGCGGCTCAGATGGTGCGTTGGCTGGTGCCGTGGCTTAAGAAACGCGGCAAGAAAGTTTACGTGGAAAATGGCCTCGGGCGCGATGGCGCGCAGCCCTGCAGCAAGAAAATGATGGCGGCCAAAGCCGACCTGATTATCTCGCTTGGCGGCGATGGCACCTTGCTCAATATTGCGCCTTTGGTGGAGCGGCCCGAAGTGCCGATTCTCGGCGTCAACCTCGGTGGCTTGGGCTTCATCACGGAAGTGGCGGTCGACGAGTTCGAATCGGTGTTGAGCAAAACTCTTGACGGTGACTACGAAGTCGAAAAACGCATGACCCTGGAAGTAAGGGTGATCGGCCAAAAGGGTCGCAATCACAAGTTTCGCGTGCTCAACGACGCCGTCATCACCAAGGGCGCGCGCAGCCGCATCATCGATCTGGAAACCTATGTTGGCAACGATTATCTATGCACGTATCGGGCCGACGGTCTGATCATCTCGACACCAACCGGTTCGACCGCCTATTCCTTGGCGGCGGCAGGACCGATCCTTGAACCAACGCTCGGCGCGGTTGTGCTGTCGCCGATTTGTCCGCATACCCTGACCAACCGGCCGATCGTGGTGCCGAGCAACCAGACCATCCGGGTCACGTTGCGTTCATTCGGCGACACCGTGATCTTGATTACCGACGGTCAGCCGGGAGTGCGGCTCAACAACGGCGATAAGGTGGAAGCGCGCGATTACGGCCTGCCCGTATCACTGATCAAACTCCCGTCGCGCAGTTACTACGAAATTTTACGCGCGAAGCTCAAGTGGGGAGAACGCTGAGGGATTCACCCTATGCTGCGCGAGCTTCGCATCAAGAACTTCGCGATTATCGATGAAGTGGTCCTGGAGCTCAAGCCGGGACTGAACATCCTCACCGGTGAAACCGGGACCGGCAAATCTATCATTCTCAACGCCCTAGGCCTGGTCGCCGGTGAGCGCGGCGCGTCGGACATTATCCGAGCCGGCGAAGACGCCGCCACCGTCGAAGCGCTGTTCGATGCTTTGCCAGCGGGAATTGAAAGCACGCTCCGGGAGGCCGGGTTTGATGCTGACGGCGAGCTGGTGATCAAACGGGTCCTCAGCCGTTCAGGTAAAAATCGTATTTATCTAAACGGCAGCCTATGCCCGCTCGGCGTGCTCGCTGAGACCGGCAGTGCGCTGGTGCATATTTACGGCCAGCACGAACAACACAATTTGCTGCAAGCCGACACGCATTTAAACTTGCTCGATGCCTTCGCCAATCTGGCGCCGCTGTCGATGCGAGAAAAATATGGCACGCTTGCTCAGGCATGGAACGAATTGAAGGAAAGCCGCGAGTCGCTCGAACAACGGCGCCGCGACCGAGCCCTGCTCGAGGCACAAGCCGAAGAGATCGGCCACGCGCGGCTTCATCCCGGCGAAGAGGAAGAGATCCGCGCCACCAAGAATATCTTGAGCCATGGCGAGAAGCTTCATCAGGGCTGCCGTGAAGGCGAGGAGCTGCTTTACGAAGGCGACGGCGCCCTGGTCGGCCAGTTACGCAAGTACACTGTGCGGCTGCGCGAGTTGGCGGCGATTGATTGCCATCTTCAACCGACGCTCGATCTGCTCGACTCTTCGCTGGCGCAGCTGCAAGAGGCGGCGACGCAGCTGCGTCGCTATGCCGAGCGAGTGCACTTCGATCCGCGCGCGCTGGAGCAGGTCGAAGACCGTCTCGCCGAGATCCAGCGGCTCAAGCGCAAGTACAAGGCCGAAGTCGAAGATATTCTGCGCTTGTACGAAGAAATCTCGCTGTCGCTCAAAAATCTAGAGAGCAGCGAAGAGCAAATCGCCGGATTGGAAAAGGCTTTTGCCGAGGCCCGCAAAGTAGCGTGGGGGCAGGCGGAGAAGATTTCCCACGAGCGCCGGCGCGCCGCGCAAAAAATGAAGCGCGACATGGAGCGAGAAGTCAGAGCACTCGGCATGCCGGAAACCGCTTTCGAAGTTCGCTTCATGACTCAGAACGATAGAGCGGATGACCCGCCATTTTTTATCGCCGGGCGAAGGCTGACGGACCGAGGCATGGATCAGGTGGAATTTTATTTTTCGCCAAACCCGGGAGAACCGGTCAAACCGCTTGCGAAAATCGCTTCAGGCGGTGAGTTGTCGCGCTTGATGCTGGCGCTTAAGGCGTTGGTGCTGACGCCGGGCGTCGTTTCGACCCTGCTCTTCGACGAGGTCGATGCCGGGGTCGGCGGACGGGTGGCGGAGATCGTCGGCAAGAAGCTCAAACAAGTGGCGACGTACCATCAAGTGATCAGCGTCACCCATCTGCCGCAGATCGCCGCCCTGGCGGACGCTCACTTCGTGGTGCAAAAAGCGGTCGAGAAAGGGCGAACGTTTACCCGTGTCAAGCAGCTGTCCGAGCAGGAACGCGTCGGTGAATTGGCGCGCATGCTTGGCGGAGTTAAGATCACCGAGCAAGTGCGCCGGCACGCCGAAGAGCTGGTGCGCGGCAAATGACAGGTTTGCTGGCACGAAACTGGCCTGAATCGCATCAGGGATTAACTGAGATGCGATAATTCTCTCGCACTGGAACAGCAATCATCGAATGTCATTTCGACCGAACGAAGACATCTCTCTAATGCAGGTGAGACCTTGGTCGAGGCTTGAATACACGCCGAGGTCTCCTTGACACCGTTTGTGGCGAGCTATCCTAAACCCGCGGCGCTCAGTTTGACTTTTACCGCACGCTCTCTTAATTTTACCTGAACACTCGCCAGTTTATTCCGCACGTGGGGCCGTAGCTCAGTTGGGAGAGCGCTTGAATGGCATTCAAGAGGTCGTGGGTTCGACTCCCATCGGCTCCACCA
>DATBMR010000090.1:0-8908 GCA_036554745.1 Binatia bacterium
TCTGCCGCACAAGACGGCGAATAGATGAGTCCGATACCATCGGGTGAGAATTACGGACGACAGGGAAACATTTGATCTGCAGCATCTGGAGAAAAACTGATCGGATAATTACAGCCACCTTGACAAAGCTTTCATAGATGAGCCGAAGGCGAACAATCTGTTTTGCGTCTTTGGCCCACGCGCTCCGGATGACGAAAACTTAGGCCGTGCGGCACGCCAAGATCACGCCATCAATATTGGGGAGTAGACTCATCGGTCATGAGCGAAAAATCATCAACTGAAACGACGAGCCGTGCCGTCGGCAGAGATACCATACGGTCGCGCCTGGTTCTCGAAGTCGCATCGGAGATGGTCGATCAGAGCGGTTGGGCGCACCGCCAGGCGCTGGTGAGCTTGCGGCCGCAGGGTGCCGAGCGGTGGGCGGTAACTTTATTCGCCAGCGACGGACCGGCGGCGATCGGACAGGTTGCTCGTGGCGAAGTTCAGGTGGCGATTAGCAACCCAGCGGGTTATCTGGCGCTCGCCGAGCGTGGCACGGGGCCCTTTGCAACGCCGATCCCACTGCGGGCGGTCACGGTCATCCCGTCACCCGATCAGCTTGCGTTCGCCGTGACGGAGCGCACGGGTTTGCAATCCCTGCATGACATTCGGGAACGTCGCTCTCCGCTGCGCGTTTCGATGCGCGGGCAGAGGGATCACGCCGTGCATCCGATCGTCAAGGAAGTTTTCGCCGCAGCGGGATTCTCAGTCGAAGACATCGTCGCTTGGGGCGGTCAGGTTCGCTACGATGACGGCCTACCGAAAAACGAAAACCGGCTCGGCGCGGTGGCGCGCGGTGAGGTCGACATGGTGATCGACGAGGCCGTGCGCGGCTGGGTCAACTCGGCGGCGAAGGATGGCATGCGCGTACTGCCGCTCGATGAAGCCATCTTGACCCGCCTCGAAGCGCTCGGTTTTCGCCGGGCCGTGATTCCCAAGGAGCGCTATCCCAATTTGGCGAGTGACGTGCCGACCCTTGATTTCAGCGGATTCGCGGTTTACACGCATGCAGACGTGGCCGACCCGGTTATATTGTCGATCTGCTCTGCGCTCGAAGCGCGGAAGGATAGAATTGCCTGGCAAGAGCCGGGTCCGCTGCCGCTTGATCGGATGTGCCGTGATACCCCCGATGGACCACTGGTGATTCCACTGCATCCTGCCGCCGAGAAATTTTGGCGCGACCGCGCTTATCTGCCCTAGCGAAGAGCTAATTCGGCGCCAGACAATCGCCAGAAAATTACGAATTCTCCCGCCAAGACGTCAAGTCCCGCAAGAGGAACATGATCATTGCGACTGAACGGCGCCGTTGATTGGCCGGCACTGTACTGGCATTTTCGTGCCCATGAAAATATCGCAGACTCGATTCTGCTTTCTGTGTGCCGCCGTCGTTACCCTTACCTCCATCGCCGTGAAAACTTTCAGTTTGTTTTTACCGCCGATCGAGAAAAGAATTCGGCGCGTCGCGCGCGCTGGCGAGGTTGCCGTACATGGTCGCCATGATCGGATGGGCGGCGGGCACCGCCTTGTTCGGCAAGCTCGCCGACGATTACGGCAGCGGTCGTTCTTCAGCGGCACTTTTAGGTTCGCACGCGCGCTCTTCAACGCGCGGTTAGCTCATTAATCGCCCGCCGGAAACGTTGAGCGATTCACCGGTGGTGTGCGATGAATCGCTCGACGCCAAAAAGAGCGCTGCTTTGGCAACTTCGTCGTGCTTGGCGTATTTCCTCAACGGCGTGAGTTCGAGTACTTGTTTTTCCAGCTGGGAAAATTCCATTCCCAGCCCCCTGGCTCTTTCTGCATACATTTCCCGCAGGTCGGGTTCGTCCATGCCGCCCGGACATATCACATTGGCCCGAACGCCGTACGGGCCGGCTTCCTTGGCAATGGTTTGAGTGAGGCCGATGAGTCCCCATTTAGCGGCGCACAGCGAGCCGCGCAGTGCCATGCCTTCCCTGCCCGCAGTTCCCGCAATGCTAACGATGCTGCCGCTTTTCTGCTTGATCATTTGCTTCAAGACGGCCCGGCAACAGAGAAAAACGAGCTTGAGATTGTACAAAAGCACGTCGTCCCATTCCTTTTCGCTGATCTCCTGCACCGGCACGAGCGGCCCGCGAAAGCCGGCGCTGTTGACGAGCACGTCGATCTTGCCGAAACGGCGAATGGTCTCATCGACAAGGGCGTTTACCTGGGGATCGTCGCTACAATCGGCGGTGATCGCCGCGGCCTTGCCGCCTTGCCGATCAATCGTTTGCACGACCCGATCGAGTTGGGACTTCATTGTTTCCAGATCCACCAAGACGATCGTTGCGCCTTCCTGAGCAAACATGTGGGCGATCGCCTCGCCGATGCCGCGCGCGCCGCCGACGATGATTGCAACCTGTCCGTCCAATTTCATGTTATTTCTCTCAGCCGAGAACTTTCGAGTATTTTTCGCGCAGCTTAGCGTAGCGCCGACCGCCCTCCGTGGCCGCTTTGAGGAAGTCTTCGGGCATGACGTTGTAGGGGGGGCGAATCGGTCCGGTTTTGCAGTAGCCGGAAGCGCTCATCAAGATTTTTTCCATTTGAATATTGTAGGACGCGAAAACATCTTGCGAGGTCGTGATTACGTGATGTGGTTCGTTGGCCCAGGCGATGTCGTCGGCGACCGCCTTGGCTTGCTGGGCGTCGCCCGCCGCCAAGGATTTCATTAGCGCCAGGCCGACTTGCGGACCGACCGCCGGTATCCAGCAGGTGGTTTGAGTTGCCGGCGAAATGTGCGCGAATTCGTACGCCAGCCCGATCGGTGGTACGAAGTTGACACGACTGTGGGTCGCGGCGACCGCTTCTTTTAAGATAGCTTTGCTGGAAAATTTTGCCGACATGACCGTCGGTGCTTTGTCGACCACTTGTTTCCAGAAATCAACGCCGAACGGGAAACGAAAAGCGCGCGGGTTGGCGTAAACCATGATGGGAAAGTCCGGAAAAGTATCCGCCACGTCGCCGTAGAATTTGACCGCCATGTCGAGGGTGGCCGGCTGCCACATAGGAATTCCCAGCAGCGTGCCCGTGGCGCCGAGGTTTTTGACAAATTTGATGCGCCGCGCGATCTCATGGCCGCTTAGTGCGGTCGTGCCGACAAATGTCGGGATGCGCCCGCGCACCGTCTTGATTAGGCAGTCGACATACGACTCGTAGTCCGCCTGCGACGTGGTGGCGCACTCGCCCATGGTTCCAAGCGCCATGATGCCCGCGGCGCCATCGCGCACGAGGCTCTCGGCCAGACGGGCGGTCTCGTCCAAGTCCACGGTATTGGTTGCGTCGAGGCGATCGGCTCCTTCCTTGGCCGGCGTCGGCATGATCGCCAAAACCCCGCGTAGATCTTTCGCGCTGATCATAGGTCCTCCTGAAATGAATTCTCCCGCTGCCGGTTTTCTAGCATGCGGGGTCGGCGCCAAGCAATGCCATCCAAACAGTGGTCGTGGTCCATGAGGAAAAATTTCTCACCGAGTTCGAGATGCTCGAGCTTGGTCGGCCGCAAGAGAGCTACTGTGCCGGGGGGGTTTAGATCTTGGCCGGCAACCGATGAGTTATAAAAATCGCCTGCGGACTCACATGAGCATGGTAGGGCAGTGCCTCGACACCCGCTTTCACGGCAAGGCGCAGCCAGCGGCCGTACTCAGGATCGATTTCATCCGCCGGACGAAAATATTCACAATCGTCGCGCTGAACGACAAACACCACGGCGGCGCGATGGCCGCGGCGCTTGAGACGAATCAGCTCCCTGAGATGCTTGGTCGCGCGCTCGCTCACCGCATCGGGAAATGCCGCCGCGCCGGCGAACGAAACTGTGACATTTTTGACCTCGACGAAGCAGCAGCCGTTGTTTCGCTCCAAACAGAGATCGAGCCGGCTGTGCGCGCTGACTCTGACTTCGCGGCGAATGGTCGTGTAACCCCGTAATTCCGCGATGCCGCCGGCTGCGATCGCTTCGGCGACGAGCCGGTTGGGATGCAGTGTATTGATGCCCACCCAGGTTCGCTCGACTTGAATCATCTCCCAGGTAAAGGCGAGCTTGCGGCCCTTGTTGGGGCTGCGCGAAAGATACACCGTACTGCCAGGATCTTGGCAACCGAGCATGCTGCCGGTGTTGGTGCAGTGGGCGGTAACGATCTCACCGCTGTCCAGGCGCACGTCGGCGAGAAAGCGCTTATAGCGCTGTACCAGCGTGCCGCGGATGAGTCGTGAGGAAAAACGCATGCGCACCTTATAGCGAAAACGTGGCGCAATTCCCAACTCCGCGGTTTCTTGATCTGGTGAACACGCTTTGTTAGCTTCGATAAAATTAACGATCGGAGACGAGATGACGAACCGACAGCTCAAATACGTCGGCCACAGCGTTGCGCGCGTCGACGGCGTCGACAAAGTCACGGGCAAAGCGAAGTTCGTCGGCGATATCGCCGTTCCCGGAATGCTTTACGGCAAAATTCTGCGCAGCCCCTATGCGCACGCGCGCATTCGCGCGATCGACGTCAAACCAGCGGAGACCCTGCCCGGCGTGTTTGCCGTTTTGACGGCCGCGGATCTCACCGATCTGAGCCCGATCTACAACGGGCGGCCGGTGATTGCGATCGAGAAAGTTCGTTATGCGGGCGAGCCGGTGGCGGCTGTGGCTGCAGTGGACTTGGCGACCGCAGAAGAGGCCCTGACGTTGATTCGTGTCGAATATGACGAGTTGCCGGCGGTCACCGGCATCGACGCGGCGTTGCAGAGTGGTGCGCCGCTTGTTCACGAGCAAAAGGGCGGAAACATTGGCACCCATGAAAAAGTCGTCCGCGGCGACGTCGAAGAGGGGTTTGCCCAATCGGATGAGATCGTCGAAGACATCTTCACCTTCCCGATGGTCTACCACTACGCCATGGAGCCCCACTCGGTGATCGCGCACTACGGCGATGATGAGATCACGGTGTGGTCGTCGGCCCAACATCCGTTTCAGGTGCGTGGCGATATTTCCAGGATTTTTAAAGTGCCACCCTCCAAAGTGCGCCTGATTATCGCTTATTTGGGCGGCGGCTACGGTAGCAAATCTTATACGAAGTTTGAGCCCTTGGTGGTGGCGCTGGCGCGCAAGGCAAAATATCCGGTGCGTGTTTGTAATTCGGTCGGCGAATCGATGGTTACCGTGCGCCGACACGGCGCCCGCGTGAGACTCAAAACCGGCATCAAGCGTGACGGCACGATCATGGCACGCGCGGCCGAGATTTTCCTTGACACCGGCGGTTATGATGACAATGGCCCGCAAGTGACTGCGCGTTCTGCGACACGAGTGATCGGACCTTATTGGATTCCCAACATTCGCACGGACGCTTATCAGGTTTACACCAATACGGGTTCGGCAGGCTCTTACCGGGCGATCGGCGCACCCCAGGTGATTTACGCAGGCGAGTCACAAATCGAGATGCTAGCGGCCAAGATCGGCATGGATCCGGCCGAGCTGCGGTTGAAAAATCTGCTCAAGAAAGGCCAAGAATTGCGGCCCGGATTGAAAGGCATAGATGCTAATCTGGCGTCGAGCCTCAAGAGCTTGGTTCGTGAAAGCGGCTGGAAGCAGGCGCTCCGCAACAAGCATGCGCCGGTCGGCATGGCTTGCGCGATTACCAATGCGGGCGCAACACCGGTATCGGTGGCGATGATTCGGATGCAGTCCGACGGGATCGCCAATATCGTTGCGGGCAGCACGGAGATGGGGCAAGGCGTGCGGACGACGTTGACTCAGATCGCCGCGGAAGAGCTGACGTTGCCGATGGAGAAATTTCGTATGCTCGGCGCCGATACGAAGGTGACGCCCTACGACAGCTCGACCGGTTCGAGTCGGTCGACCACTCTCATGGGAACGGCGGTGCATCAAGCGGCACGCGACCTGAAGCAGCAATTGATCAAAGTCGGGGCGGCAATGATGGGCGTCAAACCTCGTCAAATACGGGTCGAAGACGGCGCGCTCATCTGCGGCGAGTCACGGATTACCTTCCTGGAAGCTTTCGAGCGCCGCTTCGGCAAAGCCTCGGGTGGCGAAATGATCGGCCGCGGCGAGGCGGGGCCGGAGATCACCGACAACCAGCTGCCGGTTTTCTGGGAGGTGGGCATGGGCGCTGCGGAGATCATCATCGATCGTGAGACCGGCGAACTCAGGCTGAAGAGATTTATTTCGGTCGCCGATGTGGGCAAAGCGATCCATCCCGAACATTGCATGGCGCAGGAAGAGGGAGCAGCGATGCAGGGAGTCGGCCATACGTTCTTCGAGCAACTGGTTTATGAGAATGGCCAATTGCTCAATCCCAGCCTGGTCGATTACCGCGTGCCGACCTTTAACGATGTGCCCGAGGAGTTTCACACGGCGCTCATCGAGAATGGCGACGGACCCGGACCGTTCGGAGTACGCGGCATGGCGGAGGGCGGCATTCTTTCGGTCGCACCCGCCGTGTGCAACGCCCTTGATCGTGCGACCGGCGTGCGCATCAAGGATTTACCGCTTACGCCCGAGCGGGTCTGGCGGGCGCTCAGGGACGCCAAGTAGCTGGGCAGAAAAAAATTTAGTCGACGGCATGGCAGGTTCGCTTCGTATCAGATTGATCGAGAAAGCAGGGGTGCAGTTCTCCAGCAAGATTCCCGGATTTCGGATTCAGCCGGCGCGCAAGCCGGATGTGCCGGTGCTTCTCACGTTTATCAAGAAGCTGGCAGACTACGAGCGCCTCTCGCATGAGGTCGTCGCCACCGAAGAAGTCCTGCGCCAGACGCTGTTCGGACGGCGCCGCACCGCAGAGGCAGCGATCGGTTATTTTGACAAGCAGCCGGTTGGCTTCGTGCTTTTCTTTCACAATTACTCGACCTTTCTTGGGCGTGCGGGAATTTATATCGAGGATCTGTTTGTCGAGCAGAGCTTTCGGCGACGGGGCTTCGGCGGCGCATTGCTGCGTTATGTCGCTAAGCTCGCCAACGAGCGGCAGTGCGGCCGGCTCGAATGGTCGGTGCTGGACTGGAATGAGCCAGCGATCGATTTTTACCGGAAACTCGGCGCCGTGCCGATGAACGATTGGACCGTCTTTCGAGTGAGCGGGGCGGCGCTGACAAAGTTAGGCGCTTCGCGCCAGATTTCACAGGGAAAGGGAAAATTGTGAGCGAGGGAGCCTGCTTTGCAGGGGCGCTCGAATCGCGTTGAAGCCGAAGCCGCTCCAAGTGCGTGCCTCGCATGCTGGACGCGGCCGTGCGGCGCGAATCGGCGTCTAACGCCAGCGACATTGAAAAGGAGTTTGGGAAATGTCTGGCGCGCCGCCGGTTGGTTGTTGAAATCGGCGTTACCGAGCGGCGAAAGGGATCGTGATCCTAATTTCCGTACCCTTCCCGGGTCCGGTGTCAACCACGAATTCTCCCCCGATTTTCCGGATGCGCTCTCTCATGCCTTTGAGGCCGTAATGGCTGCTGGCGCTAGTCGCTGCGAGGTCAAAGCCGACACCGTTATCTCGCAAGTGGGCTTGGCAGCCGTCGGTGGTTGCGCTGAGGGCCAAATGCAGTTCAGTGGCGCGCGAGTGGCGCACGGCGTTCAATATCCCCTCACGCAACGTGAAATATAACTCGCGTTCGATTGGGACAGGCAAATTCTTTGCGCCGACGGCGCATTGAAAATCGAGCTTAAACCCCGTGCGAGCGCGGAAAATTTCCAACTCTTGTTTAAGTCGCCTTTCCAGCGAGCCGGCTTGGATGTCCTCGGCGGCCTGATTTTCCGTGAGCAGATTACGGATTTCCGTGATCGCCTGGTCGATATTGCCTTCGATCGTCTTAAGCTCCTTTTCAAGGAGCCGACGGTTGCCAAGCAGCTGGTGCCGCGAGGTCTCAGCGCGCAGCCTGGCTCCGGAGAGTAGCTGCAGCACCCGGTCGTGCAACTCGCGAGAAATTCTTTGCCGCTCTTCGGCGACGGCACTGGAGCGTTCGTCTTCAAGCTTGTTGGTTTTTTTGTCCATGGCGTCATGCAGCTCGGGTTAGGCCATGTGCCAACTCGGGACCATCCACCTCAACGCCAGCGGAGAATAGGGCGCGCCGACAGTCAACGCTATTTCTCCGCTAGATGCCGCCCGAAGAATTCCCGGACTCTTGGCCTCGGGAGTTTCATCGGCATCACGGCTGTATTCATATTATCCACAGGCGCATAGACAGCATTGGCGAAAGGCAAACAAGGCTCGTTAAACCGGGCTCAAGCGTGCGGGAACGGTGATGAATATCCGCTCCGCTAGCATCGGATTTCTTCTCTCGGTTCGAAAAATTCATGCAAACTCATTCAACTAAGCTGCCGTGTAACGCAGCCCGCGCGAGGTGTCAAGTTGGCACTGCCGCGTTCACTGGACCAGATCGAGGAGCGAAGTCAGGCTCGAGATGCGCGCGCCATCCTTGGTGCCGCCGGGCTTGCGCCGATCGACGAGGATGCCGCGCAGTCCGGCGTTGATGGCGCCGCGCTGGTCGTTAATTTCGCTGTCGCCGACATGAAGGGCGTGTTCCGGCCGAAGCTCCTGGCGCTTCAAGGCGGCGTGGAAGATTTGTCGGTCAGGCTTGGCATAGCCGACTCGACTCGAAATGAAAATTTGATCGAAGGCTGAACCGACGCCGAGGCCATCAAGAATGAGCACCAAACGCGAATCGAAATTAGAGATCACACTTAGCGACAGACCAAGCCGCTTCAGACCGGTGAGGACATCGGGCACTTCCGGGTAAAGGTCCCAGGCTCGCGGGTTGGCGAAATAGGCGAATAGCTCGGCAAAAAAATCGTCAAATTGCTCCAACGGACTCCATGGTTCGAACACCTGTGCCACCAGGCTCTTCCACCAATCGCGTTCCAACGTGGCAA